>CAZDIA010000018.1:37883-54770 GCA_964505385.1 uncultured Chitinophagales bacterium
ACTACTTGATCAATGTCATTGTCTTGGTATTGATCTGATCTCCGGCTTGTAATCTGTAGATGTAAGTTCCGGAAGAAAGGTGAGACGCATCATAATCAAAGCTATGCTGCCCAGCAGATAACTCCTCATCCACCAGTGTTTCAACCTTCTGCCCTAATGCGTTATAAATTTCAAGCGTTGCATGTTCAGCCTGAGGTAATGCAAACTCAATTTGGGTTGTCGGGTTGAAAGGATTAGGATAGTTTTGTTCCAGCTCCACATCAGCAGGCAACTCATAGTCAACCACTTCGCTGCTTGTTACCTCCTCTACATTTTCAAGTCGTAACCCGTCAACAAACCAGGTATCATCTTCTCCTCCGGTTGGCGGGTTATCCATATCCAGATCGAAAATGATAGTAACCATATCCCAATCAGCATCGGCTAATCCGCTTAAATCCCACTCAAGCTCAATCCATTCTTCGGCCTCAGTAATTTCCGCAAACTGGTCGTCGGTTTCCAGATCGCTATCCTGCTCCTCAAGCTTCATGATCGCATCTATATCAGATCTTGGGGACCAAACTTTCATTTTAAAAGTCGATTCGTCATTGATATTTACGGCCTCTTCAAGTCTGTAGAAAAATCCGGCCCAGGCTGCACTGCCTGCACCCTTTTCATACCGCAGTACGTAATCCGACTCATTCATACCGGATGCATCAGGATTTTCCATCCTTGAAAGAATTGCACCTTCGAAGGGAAAAAATGTATAATCTTCCCAATCGACGTCTTCAGTATCCATATTGAATTCGAATGGAAATGGCTGTAGTGAAGAAATGTCCTCATCATCGGGTTCGGTAATGACAATTCCCGGAGGCGGTTCAACTTCGCCCGGCTCTTCAGCTACGCCTTCGAGTGAAAATTCATCCAAATACCATGTGTAATCTTCACCGCCTTCGCCAGCAGTCTCTAATTCCATAATAATTGTGACGACATCCCAGGCTTCTTCCGGATCAATGCCTTCCAAATCCCATTCGAGCTCTATCCATTCACCGTATTCTGTTATTTCTGCAAAGAATTCATTGGTCTCAAGATCACCATCATGCTGTTCAAACTTTAATGAAGCTTCAACATCAGAGCGCGGAGACCACACTTTCATGCTAAATGTCGACTCGTCAGACAAGTATACTTCGTCTGACAGGCGATAGAAAAAGCCGGCCCAGGGCTCTGAACCCTCTGTCTTTTCATATTCAAGTACGAAATCATTTTCATTTAAACCGGATTTATCGGGATTTGTAACTCTCGCAAGCACAGCACCTTCAAACGGGAAAAATGTGTAATCATTCCAGTTTATAGCGCGGCTACCCATATTAAAAGAATGCGGGAATGTTTGCAGCAACCCGGTATCTTCATCTTCTGGCGGCTCAATGGCTGTATGATCATCAACCGGTACCTCATCAAATGTCAGGGTTGGGTAATCATCTTCGGTGGTAGTCCAGATCGTCTCAAAATCCAGTGCAGCCATATTCTCCGCAGCAGCTTCGCCGGTCATATCTTCGGTGGTAAGTCCATGTACATTGGTTCCTTCATCGCCGAAGCCTATTCCATCAGCCGGAGAGCTTTCATCAACATCCCAATAGATATTTGCTACGGTGCCTCCGTCATTATTTCCGACTACGACACCATACCAATCTCCGCCCGTAACTTCAGCCACAGCGTAAGAATTATACACCTCGCCATCGGCACTTAAACGTCCGGCAACACCCGCATTCTGAGTGTCATCCGCATCAACCGTAACATGGGCATAGGTGTTGTCTACGATACCATCAACAACATGGCCTACAATGCCGCTGACCATCAGCCAGCCATCAACTTCTCCGGTAACATAGACATTCTCAATCAATCCGTTTGCCGTTAGAACACCGGTTATTCCGCCAACCATTTCTCCGTCCGGAGCAATAAGATCAAGATCCTCAAGTCCGAGGTTCCGTACTTCTCCGCCGGCTATGACGCTGAACAAACCCACATGAAGATCATCATCCGTATCAATGGTAAGATTTGAAATTACATGCCCGTCTCCATCATAGCTGCCGGTCAGATCGTCCAAAGGAGAAAAATCAAAATCCGATGCATCTATATTTTCTGTCTGTATAAAATGATCAGGGCCTCCGGCTTCCTGTAATTGCTCAACAGTTGCAACCTGATACGGATCATCAATCGACCCGTCTCCACCTTCAAATTGAGCAGTACCCATTTTTGCTGTTAATAGTACTACTGATAATGTGAGTATTATATACTTCATATTGTACTCTTTTTTATTAGTTTATCATTATTTTGCATACAAGTGATCTTTTCACTTGTGTTTATTGATCACGGTGAGATTTTTTTGTGTTACCTACAGTGGTTAACTATAGTCGGTTTACATCACATCGCCCAAAAACCCGCCCATGTTTTATAGCGCATTGTCACTCAACAAAAAAAGGAATATTGGCGGTAGCGGCCTTATCATGCTCATTGGTCACATACACAAACAGGCGATAAGGACCCGGCTCCTGAGGTGAATCAAATGTAATATTACCGGCCTCCGCATCTTCTTCCACAAGTAGTCCTGTAATGGTCTCCGGCCGCTCTTCCGGATCGCCGCCGGCACCGATATCCGTGCTTTCAGGCAGAAACTCCCATTCCAATTCAATTTCCGCAGCGCCGTGCAACTTAACATCAATATTTGCATCATACCGCTCCCCGGGTTGCAAATAGACATTTTCATGGGCCGTTTTGCCCTCTATCTTAAAAGCATTAATAGATGGCGCTTGATTATCCGGCCACTCTCCTGTCCATAAATATTGCATTGCATCAACTACTTCAGTCGGATATCCGCTTTCCAGAAACATACCGTACCATGTTGGAGTGGTCTCTTGTTTTTGTCCCCATAAGAAAGCATATGATCCGAGGCACATTTCCGGGTCGCCCTCAATAGCGTCTTTGTATCTCTCACGGTATACCCTGGATTTTTCCGTACTTGTTTCCTCTATCGGAACCTCCCAATCTGTCTCGGGCGACTCCCAGTGACCGGTTGGTCCCCATTCGGTAACCATATAGGGTTTCTCCCATTCAATTTCCCGTATGGTTTGGGGCAATTCTGATAAATCTCCGTAGGTGTTGACACTCAGAAAATCGATGGTTGGCACTTTTTCTTGTATCAGCTGCGCTTTTTCCCTGTCAATTCCTGCAGTCACCGTAGTTATCAAATTATTGGGATCGAGTTCGCGAACCATCTGCGCAATATCTTCTACGGCATGCCAAACCCGGGTGTTTTCATACATCAGATCAACTTCATTGCCAAGCCCCCAGGCGAGAAGCGCCGGGTGATCCTTATACCGAAGCACCTTTTCACGTACTTCTTCTTTCTGTTTTTGAACAGCTTCTTCATCATCGTAGTCAAAACCGTGCCGTTCATGTTCAAGCCATACTCCCAGCATAACCGTAAGACCGTGTTCAAAAGCTTTGTCCAGGATTTCTTCTGCGTTACCGGTACTCCAGGTTCTTACTGAGTTGGCCCCCGTTTCTGAAAGTTTTTCCAAATTTGACGACCCGCCTGCTCCTTTTATAAAATAAGGTTCTCCATCACGCACTATCTGATATGACCCATTTGACTCTTCGATACTAACGGGGACAGGTTCATAATTCTCCGTTTCTGCGTCATTGAATCCCGTGCCATTAACAAACAAAAACAAGAAAAGCGGTAGCAGAATAATTTTTGACTTCATAATAACCCAAATTTAGTCTCTGTAAGAAAAATCAAAGCCCTCAGAAAACGCCAGGATCAAATCGCGCGAGGTTACTGACCTTTTTAGAGGCACTATTTAATGAAAGTCATCTGCCTTGATAAAGTGGTATTATCAGTTTGAAGCGTGTAGATGTAGGTGCCGCTGCTTAAATTGCTGCCATCAAAGCGGACAGAATGGCTCCCCTGACTTAACTCTTCATCAGCGAGGACGGCTACCGATTGGCCCATACTGTTGAATACCTCAACTTTTACATGCTTTCTCTCGGGCAATTCAAATTGTATGGTTGTCTCAGGGTTGAAGGGGTTCGGATAATTTTGATTCAGATTTATAGATTCCGGAACCTCCTCTTCCTCTTCGGAAGAAGTTAACTCTGCATCTTCATAAGCATGGATATAATCCACAATCATGGTTTGAGGAAATTCGGTAGAGCTATCGGGGTCCCCCGGCCATTCTCCGCCCACAGCGACATTTAAGATAAAATGAAAATACTCATCAAAAGGCCAGTTATAAGGTTGGAGGTTATTCGGCGATACCTGAAAGAAAAAATTATCATCAACATACCAGCGGATTATATCTGGTTCCCATTCAATAGAGAACACATGAAAGTCGTCACTGAATCTACCTTCATCAAGTTGATAAGCGCCACCACTATATTGATGGTCGTATGGTTGATTCGTACCATAGTGGACAGTTCCGTGTACCTCGGCAGGCTCATGTCCCACAAGCTCCATAATATCTATTTCACCGCTTTCCGGCCAAGGACCATAAACCGACTCCGTGGGCATCATCCATATCGCCGGCCAGAGCCCCTGCCCTTCCGGGAGTTTTGCGCGAATTTCAAACCTGCCGTATTTAAAATCCTGCATGTCTTTTGTCCTGATTCGGGCAGAAGTAAAATCCTCTCCCTCATATTGCTCAGCCTGAGCTATGATATGAAGCTTATCATCTTCTATAAAGATATTTTCTTCACGGTCAGTGTAATATTGCAGCTCCCAATTTCCCCATCCGATAAGGCCTTCGTCGCTTCCGGTACCGTACTGATACTCCCAATTAGCCATGTCCAGTGTATCCGTTTCAAATTCTTCAGACCACACTTTTTCCCAGGTCTGGCTAAAAACCGCTTCCGGGAGGATGAATAATAATGTGAGAGTTAATATCTGTATTAGTTTCACCATAGAGCTCCTCAAATAACTTAACAATAATTAAAATCGCCGATTTGATGACTCCAATATGAAAAAAAATACTCTATCATACAAGTGTTTAATTCAAATTTTATGCAATAATTTTTCCGATATTGAAATTTTATGTAATACTTAAATTATTGTTATTTAGTATTTTATCATATTTAATATAAATCATTTATTATATTTAAGTCACTTTAGTTTTTTAAAATTGCAAAATTTTGCATTATATTTGTACAGCAAATAAAAAGGGCTTTAACCTGAAATTATAATCTGTGATTGAGCCGGTATTCTACAACTACAATCCTTCTTATAATTTATTCAAATGGATAGGTGTAATTTGCCGGGCCGGTCATCAGCTTTCAGCAGAAGCCACCGATTGTAACTATTTAAAACAATTACAGATCTGCAATTTCTAAACACGTTCAGAGGTATTTATGTTAAATGCATTTGTTAATATTCCAGTAAGTTTGATTTTCGCCTTTAGTTTTATAGGCTGTGCATTATTTAGTTCATCAACCCTAAATGCATCTGATGAACCGGCTTATCTCAATCCCGACCTGCCCGTTGATGAGCGTGTAGATGATCTTATGGAACGCATGACACTCGAAGAAAAAATCGGGCAGATGATGCAGATTGATATATCACAGATCAATACTGATGGAGCACATGCCGTTGAACTTGATCCTGAAAAAGCAAGAGAAGCAATGGCTAATTATCATATCGGCTCATTCTTAAACGGATTTGCCGATACCCCGCAACGCTGGCATGATTTTTCGATGGAATTGCAGGAAATTGTCTTTGAAGAATCCAGGCTTGATATTCCTGTTATTTACGGCATCGATCATATGCACGGGGCCAGTTATCTGTTGGAAAGCACGATTTTTCCACACAACATGAATCTCGCCAACAGTTTTAACAAAGATATGGCCCGCACTATGGGCGAGATAACGGTCAGAGAATCCGCCCATCTCGGCCATCACTGGAATTTCGCTCCCGTGCAGGATATCGGAAGAGAACCACGATGGGCTCGTTTTTATGAAACTTTTGGTGAAGACCCTTACGTAGCTTCTGAGCTTGGACGCGCTTACACCGCCGGATTAGAAGAGGAATCATCAGTTGAACCTTACAGAATGGCTGCCACAGCGAAGCACTTTATCGGCTATTCCACTCCTTACTCCGGATGGGACCGCTCCCCTGTTGATATTTCTGATCAAACCCTTCAGGAAATTCACCGGCCTCCGTTTCAGGCGGTTATCGATGAAGGCATTAAAACGGTGATGCTCAATAGCGGTGAACTGAATGGTGTTCCTGTACACGCATCCAAGCCTATTATTCAGGATTTGCTGCGCGATGAAATGGGTTTTGAAGGAGTTGTGCTTACCGACTGGGCTGATATCATCAAGCTCTCTACCCTTGATGAGGTTGGATATCAGCAGGAGCACTATCACCATGCGGCAAAAGATGAAAAAGAAGCCACATATCTGGCTATCAAAGCGGGTGTGGATGTTAGCATGACCCCCCAATCATTCGATTTTTTCTACTACATGAAAGAATTGGTGGAAGAAGGCCGTATCTCTGAGGAACGCATTGATGAATCGGTCGAGAGGGTGCTCCGGCTGAAGTTTGAATTGGGATTATTCGAAAACCCTTATCCCACAACCGAATATTTTGATCTTGTAGGTCATGAAGATCACAAGGAAAAAGCGCTTCAATCTGCCAGGGAGTCGCTTGTACTTCTTGAAAATGAAAATGATTTGCTCCCCCTGCATCATAATGATGTAGATGACATCCTCGTGGTAGGCCCTCGCGCTGATTCCAAGCGTGATTTGAGCGGCGGCTGGACGCTCGAGTGGCAAGGTGGTCCGGAAGAAATGTATCCTGATGATATTCATACTATCTATTCCGGAATCCGGGATGAGTTTTCTGATGCGCAGGTTTCTTTGGTGGATTCAATCGGCCCGGTAGGAAGCGATAACTACGATGAATTCATCAACTCCGCGGAAAATGCCGATGTGATCATCATGGCTCTGGGCGAAGAGCCTTATACCGAGTTTATCGGGGATATCACGGATATGAATCTTGATGCATATCAAAATCATGTTTCTGAAGCTGTCGCATCAGTGGAAGTTCCTGCGGTGATGGTTTATGTGGGAGGACGCCCGCGCCTGCTTCCGGATGCCGCTATTGACAGCGACGCCGTATTATTTGCGGGACTACCCGGTTATAAAGGCGGTGAAGCTATCGCCGACATTATTTCAGGCAACTATAACCCGAGTGGCCGGCTTTCCTTCACCTACCCGTCAGAAAACTCCCATTTCACCACCTATGATCACAAACCGACCAATCGCGTTTCGGCGCAGTGGGAGTTTGGTCACGGCTTAAGTTACACCGATTTTGAATACTCCGATTTGGAATTATCCAATGATACGGTTGGTAAAGATGAGTACCTGACCGCATCTGTTACACTGGAAAATACCGGTGATGTCTCCGGCAAGAAAAATGTCCTGTGGTTCATGCGTAATGAAGTCGGCCTGATCACCCGCCCGGTAAGAGAACTGAAGCATTTTGAAAATGTCTATCTTGAACCCGGAGAACAAGTCACTGCTGAGTTCAGTATTACACCCGAAGACCACCTTTTCTACCCTGATCATACCGGAAGCGATGTAATTGAAAGCGGCTACTACACCTTAAAAATCGGTAATCAAACCGAAAGATTTTATTTTGAAGGTGAGTAATTGTTGTATAACAATTATTTTGCCGATCAGGTGCATGAATGTAATCTATTGACACAAAAAATCTTGAATTAATCATGGATAATAAGGAAGCGTCCTCAGGCGAATATCGAACCGGAAAAGTAATACTTATTTCTTTTGTTGCCGCTCTCGGCGGATTCTTGTTTGGTTATGACAGCGGAGTAATAAACGGGACCGTGAGCGCTTTGCAGGACGCTTTCGATTCTGATGAAGTCGGCACCGGGTTTAATGTAGCTTCTATGCTGCTTGGGTGTGCCGCCGGCGCATTTTTTGCCGGATCTCTGGCGGATAAAGTCGGGCGTCGGGGAGCAATGTTTATTGCGGCACTTGCATTTATGTTCAGCGCCTGGGGATCCGGAGTAGCTGACAGTTCCGCTACGTTCGTCTTCTTCAGAATCATCGGAGGACTTGCCGTGGGCGCTGCAAGTATTCTTGCACCTGCCTATATCAGTGAGGTGGCACCGGCAAGCATCAGAGGGCGGCTGGCTACACTTCAGCAGCTTATGATTGTGATCGGATTGCTCGCTTCATTCACCAGCAACTACTTCATAGCTACATTTGCCGGTGGCGCATCCATTGAACACTGGTTCGGATTTGAGGCGTGGAGATGGATGTTCTGGATGGAACTGATACCGGCCACACTCTTTTTTGTTTTGCTGTTCTTTATTCCTGAATCGCCGCGCTACCTGGTTGCCGCCGGCAAGTTTGAATTGGCGGAGTCGGTTCTGGAAAAAATTATCCCCTGGGAGCCGGTTAAACAGAAAATCGCCGATATTAAGGAAACCGTTGAAAAAGACCGCCGGCCTCGTCTTTCCGATCTTATTAACAGGGCTACAAAAAAGATTTATCCGATTGTCTGGATTGGGTTGGCGCTGGCCATCCTGCAACAGCTCACCGGGATAAATATCGTATTTTATTACGGTGCCGTGCTTTGGCAGGCGGCCGGGTTTGAGGAAGCCGATGCATTGCTGACGAATATTCTCAGTGGTACGGTCAACCTGATCTTCACCTTCGTTGCTATTGCGTTGATTGATAAAGTCGGCCGTCGTATGCTGTTGCTTATCGGATCTTTGGGAACGGCCATATCTCTTGGTCTGCTCGCTATCCTGTTCGGTACCGCAGGTCTTGATGCCGATGGCAATCTCGACCTCAATCAGACGCAAGCCGTGCTCTCTCTGGTCTTTGCGAATAGTTTTGTCGCCTTTTTCGCCTTCACCTGGGGACCGGTAATGTGGGTGCTGCTTGGAGAAATCTTCCCGAATAAGATACGGGGTGCCGCCCTTGCCGTCAGCGGATTGATCCACTGGCTGTCAAATTTCACTGTTACGATGACCTTCCCGATTATGCTTGCGGGAATCGGGCTCGGCTTCTCCTATGCGATTTATGCGGTATTCGGTTTCATCGCCTTCTTCTTTGTGAAAGCGTTTGTAAGAGAAACCAAAGGTAGAACACTTGAGGATATTTCGCGAAGTAATATGTGATATTCTGACAATCAAAGAAATTTTTCTTCTCAAATTTGACATGCTTTGTATAATCACCTACTTTAAGCTACAACATAGCAGGATAAATTAGCATGAAAGAACTCAACCTTAAAAACTGTCCCATTAACTGTATGTGTATAAACACACGTCCTGTAAGAGGTAGGGTCTGTTTTGCTATGTAATTTCAAAACTCAGTAGTAATATTGAGAAAAGCCCGCTGCCACTGGTAAGCGGGCTTTTTTATGTGCAATAATCTACTTTAGTTACTCAGCTTCTTTGAGTCATATAATAACTTGAATCATTTTTAGCTTTCCGGCTGCCCTCATTTTTTAGATCAAAAAGCAAATTTTCGATGTAATTTTTTTGGCAAAAGTATTATAAAAACGTAAATTTAATAAATCATCATGTAAGCGCTTACACAGAGGATAACGGTCCTTTAGGGGTTAAGCACTTTTAAAATCTATACCATAATACATTCGCAAAATTTATGGCAAAGTTTGTTACTACTCTCCTTCTGACAGGTACATTTTTAGGTACTTCACTGCTCGCCGAAAATCTCAATGCTCAGGACCGCACCATGATGCAGGGATTTTATTGGGATGCTACTCCCGGCGGAGTCTGGTATGAATATGTTGAGGATCAATCCGATGCGCTCGGGCGCGCCGGTTTTGATGCAATATGGATGCCGCCTCCAAGTAAAGGTGCTGCCGGCGGTTTTGATGTGGGATACACACCTTACGATTATTACGATCTGGGTGAATACGATAATCAGCCGGGTGGTGGTACAGGACGTGCAACAAGATACGGAACCAGAAGTGATCTTGAGAGTATGGTTCAGTCGCTTCAAAGCGATGGCCTCGAAGTTTACGTGGATATCGTGGTAAACCACCGCTCCGGCGGCCAGCTTGAACCGAATGAGTTTTCCCACTGGTATACCGACAGAGACGGCGGTTCGCTGTTTTCACCCGATGGTGATTCTACCTTCACCGCTTTCCCGGATATTCTTGAGCACGGCTCAGGAAGAATCGCGTGGGATGTGGGAGACGGCAATGACTTTTTTATTCCCAATGAGGTAAACAACCCCGACAATACCCCTGACTTCTATGCTGATAATCAGCTTGAAGGTTTTCATCAAATGTATATCAACAATTTTGGCTATCAGAATGCCATTCATGACGGTGCCGGTAACACGCTGCCTCTTGGCGACAGCCTGAAAGTTTGGGGCGATTGGCTCACCAACGAGATCGGCTATGATGGCTACCGGTTCGATTTTGTTAAAGGCGTTCACCCCGAATACCTGAAAAACTGGACCGATTATGGCTCCATGGCCGGTAAGTTCCACGTACATGAACTGTTTGATGGTGATATCGGTCGGCTGCAAACCTACCTGGATATGGTGAGTGGTACGGAAAAGGATCCCGCCGTTTTTGATTTCAATATCCGCTTTGCCTATAAAGAGTGGTCAGATCAGCATGAAGATTATGACATCCGCAATCTGCACGATCGCGGACTCTACAATCATGGCGTCAGCTATGATCAGATTGTTCCATTCATCGATAACCACGATACCGATCGAACCAACTATGAGGGAGAGGTTACCCAGGAGGGACATGATCCGGTGGTAAATCACAAAGACCTGATTTACGCCCACATGCTTACCCACCCCGGATTTCCGCAAGTCTGGTGGCGCGATTACTTTTACTACGGCTATCGTGACGACATCAACCTGCTTACGGCCATCAGGAATCAGTTTGCATCAGGCGGCCATCATATTCTCACAGCACGCGATGATGTGTACTGGCCGGGCTTCCAGCCCACCGATGAGCAAAATGTTTATGTTATGCAGCGCGACGGGGTCGATGATGAAACCGGTTTGATCATGGCCATTAACAAACATCCGGAGTTTAACATCGACGTCTGGGTCACCAATATCCGTGACGACTGGCGCGGGCGAAAACTGGTTGACCTCACCGGCGCGGTTTCCGACACCCTCCAGGTTGAAGATGATGGACGCGTGTTAGTCAAAACACAGCCGGAATCCTACTCGGTTTTTGTACCAGAAGATTACGACTTTGAAATGGAAACCGGCATGTCGCTTACATCCATCACCGGCCTTCTGGATGATTATCTGGTTGATGAGGAAATTCAGGCGGGATTTGAGATCAAAAGTGAGTCCACCCTTTCGGAAGATTTCGAAGTGGAGTTTACCGTAAGTGATGAAAACGGAAATGAGGTCATCAGCCAAACCGTAGAAGATAATCTCGCTGCCGGAGAATCCCGCAGTTTTGATGTGGATGAGTTTTCCCTGTCCGACTCCGGAACCTACACCGCCTCAGCCGCTTTGATCAGTCCGGTAAACAGCGAAACCGTAGAGCAAACATTTGAGGTCATACAGCCGGATGAAGACGATCCCGAAGTACGGGTTGACGGCCGGATGAACGACCCCGCCTACCGGCTGATGGCGAACCGGCTCAATACCAATGCCGGATTCGGAGACAACAAAACCGTCGACGGAATCTATTTCTTTGATGACGCCGACTCGATTTATATCGGAGTTGACGGTGAACTGGTGCTATCCGATGATGACGGCATCGGAGTGATGCTCGATTTTACGCAGCGCGACGGTCTTGATGCCGGTACAACGCTCGGGGGTGTTTCCGGCACCACCGATTATCTCAATGCCGAGGAAGACGGCTTTACGATGGACTTCCCGGCCGATCTTGCCCTCTCATTAAGTCCGGGTCCCGGTAACCGAACCGTGCTCTCGATAGCTGATTACAGCGGGGATCAACCCGAAGGTTTTCAGGTGCTGCCGGATGATGAATCAGCAGCGGACGGCGACGGCGCAGTGACCGGGCCGCTTCAGGATGAGGTATTTCCATCCGAATCGGTAACTTACGCGGTTATGAATAGCGGTCGCAGCAGGCAAGGTTTTGAAATTGCCATATCCAAAGATGCATTGGGCGTTGACGGCGGCGAGGTCAGAGGGTTTGCCTGGATCGTATCCAACACCGCCTATTTTTCCAATGTTACGGTTCCGGGTAATCTGGAAGGCGATGAAGATGAATTCGGCAACCCCGGTTTCAACACACAGCTGCATGAAGAAGACGGCGGACCGTTTGTAAGCTCGTTTCTTGAGCTTGGCGGTGAAGGAGAGCCGCTGGCCACACCGCTGATGGATTTTCCTTCATCCGGCGATTTTGTCGGCCCGGAATTCGAGTTCCGCTGGCAGGGCGTTTCGGAGGCTCAAAGCTACCGGATACAAGCTACCCGGGAAGATCAGGATTTCAGCCAGGCGCAGCTGGATGAAGAGCTGAGCGATACGACCTACCAGTTTACCGCCGATCTTGATGATCCCACCGAAGAGTGGAAATGGAGAGTTCGCGCGATCGACGGGCAGCGGCAGTCGAGCTGGTCGGAAGGCACGCTGTTTACGATTTCCGAAGTGCTCGATACGCCCGTAACCGAGCAACCCGATGATGGCGATGTTACCGGCAAAGAAATTGAATTTGCCTGGGAGGAAGTGCCCGGCGCCGCCTCCTATGACATTCAGGTCGCAGAAACTCCGGATGATATTGAGGATGAAAATACCCTCCTGGACGAATCTACCTCCGCAACTTCCTACACCTTTGAACCGGATGCCGAAACCGCTCCTGACTCACTCGCATGGAGAGTTCGCGCCACCGAAGGTGACCGTATTTCCGATTGGACGGATATCATCAGTTTTTACTATGTAGCGAACGGCATCATGCTCACCGATCTGAGCGGCCTGCTGGACAGCTACCTCGCCGGTGAATCGATCAATGCCGGGGTTGAAGTTTCCAATGTGGCCAACTCATCCATAGATGTCACCGTCGCTTTTGAGATTACCAATGAAGAAGACAGCCAGGTACATGCCGATACGTTACAGGCTGATATTGATGCCGGCGAAGAACTCACCCTGGAAGCCGATACCCTGAGCATTTCACAGCCCGGCGAATATACCGCCACAGCCGAACTGCTGTCTCCGGAAAACGGCGATCACGGCTTTGTTGAAGCTTTCTTCGAAGTCATCGAACCCGACGAAGAGCCGGGAGTTCAGGTAGATGGCCGGCTCACTGACGAAGGATACCGTCTGATGGCAAGCACCCTGAATAACAACGCAGGCTTCGGCGACGACAAATCCGTGGATGCGATCTATTTCTATGATGATGACGACTCGGTTTATATCGGCATTGACGGCGAACTGATTTTGGAGGATCAGGACGGCATAGGCGTAATGCTTGATTTTACCGAACGCGAAGGCACAGAAGCGGGAACCGCATTGGGCGGCGTTGAAGGAGCCACCTCTTTTCTGAATCCCGATGAGGTTGATGATTTAGAGGAGCAGCAGAGCTATACAATGGACTTTGATGCGGATCTCGGCCTCGCTTTCTACGGCACGGAGGATGGTGAACGCATTGCCCTTTCCGTTGCTGATTATGCCACCAACGCGCCGTCCGGTTTTCGCGTGTTGCCCGATGACCAAAGCGCGCAGGATGGCGCCGGAGCAGTTACCGGTCCGGTGGAAGACGATGTGTTTCCCGAAGGTTCGGTAACCTATGCGGTACGCAACAGCGGACAGGAGCGGCAGGGCTATGAAGTTGCCATTTCTAAAGAGGCGCTCGGCGTGGATGAAGGTCAGGTGCGCGGCTTCAGCTGGATCGTATCCAATACCGCCTACTTCTCTAATGTTTCGGTACCCGGCAACCTTGACGGCGACGCCGATGATGCCGGCAACCCGGGATTCGGGGCTCAGCTGCATGAAAAAGACGGCGGACCGTTTGTGAGCTCCTATCTCGATCTTGCCGTCGATGAAGAGCCGCTGGCCACGCCTTCACAAATATCTCCCTCAGAAGGTGATACCGTAGAGCCCGAATTCGGGTTTACATGGACAAGTGTGGCAGATGCCGACTCCTACCGTCTCCAGCTGGATGATGCGGAAAATGGCTTCGGTGAGGATGATCCCGTTTTTGAAGCCACTACTTCAGATACTACCCTCAGCTTCAATGCTGATGAAGAGGAGCTCGATACCGATAAAACCTGGGTATGGCGCATTCAGTCTGAAGATGGCGAACGCGTATCGGATTGGTCGGGCGCGACGGAATTTACGATCATGGAACCGATCCTGTTGGAGGCGCCCGATTTGGTGCGGCCTGTAAACGCAGAGTACGAAGGGGATACTATTGAATTTGAATGGAGCGAAGTTGAAGATGCGGAAGAGTACCAGCTTCATATAGCGACGAGCTCCGACGGGCTGAGCGACGAAGACCTGCTGGTGGATGAAACCAGCGGTGAAACCACTTACGAATTTGAACCTGACGCCGACGACCCGCCGAACGCTATCGCCTGGAGAGTGCGGTCCATGGCAACGAATGTGACTTCGGACTGGTCGGACATTGCTGAATTTGACTTTGTCTTCACCAGTAGCGGTGAAGATATGGCTGAAGTACCGGATGAGGTAGATCTTTCGCAGAACTACCCCAACCCGTTCAACCCGATAACAACGATTGAATTTGCGCTGCCGGAGGATGCCGATATTAGCCTTGAGGTCTTCGATGTGACCGGAAGGCACGTAATGGAACTGACCTCCGGCCGCTACAGCGCCGGATACCACACCGTCTCTTTCGACGGCTCGCAGTTATCGAGCGGCGTTTACATCTATCGGCTCACGCACGGGCAGGAAGTGATCACCCGGCAGATGATGCTGATGAAATAACCTATCTATTACAAAAAATCTTTTAATCTTTATGTCACATGACACCCCCGGTAAAAATTATAAACTTTACACTGCTTTTTGTTTACTGATCCTGTTGATGGCCGGCTTACCGCTAACCCATCAAGCACAAGCTGAGGACGAACCACCTATCTACATCGCCTTCCACTGGCACATGCATCAGCCTATCTATTGGCCGTATGAGTCAATTGTGGAAACCGAAGCGCGCAATGCCTACAGCTATTCGCTTCGCGATGAGGTGATGCTGCCGCGTACCGGCCCCTACACCAACTGGCCGGCCGATGCGGTGCAGCGAGGTATTGATGCCGATATGGAAAACTTCGGCGCGCAGGTCAGTTTTTCCGGCTCGCTGGTCGAAAACCTGGAAGCGGCCCGTCAGGCGGGCTGGGGATTTGATGAGTGGCAGGAATATTGGCATGATATCATCTCGCAGGAAACAGCCGAGGGAAATCCACGCATAGATATGACCGGCTTCGGCTATCATCATCCCCTCATGCCGCTCATCGACAATGATGATATCGTCAGACAAATTGAATGGCACCGGGAAATGCATAAAGAGTATTTCTCCGAAGAATACTCGAACGGTATTTTCCCGCCTGAGACCGCCTTCTCCCCTCGCATCATTCCGGCACTCAAAGAAGCCGGGTTGGATTGGGTGATGATCGACAATCTGCATTTCGAGCGCACCGCCGAGAATGCGCCTACCGCTGATGATACCGGCGTGCAACGCCCTAACCGTGCCGATGTGCGCAATCCCGATCCCGGCGACTGGTCACATCTGGACGGGGTATACAATCCGGCGCCCGTCTCGAAGCAGTGGGCGCATCAGCCGCGCTATGTGAAACACACCAACCCGGAAACCGGTGAAACGGAAAAAATGATAGGTGTGCCGGCCTCGCGGTATCTTGGGGATGAAGACGGGCGCGGCGGTTTCGGCGCGCTCGACATGGATCATGTGATGCCGCAGTTTGAAGAGGCCAACACCGACCCGGATCAGCCGATATTGCTGCTGCTTCACCACGACGGCGACAATCACGGCGGCGGAACTGATGCCTACTACAATCACAATTTCGAGCGGATGATCGAGTGGCTTGAGGAATACCCCGACCGGTTTCAGGTGACAACTGTACAGGATTATCTCGACAAATACCCGCCCGACCCCAATGATGCCGTTCACGTGCAGGACGGCAGTTGGCTCGGCGCTGATGCCGGGGATCCGGAATTCAAAAGATGGCTGGGAGATCCCGGAGATTTTGAAGGCGCTGATGAGCCCTACAGTCCTAACCGCAACTCATGGGGCATTATGACGGCCGCGCAAAATTTTGTAAGAACGGCGGAGCAGGTTAATTCCGGTCACCCCGACACCGAAGCGGCCTGGGAGTATTACCTCAACGGGCTTTCTTCGGATTACTGGTACTGGGACGGCACCGAAATGTGGGACTCCCACCCTGCCCGCGCGGCGAATAAAGCGGTAGATAAGGCAAAACCTGTTGCCGAAAGTGGCACCAATGAAACACCGCCATCGATATTTCTGCCCCAGCGCGATCCCTACAATCCCGGATCGATAGAATGGGACGCGCAAGGCGTGATGCCCTCCGACTTTGAAATCTGGACGTATGTGTTCGACATGGCCGGCCTTGAGGAAGTAAACCTGAGGTACCGCACCTCCGATTCGGATGAGGTCACCATGGCGAACCAGACCTACGACGGCGGCGCATCGGTTGGCGAGTGGGAATCGGTCCCGATGGAAGGAGAAATGATCGCCTCCATTACCGATCCCGTGCCGGAATACAAGGCGGAAGAATTCACCGCGGAACTTACCGGCCTGGAAGAGCAGATGGTCGATTTTTATGTGGAAGCGATCGACACCGAAGGCAATACCGCGCGCTCGGACATCCAACACGTGTGGGTTGGCGACGGCGAAGGAGCAGTGCAGCCGGGGCCCGATCCGGA
>CAZDIA010000019.1:0-52202 GCA_964505385.1 uncultured Chitinophagales bacterium
AATTGGCACACCACCGGAGCCGGAAACTGAAGAAGAGGCTGAAATCGACGATGAAGACGTAGAATATGTACAATGTGATCAGCTTGATGAAGAGCCGGAAATAAGCGGCGGACTGGAAGATTTTCTGGAACGCAGCGGATTCCAGGAAACAATAGATCAGATGATGCTGACCGGTGAGTTTGAAGTTACGGCGGTTATTGATGAAGAGGGGTATGTCATCGATGTTATATATACGGAAGAAGATGACCCGCTAGGCTTTATGGATGAACTTAGTGAAGCGATTATTGAAGAAATGACTTTGTCACCACCCCGTCTCGATGGCGAGCCTGTAGACGCCAAGTGCGAATTGAACTTACAGTTGGATTACAACTGAAAATATTCCCGAAGCTCATCTGTATTCCGGAGATTTTCTTTTTCCATCAGTTTCCCGAAGTAAAGCAGGATACTGTTAACCAATTGAGGGCCTTTATAAACCAAGCCTGTGTAAATCTGCAGCAAATCAGCACCGCATGCAATTGTGGCTGCAGCTCTTTGAAACCCGTCTATACCACCGGCTCCGATCAGAATTTTTTCTTTGGGTACCTCATTTCTGATGAATTGAAGCATACTGCAGCTTCTGAGATGCAGTGGATTCCCGCTAATGCCCCCACTGCCGATTTCATTGAGGCGTGACTTTGGGGTATTAAGTATAGTTCGATCTTTTGACGTATTGCAACATACATATCCATCAATGCCGTAGTGCTCGGTAACTTGAAGAAGCCGGGATGTCTGTTTTTCGTCTAAATCCGCAGAAAACTTCACAAAAAGCGGTGGTGATTTGTCTCCACGTTTCCTGTAGATTGCGCTGAGCAAGTCTTTCAGGGTATCCGGTTCTTCAAAACTCTTACCGTCATCGGTATTCGGGCAGGAAATATTAAGGGTAATGTATTGAGCGTAAGCTTCAAGTTTCTGATAACTGTAGATGTAATCTTCAATGGCAGCGTCTTCGTAGATATCAGGATCAGGGGTTTTGGCAATATTTACACCGGGCCGTTTGTTACTTTTGCTGAGTCTTTCAGCAATTACGTCAGCGCCCTCATTATTCAATCCCATCCGATTGATTAATGAACGTTCAGCGGGCAGCCGGAATAATCTCGGCCGGGGGTTTCCGGCGGATGGTTTGGCGGTCACGCTTCCGACTTCCCGGAAGCTGAATCCCATAGTATCACTGAAATTTTCAAGATCACCGTTTTTATCAAATCCTGCTGCGAGACCGATCGGGTGCGTGAATTGCAGCGGCCCAAAGTCTTGTGCCAGACGTGAAGAAGTATCATCCAAAAGTGGTACAGGTGAGCCGCCGATTTTTGAAACCAATGGATTATTTGCCCAATTTGTAGCAAATAAGTGTACAGTTTCGGGATCAAGCCGGAATAGTACAGGACGAATAAATTGTTGATAAAGTTGGCTCATGAATGATCCGCTTAAATCTTAAGTTGGTTTGAAATAAATATGAGTCGGCTCCGGAAAAGGATTTATTCAAAACCCGACAGCGTCCGAAGGACCTGTTGGCGTTTTCTTAGAGACATTATTTAATTATTCAGTCTCACGGAATTACCGTATAATAATTGCTTTGAATAGAAGATATAAAATTTCATTTATATCAAAAGTTGTGAAGGTTGGCATATAATTAACAGCAATTGGAAGAGCGTGATAACAAAATATCAGAATTTTATACTGTTCAGGATGTACAAAACTACCTGAACATGATACCGATGTTTGCCGTTGCCGGCGACAGGGCGGCCAACTGGGGTCTTGAAGGTATAAACACGCTATGCAGGTTGATGAGTGATCCTCATAAAGAGTTGCGCACAATACATATCGCCGGCACCAACGGAAAAGGAACGCTGGCACATTATTTATTTGAGGTATTGATTGATAATGGATACAAGGTGGGATTATATACCTCTCCGCATCTTTATAAAGTGAATGAGCGGTGGCGGATAAATGATAAAAACATGACTGATACAGAGTTGCTGGAGCTATTTCAAAAATACGGTGCCGGCATACAGGACTCAGCGCCCACTTTTTTTGAATTAACTACTGCTTTGGCATTTCGTTATTTTGCAGATCAGAATGTGGATTTGGCGATTATAGAAACGGGACTGGGCGGACGTTTTGATGCGACCAACATTGTTGATCCGGAAGTGAGTATCATAACTTCAATAGATTATGATCATCAAAAAATCTTGGGTAATACACTTGAGAAGATAGCGTGTGAAAAAGCTGGTATCATAAAACCGGAAAAGTCGGTAATCATCGGACAAATGTCCTCGGAGGCTGAGGCCGTTATCCGAGAAAGAGCAAAAGATCTAAACAGCGAATTTATAAAAACCGAAGATTTCGGGTATAAAGATTTAAATTCAATGCAACAAGACCCTAATTTCAGTTTAGCTTGCACGACTCTTTCGTATTTAGATCAGAAAATCCCGGTTGATCATAGTTCGGTGACTACCACGCTTGTTAAGGCTCAAAAAACAGTAAAAGGACGTTTTGAAAAGCTGCATCCGCAGTTATCCTGGTATTATGACGGTGCTCACAATCCGGCAGCCGTTAAACTGATGAAAGAGAAAATAAAAAGATTGAATTCATTATCATACGCCACTGTGGTTTTGAGCGTTATGGAAGACAAAGCCACAAAAGAATTTTTAAGTTTATTTTCGGAATTCAAGAAAATATTCTATTATCCATTACCATTTGAACGCGCAGCAACGTTCGCCGAAATTAGTTCGGTACTATATGAAGTGGAATTATTCCCTTTAGATGGGAAAAGAAGTTCAGGTCTGCTTGAAAATTTAAAATCTGATCTGGTTATTTTCACTGGAAGTTTTTACTTTTACCCATACGTAAAAGAATGGATCAAAAACTTTTGAAAAGCGAGGATCAGCAGGCCTATCTTCCTGAATCTATCCGTTTTACTACACTCCTTTTTGAATTTACGCCAAACATATTTAATGGGGTAACTCTCCACACAGAGCACGTTATGCTTAGGTCATTGTAATTGTATAAATAAATTATGCCTCAAGAACAGCTAATAGGTTTAGATCCTAAAGAATTGGATCATCTTCACAGAAAAAAATTAAAGGAACTGCAGGAAATTGCCAGAGAAAATGGCATTAAGCCGGTAACCGGGTTGCGTAAACAAACTCTGATTAACAGAATCAGATATCACGCCAAGCAGATCGGTTACCAATCCAGCCTGGATTTTAATCAGGATAGCAGCCGGCATACTGAACAAGAAACGCAGGAAAAAACGAAACGGGATCATCAACAACAAAGTGAACCTGATTCGTCTGCTGCGCCTAAGCAGGAGACAGATAATGGCAGGCAATCTGATAAGTCGAAATCCTCACCGGCAGGTCAAAAGGATCAAACCGATCGGAAAACGCACTCAAAAAAATCAGATCAGGATCAAGAGAAGAAAAAAGGTGGATCCAATGGGGATAAAAAGCAACATGCTTCGCGTAAGCTCCCAGAATCTGATGCCGAGACTCTGGAAGAGCGACTTAAAGAAATTACTCCGAAGCTCGGGGGCTACCTGATTAATGAAGGCACGTTGGAAATCCTGCCGGATGGATATGGATTTTTGCGTTCATCTAATTACAATTACGCGGCAAGCCCCGATGATATTTATGTATCGCCTTCCCAGATCAAGCGCTTTTGCCTTAAACAGGGTGATTCTGTAATTGGCGTAATCCGTCCGCCGAAAGTAGGGGAACGCTATTTCGCGCTGCTTCGGGTTGACGGGGTGAACGGATGCATTCCCGACAATATGGATGAGAGGGAGGATTTTGAAAACCTGCTGCCGATCTATCCGGATGAGCGTTTTAAACTTGAATATGACAGGAATCAGTATACCACCCGGATGGTCGATCTATTTGCCCCGATCGGTAAAGGGCAGCGCGGCCTTATTGTAGCACAGCCCAAAACAGGAAAGACTACAATCCTTCGAAACATTGCCAATGCGGTGAATGCCAACAATCCTGATGCAAAGGTAGTTATTCTTCTTGTGGATGAACGGCCCGAAGAAGTCACCGAAATGGAGCGTAATGTAAAGAACAGCGAAGTAGTGGCTTCCACCTTTGATCAGCGCCCTGAAAATCACATCGGCCTGGCCGAAATTATATTTGAGAAGTGCAAGCGCATGGTTGAAAGCGGTCATGATGTGCTTCTGTTGATGGATTCTATTACCCGACTCTCAAGGGCTTATAACATCACGGCATCGAATACAGGGCGAACGATGACCGGAGGAGTTGACTCGGAAGCGCTCAAAGCACCACGCCAGTTATTCAGTTCGGCACGTAATATAGAAAACGGGGGGTCACTCACCATTATAGCTACTGCACTAGTCGAAACCGGATCACGTATGGACGATGTCATCTTTGAAGAGTTCAAAGGAACCGGTAATATGGAGTTGGTTCTCGACCGTCGCCTTTCTGACCGCCGCATTTTCCCTGCTATTGATATATTCCGAAGTGGTACACGCCGCGAAGACCTGATCGTGCCGGAACAAGAACGGGAGAAAGTCAATTTGCTACGGCGTTTCCTGAATAAGATGACTCCGATGGAGGCGATGGAATTCCTACTCACTAAGATGACAGGCACCCGATCCAATGAGGAGTTTTTAATCTCAATGAACCAGTAATTGCGGTTAGGGCTGGTCGGTAGGGCACTTAGAGTTTACTTACAGACACTATTTAACTTCTTTAAGGATGTATTTTCGGCTGCTGTCTTTACTGAGTTTTCCGAATTTCTGTTGGATGGAATGATAGAAAAAGAGGGTAGCCTGCTCTCTGAATGCACGCTGTAATAACAGAGTTTTCATCTTTTTTGTTTGATCAGGGTACAGGTCTGCATGTTTCATGCTGTATTGATTTAGCTGAAACTCATTCGGCACAATATCCCCGCAGAAATAAGCGGTTTCAACTGCGCTTGAAAGCCTTACGATTTGATGGCCAGGCGTATGCCCTCCGGTTTTTATGATTTCGAATCCGGGTATTAACTCCATATAATCTTCTTTGATAAATTGGAGATATCCGTCAGCGGCAAGTCGATACAGATCATCAATTTCATACCCCATCCCGTCAACGGGGTTTTGCTCTCCAACCATTGAAACCGCATAATCCCATTCCATCTGGTGGATAAGTATTTTGGCTTTCGGAAGGGTCGGGCGGGTTTCCATATGTTGGGTCGAGTACGTTAATCCCGCCATATGGTCGTAGTGCAAATGGCTGACCACGACGTAATCGATGTCTTCTGGTTGTAGCCCGAATATTTCAAGATTGGTATGCAGATTGGAAACATCCGGGTCGAGCTCTTTTTTGTCCAGCCCTATTCCAAGTCCGGCATCAACCAGAATATTAAATTCAGATGATTGAACAAGTAACGGATCAAGTGCTATCCTGCTGTAACCAGGGGGAGACTCTCCTTTTTTGATTTTCGGTTTTTTAGGGCTTCCGGCTCTTCGTATAGAGCCCGATGCGGTTACTTCAAATGTTCCTTCACTTAGTTGTTCTACTGCAAATTTGCCTATGTGCATTGCCGGAAATCCCGGTTAATATTTTTGGTGGTTTAAAACCAATTATAGTGTTGGTTTATTCGATTTGCAAAGAAAATGTGAAGAAAACCACAGGCTTTTTTACTTAAAGCCTGTGGTTTGTAATAGCAACGTTATCACTCAATTTTGATCTCATACGGAATCCAGAACAAACCTCCGGGGCGTGCCATAACTTGCAGCTTTTCAAGTGCTTTAAGTTTCTCCGCACCGGGGAAATCAGGATTCAACATTTGCTGAATGCGCGTTTCCGTTCCAATGGATAGTTGTTCCAGAAAGGTTTTAGGTTTTGGAAACATTTCCGTGTTGTAATCTTCAATTTCAGCCATCTCAGCGGCAAGATCGAGAGAGGTTTGCAATCCGCCGATCTGATCGATTAGACCTTCTTCTTTGGCGTGTTCGCCGGTCCAGATTCGTCCTTGAGCTACCTCATGCACTTCATCTATTGTCATATCGCGGCTTTTCGCCATTCGGCTGAGGAATGTTTCATACAAATCATCAATCATATCTTCAAAAAACACCCTTTCCTGATCGGTCATCCTCCTTCTGGAATCCATCCAATCAGCATACTGATGGGATTTTACGCCATCAAAAGAAATATTTAAATGTTCCTGATAAAGATCTTCGACATTGACCAAAGTTCCGATCACACCGATAGAGCCGGTAACTGTATTGGGAGAGGCGACGATGGTGTCAGCTCCGGCAGCTATGTAGTAACCGCCGCTTGCTGCCACCGGTCCCATTGAAGCCACCACAGGTAGGTCTTCAGAAAGTCTCCTCAGGCGCTCCCAGATCAGATCACTTGTATCAGGAGAGCCGCCGGGGCTGTTGATACGAACTACCACCGCTTTAACATCATCATCATCTTTGATATTATCAATTTGTTCCAGCACTCGGGTTGCGGTGATAACATCTTGCTGTCCCGGGAAAAAACCGCCGTCCATTTGCGGCAAAATCGGACCGCTTGCATACAGGACAGCAATTTTTTCAGGGCCATCATATCTGTCTACACCGGCAGACTCGGCAGAAACCCGGTTATACCGGGATAGTTTTAGTATTTCCGGTCGGGAAAACCCTTCATCTTCTGAGCGTTGCAGAATACGTTCTTCAATAGCATTCGGATAGAGAAAATCATCTACCAATCCATAATCTTTAGCGAAATCCATTCGCATACGGGGTTTCTCATTGAGCAAGTCATTAACCTCAGCAACACTCATTCCTGATTTTTCAGACACTGCCTCAGCAAACACGTCGCTGGTAGCATCGATCATATCTTCCAGCTGCTCTCTGTCTTGAGGGTCAAGCTCTTCGCGATGTGAAAAGATTCCAGGAGATTTATAATCACCCCGGGTTACTTCATCAATTTCAACACCTATTTGATCCAGCATTCCTCCGTAAAATTCAACTTGGGCACTGAATCCTGTAAACTGGAAGAAAGTTTCCGGCGGAGCAAAGATCGAATCGGCTGCGCTTGCCACAAAGTAGCCCTGTTCGTTCCACCCTCTGTCATCAGTACCGGCGTATACAAATTTGCCGGTCTCCTCGCGGAACTCGGTGATCATCTCTCGAGCCTCCTGGAGTCGTGCCCAGGAAGTACCCATGAAGCTAACATTTAACCATATACCGGCAATCCGATCATCAGCGGCCGCCTTTTGTAAATTATTATTCAGGCTTTGCATGCTGATTGGTGCCCGGTCTGGCGGGGTGAAAAGCATTTCAAAAGGATCTTCGGTAACTCTTTCAGGCAGGGCACCCTGAAGGTTAACTTTTAAAACCGATCCGTCTGCTACGTAAGGTTCGGTCTCACGCTGGGCGGAAAAAATTACCACAAGTAAGACTAAAAACAGTAATATGGATGCGAGGATAAACCCCAGCATGCTGGCAAGCATTGTTCGGAGGAATTTCATAAACTTTTTGCCGTAGGTTTTGGTTGATCAGGTTGATTTATGATTAGTCAGGAATCACATCTAATAAATAATTGATAGTTACAAAGTATACGAAAATCTATTAAAAATGGTTCAAATTTATGACTACTTATGATGTAATAGTGATCGGTTCAGGCCATAATGGATTAACTACTGGTTGTTATCTTGCACAGGCTGGTTATAAAGTTCTGGTGTTGGAAAAAAGGGATAGCATAGGCGGGGCTGTATGCACGGAAACAATGTTTGAGGATAAGAATGCTGGCGGCGGTTATAAAATCGATGTGGGTTCTTCGGCTCATTTTATGATACATCAGACACCAGTGATTAAGGAGCTGCAGCTGGAAGATTACGGTCTTGAGTATATTGAAATGGATCCCTTTATGTCCTATCCGCTACCGGATCGCCGGGGAGTTATCCATTTTCGGCGGGATGTGGAGCAGACAATAGAATCTATAAAGGAGGTAAGCCCGGTTGATGGAGACAATTACAGGGATTTTATTGAATTCTGGACGCGAATCAACAAAGGAGTGCTGAAGGCGTTTCTGGTGCCGCCAAAAGGATCAAAAATGTTTACTGAAATAGCCAAAGGCCAGATGCGGGATGGTTCGATGTTCAAAAAAGGGGAACAGGTGGATGGCCTGCGGCGTATTTTGAGCAGCTACGGGCAGGTAGTGGATGAGGCGTTTGAATCCCCGTATGTTAAAGCGGCAATGCTGTGGTTTGCCGCACAATCCGGACCAACACCGGATCAATCCGCTACCGGGGATTTTGCCGGTTGGCAGGCTATGCTGCATCAAAGCGGTGGTAAGCGGCCTAAAGGTGGCAGCGGGATGCTCACTCAGGCAATGAAGAGAAAAATTGAAGCACATGGCGGAGAAGTTCGCGCATCCGCACCTGTCAGCGAAATTGTTATAGAGGATGGCAAAGCAACCGGAGTGATTACTTCAGCTGGAGAGCGAATTAATGCAAAAGCGGTTGTATCAAATGCCCATATTCAAACGACGATGCTGAATCTTGTGCCACGTAAGCATGTGCAGGATCATCTGCGCAGGCGGGTGGAGCACATCAATGTGGGTAATGGGTTCGGCATGGTAATCAGGTGTGCAGTGGATGAGCTTCCGCAATATTCGGCTTGTCCGGATGATGAATTGATTCACAATGGGTTACAGCTTCTTGTGCCCTCCCCGGAATATATGGAGCGGGCTATCGGTGATTATCACAAAGGACAACCGCCGGAAAATCCGGCAGTGCTGGCGATGACATTTACGAAAATCGATCCGACCTTAGCTCCTGAAGGAAAGCATTTATTGTATGCATGGGCGCAATGGCATCCATATCAGCTTGCTGACGGGAAAAGCTGGGATGATATCCGGGAACAGGAAGCGGAGAAAATCTACAATGTAGTTGAGCAGTATGCGCCGAATATGAAAGACAAGCGAATTGACTGGTACATTCAATCACCACTTGATATCGAGCGAAAACATGGGTTGCTTCGCGGTAATGTGATGCATGTGGAAATGACATTTGAACAGATGTTCATGTTTCGTCCGACTCCGGAATTAAGTCAGTATAAAACTCCGATTAAAAATCTGTACCTTTCCAGCGCATCCTGTCATCCTGGCGGTGGTGTGTTTGCGGCGGCCGGATACAATGCGGCGAAGATCATCAAATCGGAAATCGGCAAACGAGGATGGTTTTCTGTTCGTAAGTAACTTGCTATGATTACATAAATTTGGAAAGTTGACCGTTAACTCTCAGAGAGTATAGCGAACTAAGCTGAATGGGAATTACAAACCCGGAATATCGAACAATATCAATTGGTGGGTTCAGAATCACTGTGGATCCACTTTTGCCTATTGTATTAGTATTGTTGGCATGGATACTCAGTGAGCGCTATTATCCTCATCTTATCTACAGTCCCGATACAACTTTATATTGGATTCTGGGTGGATCTTCTGCACTCATATTGAGTTTTTCAATTGTCATTCACGAACTTGGCCACGCTTTTACTGCCAGAAAACTAAAACTGGATCTTGTCGGTATTCACCTGTTTTTATTTGGTGGTATGGCAGAGCTTAAGCAGCGCCCGATTCGACCCTATGAAGAATTTATGGTAGCTGTTTCCGGTCCGGTTGCATCTTTTATCTTGGCAGGTATCGGCTATCTGGTTATGATACAGGTAGAGCCGTTTCATACCCCGCTATATCTTCTTGCCCAGTTTTTATTTTTGATGAATCTGTTGCTTGGAGTGTTTAATCTGCTGCCCATCTTCCCGCTTGATGGTGGCAGGGTGTTACGGGCTATGATCTGGTGGTACCAGAAAAGATTTCATTATGCTTCGGTATTAACTTTTCAATCAAGTTCGGTGCTGATTGCAATACTATTTCTGGCTACAGGAATTTCAGCCTTTTTTCTCAGTTTGAATAATACCCTTTGGTTTGCCTTACTGGCTGTCTACTTAGGATATACCGCACTAACCGGTCGCAGTGAGCTGATAAACAAACCCAGATTTTCTGATCTGATTTTCAGAATTGATGGCGACCATACTCCCGCTCATATTATTGAGGAAATTCAAAGTGTAGGAGAGCATTACCTTGAAAGGTGCATCATCCCATATATTGAAAAGCAAAAATTAAAAGGAATGATCTACGGCTCCGATATTGTATTTCCGGATTTGTTAACTGACCTTGAGCCGTATGTTCGCAATCCTCGGCCTGGTGATTACATCGAAATTGATGATCTTGAAACATACGATTCCAACATCAGGTACAATGCAGAATATATTCCGGTATTTCAAAGTAATGTATTTCTCGGGCTTTGTGATGCAAATGAAATGAGATTCTGGCTTTTGGAGCGTAAAACCTGATAAATTTTTATGGAAAATTCTGTTAACGTGCCTCAAACGTTGCACTCTTATTTGGAAATTGACTTGCGGGCGCTTAGAAACAATGCAGAATATTTAAAAGATGTATTGCCTGATGGTATCCGCCAAATGGCGGTGGTCAAATCCAATGCATATGGGCACGGAGCGGTTGAAATTTCCCGTGAATTAGAAGGCAGGGTCTCCTGGCTGGCGGTGGCTCATGTGTATGAAGCGATAGAATTGCGACAGGCCGGAATCAGATTGCCCATACTTGTCTTTGGAGTGCCTGTTGAAGAAACTGCATCACTTTATAGCGAATGGGATCTGACAGCAGTAGTCAGTGATTTGAATCATTTTAACATACTGCCGGAGGGTACTAAAGCACATCTGCAGTTTGATACGGGGATGAGCCGACTTGGCATACGCCCCGAACAGGCAAATGATGCGCTTGAGGAAATTAAAAAAGAGAAGTTATCGGTTTCAGGCGTAATGAGTCACCTTGCCTGTGCTGATGATACGAAATCCCCAAAGACAAAACAGCAAATCGAGCTGGCTAAATCTTTGTTCTCCGGGTTTCCGGATGATTACGATCGGCATATTCACAATACGGCCGGCCTGCTATATCACTTTGATCCGGCTTTTACTTTAGTACGCCACGGCATCGGTATGTATGGGTATGATCCGGCGGTGAATCCCAAACATAATTTAGAGCCTGTTTTGACCTGGAAATCCAGGGTAATGCAAACGAAGCCGGTTAAAAAAGGGGAGACAATAAGCTATGGCGCGAAATGGCAGGCTGACCGTGATGGCCGGCTCCTCGTTGTTCCTGTCGGTTATTCAGACGGACTTCCAAGGAATATGACTGATAAAGTCGCATTTAAATTGAATGGAAAGGAGATGGACGTCAAAGGTGTGGTGACGATGGAATATACTATGCTATTCACAGATCATTTTGGGGAAGATGGTGATGAGGTTACGGTTTTTGGCAAGCATGATAATGATGTGAGGCTGCTTTCTGATGCCGCAAATACCATCACCTACGAACTGCTTACACGAATTCCCGCGAAGATACCGAGGTATTATCTCAATAAGTGACCCAACCCATCAACTTAGTCCATAATTTCATCAAGTATGATGTGGTAATGGATATCATCGTCGCCGGTGGCCTGGTATGCATAATCCGAAGGAATGATCAGAGTTCGTTCTCCTCCTTCACGCATGCCCTGCATTCCTAATCGCAACCCCTGGCTGCGCTCTCTTAAATTTAGTTGCATTGGGTCTTCTCTGCCGTTGGACCAGGAGCTTTCCTGAATATCACCGTCAATAGTCTGGTCGTCCGTCGTGTAAATATTGGTCCTCAGTGCGTATCGAACATCAACTATGTCTTCCTCGGCAGCATGATTATCACCTTCACCTTCCTCATGAATGTAGATTATTATTCCGCTATCAAGAACTTCCCGCTCGACACCGGTTGTGTCCGGAGCTTCCGGAACAGTACTTAAATCTTCAGTCGGAAACTGATCATCTTCATCACATGAAGTTATGAAACCCAGGAAAAGCAGTAAGGTGGCAAATGGGAGAATTCGTAGCATGGAGTTTATTTGGATGTTTTGGTTTTGATTTATCAAAATAACGGATTATCGCGATTCGAGGTATTTTAAAAGCAATTATCACCCATCACAAAAATCTCGGATGCATTGATCCGATCCCTTCACAACACTAATTTTTTGGCCTTGATCCCGGCCAAAAAGATAATTTTGCAACGTAATCTGTTAGGTGAATACTTTGATCAAATTCAGAATTCTTTCAGCGTAAATTCTTTGACCGTAACGTTGTAAAGCATGGTCTCTTATTTTTTGAAGATCATATTTATGATATTCTTTCTGTAGCTGATTTACGGCATCCCCGAGTTCCTCAGCGTTGCCGACATTGGCTAGGATACCGCAATCTTCAGTAACAAAATCTTCAGGGCCGCCGCTTCTGGTGGACACGACAGGCCGGCCGGCTGACATCATTTCCAGAATTGGCATTCCAAATGGTTCCACATGGCTGGTTGAAATCAGCGCATGATGATTTTGCAAGATGTCAACCATCTCCGACCTATCATTGAGAGGGCGGAATGAAATGTTGTTTTTCAGTTCATTGTCATTTTTAAGGGTATTAAAATCACCGTCACCAACAATAGTAAGTTGCCAGTCGGTATGGTCGAGTCCGGAGAAAACTTCGTGGAGTAATTCAGGGCCATTCCTGAAGGTGTCATCACCAATAAAAAGCCACCGGAAAGGCATCTCAGGAGGTGATTTCAAATCCGCTGTTTGAAATTCGTGTCCAATCACATTACCAACTACGCCAACATAGTCGTGCATGGATTCCGGTAAATATCCAATAAGCAGATCTTTTACAGAATTGGAAACTCCGGCAATAAAGGAGGTTTTACTATAAATTTTGATAATTTCTTCGAACTCATTCTTGAGCATGCGTTCAAGATGGGAAACGTGTTCGATCGTCCCGAATTTATTCCCGTAATTTTCATGAATCCAGCGCGCCCATCTGCCGGCCGGAAGCACATTGTGTGCAATCAAAAAGTCAGGGCGGCGGCCAAACTCACGTTCGACTCTGTGAAAACCGGCCAAAATTGCTTCTTGTTCCGCTTTTAATTTCCAACCGGCAAATTTGTGAGATGCAACAGGCCAGGAGCCGGACCAGATCCAAATCGAATCTTCATAACCGGAATATTCCTCGGGCTTTCGTCGACGCGCCTGCCACCAATCCGGAATTTCAATTGAGAGAACTGCAACATCAGCTACCTGTGAAAGTGCGCGTGCGTGATCCCGATAAGTTAATCCCGCAAGTGGTTGAGCAGAAGAGGGATAGGTATCACACAGATAAATGATGAGGGGTCGGGCCAAGCTTAACTTCGGAAATTATTTATTGCGGTTACGTTGATGTTATGTTCGTATTAGTATTTCAGGAAGTCAAGCTTGTTCTTCAATCTTTTTCCCGAACTGCTCAGATGAGGTGACCGGAGCTTCACAGTGGAAGTTATGGCAGATGTAAGCGGCAGATTTTCCGTTCATCGGAGTTTTGCCGATGAGAGTGGGATGCGAGTAATCGGTACTTGGGTCAGCCATGATAACCAGGTCGAAGGGGTGATATTGGTTCTGCCACAGACTGAGGAAATCTTCCGCTTCGGCTCCGGTAAGCACGATTTCCCGACGGTCCGCCAATAAAAATGTTGCAGCCTGCAACTGATAACCAAATCCAGTGGCATGTTCTGAAGCTATGGCCATTAACCGCGCGGTGGCTTTTTCTGCGATAGAAACCAGTTCCGGCTCTCCTGTGATCCAACCGGTGCGAAGTAATCCCATGGTGGCAGATGAGGTTCCTCCGGGCAAGGCGTTGTCAAAAATATCCCTTCGATTAGCTATTAGTTCATCATGAAACTCTGTTGTGTATGAAAAAGCGGACTTCTTTTCATCCCAGAACATTTTAGTAATTTCACCGGCGATGGTATGAGCGGTGTTCAGGTATTTTTCATTGCCCGTAATTTGAAATGCAAGGCAGAGTCCTTCGGCAACCTGGCCGTAATCGTCAAGAAAAGCGGGTTGTTGTACTTGTCCGTCTTTGTAAATTCTCCATAATTGTTTTTTATCCCACAAGGTATCACAGATAAAATCGGCGTTGGCTACGGCGAGGCGATGAGCAGTGTCGTGGCTGAACAAAAGCGCAGTTTTAGCTAATGCTTTTAGCATCATACCGTTCCAAGCAGCTATAGCCTTGTCGTCAAGGGCGGGGCGGGTGCGTTTCGCTCTTGCATCAAATAGTTTTTTTCGGATGGATTTAATTTGTTCACGTTCCTCATTAGTTATATCACTTATCTCCCGGTATTGTGTGGGAATGTTGACACCCTCCCAGTTTCCCGCCTCTGTGAAACCATACCACTTTTGGGCTGTGTCCAATTCCTGATCACTTAAAATTTGCTGCAACTCATCAAATTTCCAGATATAAAACTTACCCTCTACTCCTTCTGTGTCGGCATCAAGAGCGGAATAAAATTCGCCTTTTGAACCCGTCATCTCACGTTCGAGCCAGCCGATGGTGTCGTTGAGCGCATCCCGGAACAGATGCTTATCAGATATTTTGCAAATATCGGCAAGTGTTGATACAAGCAGCGCATTATCGTAGAGCATTTTTTCAAAGTGGGGTACAAGCCATTGATTATCAGTGCTGTAGCGGTGAAAACCGCCGCCAATCTGATCAAACAAACCGCCGCGGACCATCTTTTCAATTGAGTGCAATGCCATAGATTGGGCATCACGTCCGCCGGAGATTTTATCATACTGCAATAGAAATTCATGACTCATCCCCTGGGGAAATTTTGGTGCTTTGCCGAATCCCCCGTAAACCGGCTCGAACTGATCCTTAAATACCGAAACCGCTTTATCAAGATTTTCCCGGTTTAATTCGCCGGCTTCGACATGGTCGTACAGGTCGGATGAAATCGCCTTGTAAACTTCTTCGGTGCGCTCAAGCAATTTATCTTTTTGTTGCCGGTACAGCTGGTCCACCCGGCGGCAAATAGCAATGAATCCAGGGCGGCCCTGCATCGAATCTTTGGGAAAATATGTTCCGCCGAATACCGGTTTTTGATCCGGAGTTAACCAGATGCTCATTGGCCACCCACCCATGCCGGTCATTACCTGAATGGCTTCCATGTATAATGCATCCAGATCAGGGCGTTCTTCCCGGTCCACTTTGATGTTGACGAAAAGCTCGTTCATTACCTTTGCCGTCTCTTCATCCTCGAATGATTCGCGCTCCATCACATGACACCAATGGCAGCTGGAGTAGCCGATACTCAGGAATATAAGTTTATCTTCATCTTTCGCTTTCTTTAAAGCCTCATCGCCCCACGGATACCAATCGACAGGGTTGTGTGCATGTTGTTGAAGATATGGTGAGGACTCGTTAGCGAGACGGTTAGGTGCCATATATAATTTAGATTAGGATTTAATGACGTTGCACCATTTTAACAAAAGGAGAATAGAAAGAAGTTTCAGATGAGTTATGATAATCAATTCATCCTTTCTTCTATTTCCCGGAGCATCTCGTCAAGGTTGGCCCGATCAAAATAATCACCGGCGGAAACCACGCCGGCTATGTGATCCTTTAAAGAAACGGACTCCAGGGGATTGGTTTCAAGTAGCAGCAAGTCAGCCCTGAAACCCGGTTGCACTTTACCGGTAGTGTCTTCTTCACCAAGATATTCTCCCACATTCGTAGTAGCGGTTTGTAAAGCTTCAAAAGGGGAGAGGCCGGCACGGACCAATGATTCAAGCTCACGGTGTGCCGAGAATCCGGGTGGATTAAAAATCTGAGGAGCGTCGGCGCCAAGCATTAAACCAGCATCGTGTTGATGCAGGGCATAGGTTAACTGATCCCGTAGTTCCAAAAACTGACGCGCTTGCTCCGGGTCGTAATCGTCATCTGCGCGAACATCTTCCACGTAATTTGCCCATCCTTCGGACATATCTTCCGGTATAAATTCCATGCCCGGCCAGCTCATCATGGTTTCAACATCATAATCAGGATGAAATACATTTTCGAGCAACGTGTTTGTGGGCACATTCCAGGTACCGGCTTCTGCAGTTTTTCGGGCGGCTTCATCGATGAGGTCGGGATCAGCTTCGTAAGTAAGGTCATATCCGAAATAAATGATCGGAGGGTCTTCACGATCCGCGGCGTCACCGGCAAGAAATTCCATATACCGGTCGAGGTGGTCGATGGTGCCTTTGCCCGCCTCGAGACTTCGCTCAAGTCCGACATCCAGTGAGATGTGTCCTGAAAATTCGATATCCTGCCGGTGCGCCTCTTCGACAATAGCTTCGAAATGCTCTGATTCAATTCCGGGATGAAATTTCAGCAGATCATATCCGGCTTCAGCCTGCTCCCTGACCATCTGTCGTGCAGATTCGGCATCCTCTACTGAGTTACCGCTAAAAGACGGACCAGAAGTTTTGATCCGCGGACTGATAATTTCGCCGGCTTCCGCTTGTTCTCTCAATTCCAGATGCAGCGGGGAACCGAGCATTCCGCGAATAGTGGTGATTCCCTGTGACAGATACAATTTTAATACATCGGTGATGTAGTCGCCATTTTGCTGTTCGGATGGTATATGAGCGTGCATTTCCGCCAGACCTGGCATCAGATAGTAATCACCGGTAACTACTTCTGCATTTTCCGGAATAGTGGCTTGATCAGCAGCTCCTACCCAGCTGATCGTTCCGTTTTCAATTATGACGGTTTGATTTTCCTCGATCTGCTCATCCTCCATGGTTAGCACATTTACATTATCAAATACCACCGGATTTGCAACAGTCGAATTTGTAACCAGAAATAGCAAAGCTGAAAAAATTAAAAGCGCGATCTTTATCATAACAGAAAGGTTTGGTTGCGGTTGAGTATGTTGGGTGTCCTTTACTGTTCTTAATGGCATTTAGTTGCAGTAAAATTCACATATCCTTGCAAGTCATTCTATAAGCATAAAGATTATTTATAATTGATCTAAAAATGAACTTTTGTAAATTGTAGCGTTGTTATATGTTTCTTTTAACCACTCTAAAATGTAATAATAAATCTATGAAAGATAGAGAACAACTTTCACGTCGTGATTTTGTACGCAAGCTTTCTGTTTTTGGGGTAGCAGGTCTTGGTGCAGGAACTATACTCAAAGCTTGTGGTAACGGGGAAGATCCTGAAGCAGATGCTGATGATCCATGTGCTGATTTAAGTGGCCTTTCTGAACAGGAAATCCAAGAGCGTGAGGAAGTTTATGAATATGTAGCCGAAACTCCAAACCCCGATGAGCGTTGCGATAACTGCCAGTTTTGGGAGCCTGATGAATATGGTGAAGAATGCGGCGGTTGCGAGCTGTTTGCCGGTCCCGTTCACCCGGGCGGCTGGTGCAATACATGGGTGCCAAAAGAGGCATAATAAAAAATTGATTCGGTTTAGTATCGGAAGGGGGCGACCGATTTGGAATTGACTTATCTATGACCCCGAAACTTCGGGAGAGGTTGTTTGAGGTTTGATGTTTGACGTTCTGTTGACAAAACATCAAACCTCATACGTCAAACATGATTACAAGTTAAAATCCATGTGGCAACTACAAACACTTAATCAGGTGATATACCGGTAAAAACTACACCAAATGATTTGGTTGATTTAATCCTGGTGAGGATTAACTTAATAAGTAAAACACCGGAAGAAGGGCCGCACTGATTATCACTAACGAGAGTCGGAAACGAGTGCGAAACATAATCGGATGAAACAGGATTCCATAGGTGAGCGGACGATTTTTGAGCCAATCGTAATAGTGATGCCTGTGGACTGCTCCCATTGCCATAGTAACATGGCCGTGTAGTACAGTCATCATAAAGGGAGATGCAAAAATAAATGAACCTACCCAGATATAGGTTTCACGGATGCCAAGTATATCGGCAAGCAGATAGTAAGGCCAGGCAAAAACGATGAGCATGGCCGGCGTCAAAATCCAGTTGATGATGCTTATCCGCCGAAAGTTTTGTTCAGATAACTCAGAATATGTCATTCAATTCCCAGCTTGGTTGATTATTACAAAACCGGGTGATTAAGAAACAGATTGCTTATATCCGTAATATTGGTCATTACGGTTATAAGCAACCAATAATGAAAATTTTTTATACATCAACCTCTTCCAGTGCATCCATTCTGGCCTGTTCAAATTCATCACCGGGGAGCCACTGCATTTTTTCATCTGCGTTGATGATATTGAAAGCAGCATTAAATAATAAAATATTATCTTCAGCGGCTCCGCTCATATCCCACCAGTCATGGACGCGGTCGTGAACGGTATGATAAATTTTATCGGTACGCTCTTCCACGGTTTCTGTGAAGTCATCATTATGATCCAGCCAGTCGGTTCCGTGCTTGGGGAAGATTGCGGGAATGCCAACACGGGCAAACGAGATATGGTCCGAACGGTAAAAAAGGCCCTGTTCCGGATTCTGATCCGGGATGATTTCACGCTCTGTATCTTCGGCTCTATCATGAAGATAGTCATCAATGTCGCTCCGGTTTAATCCGACTATTTCAAGATCGCGCGTGCGCTCGAAAATGTTTACAGAGTCGAGGTTGAAATTGGCAGTTACGCTACCAGCCGGTATGGGCAGGTTATTGGCAAAATATTCGGAGCCAAGAATACCGCCTTCTTCAGCAGTAACCGTTACAAAGTAAACAGAGCGGTCGATGTCATCTTCAACTTCTTTAAAGGAGCGTGCCATTTCTATGGTTGAACTCACTCCGCTGGCATTATCCCAGGCGCCATTGTAAATGGAATCGCCTTCAACCGGATCACCGACACCGAGGTGGTCATGATGCGCAGAGAATATTAATGCCTCATCACCAACATCGGGATCATTGCCGGGCAGCATGCCTACAACATTGCGCCCTTCGGTGGCAGAATATTCCGCCTCCATATCAGCATTCAAGGTTACGCCTTCCAGATCAACGGGTTCGAAATCGGGATCCTCAGCCATTTCCAGCATTTCATCAAAATCATAACCGGCACTTTCGAAGAGATCTTCTGATGTAGATTGGGTAAGCCATCCTTCGAGCTGCATTTCATGATCATAGGAGATGTCAAGGTTCGGCATTTCACGGTTCCAGCTATTGGCAACGACATCCCAGCCATAACCGGCTGTTTCATCAGTATGGATGACCAAAGCCCCGAGTGCACCTTCTTCAATTGCTTGTTCGAATTTGTAATTCCATCGCCCGTAATACAGTCGTTCGCCGCCTTCGAATCGATCTTCATAGGTAACCGGATTATAGTTTTTGACTACCAGAATTTTTCCTGATACATCCACATCTTTAAAATCATCCCAATCCTCTTCCGGCGCGCGGATTCCATAACCAACATATACCAGCTCCGCATCCCTGATATTTACGTCTTCCTGGTCACGGGCCGGCCAGCTCATAAAATCATCAAAATAAGAATATTCGCCGATGGGTTGATTGTCCCGTTGGAAAGTTAATTCTGCTGATGTGGTGTTCTGCCCGATAAGTGGCACAGTTTGGGTAAAGGAACCATCAGGCATTCCCGGTTCGATACCGATTTCTTCAAACTGGTCAATGATATAGTCAATTGCCATATCCTCACCCTCGGTTCCAGGTTCGCGACCGCGCAATTCATCATCCGCCAGATATTCCACATGTTCCATAAGCTGGTCATGGGTCATATTTTCGGTCGGATCGGCTATCTGTGGATCGGCCATATCTTCACAACTTGTTAAAGCATAAGCGATAACAATAAGTGCTAATGACTGTGCAATAGATTTCATGGTAATCAAAGTTAAATTAGAAGTTTGAGATGCGTAACTGTTAGAATCCAAAGTATTAGAAAAAGTTCTGGAAAACTGATTTCTATATCCGGCTTGCGATCAACATATCTATATCGCGATAGGGTAAATTAAACATATTGGAAAGGGTCTTTTTAGTCAGATGCCGTTTATAAACGTAGGTGCCGTTTCTCAGGCTTACGTTCGACCAAAGAGCTTCGTTTATGCCGCCGCACTCACCAATTACCAGCACAAAAGGCGTGAGCACATTACTGAGTGCATAAGTTGCGGTTCGGGCGGCATTGGAAGGGATGTTGGGCACACAGTAATGGATAACTTCATTGGTTATGTATGTAGGATCGGAGTGGGAGGTTGGCCGGCTGGTAGCAATACATCCGCCCTGATCAATTACCGTATCGACGATTACGCTGCCGGCTTTCATGCTTTCCACCATTGTATCGGTTACCCAGCAGGGCGCCCGCCCTCCTTCAATCATGGCAGCTCCGATTACCACGTCGGCGACTTTCAGGGCAGAGGAAATATATTGATGATTCGCCATCGTGGTAATGATTCTACGATCAAGCGAGTTTTCCAGTTGCCTTAGCTGAGACAGGTCATTATCCATCACATAGACTTGCGCACCGTAACCAAGAGCGGTGCGCGCGGCATATTCGGCGATTATGCCGGCACCCAGTATAACGACGGTTGCCGGCGGCACTCCGGAAATCCCGCCCAGCATTATACCCTGCCCACCTTCATTGCTTTCAAGATGATGCGCGGCAATCTGAACAGACATCGATCCGATGATCTCGTGCATCATGCGGACGATGGGGAAGTTTTCATCCTGGGATTGAATAAACTCAAAACCGATTCCAGTGATACCCTTGCGGGTCATCACATTGAGGAAATCCTCCGTAGTGTTTCCGAGGTGCAGTGCGGAAATAATAATTTGATCCGGCTGTAGAAATTCATATTCCTCGGTTGTAGGTGCCGCAACCTTGACTATCAATTCGGATCGTTTGTATAAATCCTCAGTGGAATAGGTAACCGTAGCTCCGGCTTCTGTGTATTCATGATCAGGAAAATTAGCGTCAGCACCGGCATCCTTTTCAATATAAACTTCGTGACCATTTGCCGATAAAATAGAGACGCCTCCCGGAGTAATGGAAACTCGTCTTTCATCATTACTATGTTCTTTAGGAATGCCGATTTTGAGTGAAATACGTGATTTGCCGGTTCGGGCACGTTTTTCGAGTGTCTGCAGACCCAGTTGATGCGAAATATCCGAAGGATTTAGTAACTCCATGTAACCTGAATTTGTACTTTAATACCAACTCAATAAGTTACACTAACCGGCATCGTTTTACAAGTTTAGGTTAGTGTAATTCAACTATTAATCCAATATAAGCAAAGAAATAGATTGTGTTGAATGAGGTAATGGTTTTCATAATAATGTCAATTTTGTTGTAACTCAGGATCGGTATGATAAGAGCTAAAAAATCATTAGGGCAGCATTTCTTAACTGATCCTAATTATATCAACAAAATTGCCCATGCCGCACTACTTGCCAACTCTGAAAATCATGTGGAGATTGGCCCCGGAACGGGAATGATCACCACCAAACTCTACAACGGGGCAAAAAAACTAATTGTGATTGAAACCGATGGTAGAGTTGTGCAGGACCTGCAAGAGCGATTCCCGGAATGCGATGTGATTCATACAGATATATTGAAATTTGATTGGCAGTATCTCGTTGATTTTGCGCCATTTGCAGTAACGGGTAACCTCCCATATTACATAACCAGTCCGATTCTCTTTAGCTTGTTGGAGGTGCGATCACTATTTGAACAAGCTGTATTGATGATCCAAAAGGAGGTGGCAGACCGGATCGTCGCAAAACCTTCAACCAAATCTTATGGTATTCTGAGTGTTCAGTTTCAACTGTTTTTTCGTGTTGAGCGCTTATTTGATGTGCCTTCAACGGTTTTCAAACCGCGGCCAAATGTTGAAAGTACCGTAATCAGATTGATTCCGCGGGATGATTTTAAACCTGCTGTATCTGAAGATAAATTGCGCAAATTAATTCGCGCGGCTTTCGCAAAAAGAAGGAAAACCCTTCAGAATAATTTGAAGAGCGGGTATTCAATAGATCGACTTCCTGAAGATTGGCGCGGTCGTAGAGCTGAAAGTTTGGCGCCACAAGAATTTATAGAGTTAGCTGAGTATATGTTTAAAGAGTAATCAAGAAACTTTATTCGGTTTGTAGTGAGATACCGGAAGTATTAAATTGAACTTATAAGTTATAAAGTATAAATCTGTAATCGCAGAAGCGCCTGAACGATTTCGGGCTTCATCCGTTTACATGTTAAAATCATCCGGGAACAGCATTTTATTATAAGATTATGAATTATCGCAGTCTGCTAATAACATTTTGCCTCATATTGTTTATATCGCCGCAAATCCTGGCTCAGCAACCGGTGGAAAACAATAATGTGCCTGACATACCGGAGATATCTCTGGATGATATTGATTGGGCAGATTTAGAGGTAACATATCAATCTGAAGAAGTGGAACGCGAGCCATGGCAAAATAAAATTGATGGCAATGCCAGGTTGCAGCAACGGAAATATCAGATTTTGCAACGGGATGCTGAAGAGCGGGGCAGGGCGGTAGATGAGAGAGTTCCTGAAAAGATGGAAATAATTGTCAGAGTTACTTCCTCTGATGCAAGGCAGCAACTTGAAGAAGCCGGGTTTGAATTAACCAGGGAAATTAATCACATCCTGGTGGGGCGTATTCCTTTTGAACATCTTGAAGATGCAGCGATGATAGATGAGGTATCATACATTGAGGCATCTCCTCAAGCTGAATTACAGCATGAAGCATCTATACCTAATATCAATGCAGATCAGGTGCATGCCGGGGAAGGCGGGCTTGATATGCCGTACAGAGGTGAAGATGTGATCGTGGGTATTGTCGATTCGGGAATTGATTTCACCCATCCGGATTTTAACACCGAAGAGGGCACCCGGATTCAATATTTGCGGGAATATCGCGATCCCGATGAATTCACTCCTGAGATTATCGTTTGGGACTCCGATGATATTGATGAAAATCCGAATGAAGTAACGCAGATTGACGGCCAGCAGGGTGGCGGTCACGGAACGCATGTAGCAGGTTCAGCTGTAGGGGGCGGACAGATTGATCCGGATATGAGAGGAGTAGCTCCAGAGGCTGATATCATTGCGGTAAATGTATCCAGAAACCCGCAAAGTTCACGGTCGTTCAGCTTTAATGATATTCTTGACGGAACCGCATTCGTATTTGAAAAAGCTGATGAAATGGGAAAACCGGCTGTAGTTAATCTAAGTCTCGGAAGCCCATCCGGCCCTCGTGACGGCACCACTACCCTGGAGGAAGCTTTTAATGAGCTGACAGGACCGGGAAATATTATTGTCAGTTCCTCAGGAAATAGCGGTTTTGAACCGGCACATATCGGAAAAGATTTAGAACCTAATTCGCGATTTATAGCTCCGGTAATTGCAGATGAGAACGGTGATGAAGTCTCAATGGAAGCATGGTTTGATCGCGGCACACTTTCAGAATTCAAATTAATTGGTCTGCAGCGATCCGGCGACAATCTTGAGGTAATGGGGCAAACCGAATGGCTAAGGCCAGGTGAAGAGATGGATGATGAAGTGGAAATCACCAGCAACGGCCAAACACTGGGTTACCTGATAGCCGATGCAAGTGTAACGAATGCTGACATTAATGGTGATTCACAGTTTACTGCCGAAATATTTTCAGAAGATATCGGTACTGATCTATCTGACACCAAATGGATTTTTGTGGCTAACAGCACCATTAAAGGCGGCCGCTTTGATATGTATGTAAACAGCGGCGGCTTCTTCTACCCGAATGAAACCAGAGTATCGCGTGTAGAGCATCTGATTGGTGACAATACACAGACGATTACGTTGCCTTCTTCGGCCTCGGAACTGATTTCTGTTGGTGCGCATACAGCAAGAGACTCCTGGGTAACCGAAGATGAAAATTGTGATCGGCTTAATGTACCTTACGATGAAGAATGCAGGCTTCAATTACAGGTGCCTACCAACCCGCTTAATCCGGATCAATCACGAGGGCCTAACGTAGGTGAATTGGCTTATTTTAGTTCCGTAGGTCCTTTACGTGATGGAGAACAGGCGCCGGATGTAACAGCGCCCGGACTTATGATAATGTCTACCTTATCGTCGGATTATCGCCCGCCGGAACAGGCCCAACCATTTCTCAGAAAGGGAGGCAGCTATATTATTAACAATGGTACAAGCATGGCTTCACCTCATGTTGCAGGCGCGGTGGCACTTATGTTACAAGCCAATCCCAATCTTACCCCTGATGATGTGAGAGGTATTCTTGGAAATTCATCTGCACAAGATAATCATACCGGAAATGTACCGAACGATGAATTCGGTTATGGTAAACTCGATGTGCTTGCGGCATTAGTCGGACCACCCGCAACTCCCGGAAGCGAAGAAATGCCGGATGAGATGAAGCTTGCCAATTATCCCAATCCGTTCAATCCGGTTACAACTGTACAGTTTTTACTACCGGAAAGCGAGCAGGTAAATATCACCGTCTATAATTCTATCGGGCAGGTAGTTGAGCGATTAGTCGTTGATGAACATTTAGAAGCCGGAGTGCATGAAGTGAACTTTGATGGAAGTGGGTTCAGCAGCGGGGTATATTTGCTGCGGCTGGAGGCGGGCAGTGAAGAGTTTACTCATCAGATGACCTTGATCAGATGACAGATGAGATTTTTCAGACGAGCGGAAAGGAGATATTGGCGTTTTCTTAGAGGCAATCAATAATATAAAATTGCAGATTCAGTTGATTATATGCTGCCAGGTTTATATTTCAATTGCTCATAAATACTAATTTGCCGAGGGTTATTTACCGTTTGAAAAACATACTGATTTATTTAATTGCTTTTCTCATTGGCTTTTCAGCCATTTATTTAAATCGTGTATATCGGTTAAATCAATCTGATGCAATTTCGGCTGAAACAACGCAGGTTTTATATTTGAATGAGGACATTTCAATTGATGAGTTGTCGGATAAGCTTGATCAACTCCAACTGGATTATAATCCGGAAGATTTGAAATGGGCGGCGTCGATTCTGGGTTGGAGTAATTTCAGAAAGGGGCGGTACGAAATTGAAGAGGCGGTAGCGTATGATGATTTTTTCAGAAAGCTGGCACGTGGACAGCAGGACCCCGGAAATGTGACCATCATACCTGGTGTAACCAAAGAGTCATTCGCGATGCGGATAGGCGCTCAGATGCATTTTGATGCCGATGACCTGCTCGACACGATGCAGGACCCAGAGGTACTTGAAGAATTTGAAATTGAAGAACACCTGCTTTTCGGAAGAATGCTGCCGGATACCTATCAGGTGTACTGGACTTCATCACCTGAAGCTTTTCTCCGCCGCATGTTGCGGGAATTCGATGAGCGTGTGGTTAGAGCTCATAGTGACAGAATGGAGGAGCTCGGAAAAACCACGGATGAGATTGTGACTTTGGCTTCCATCATTGAAGGTGAATCTAACAGAAATGATGAGAAAGCGAAAATCAGCGGGCTTTACTGGAACCGGTTGAATAACTATTGGAGGCTACAAGCCGATCCGACAGTAAGTTATGCCGTCGGTGAACGGCGCCGGCTGACCTATGCCGACTACCGGGTTGATCATCCGTATAACACCTACAATTTTAAAGGATTACCTCCCGGACCTATAAATAATCCTTCGTATTCATCCATTCGTGCGGCGCTCTACCCGGATGATCATGATTATTACTATATGGTAGCAACACCGGAAGGACATCACGCTTTTTCAGAATCTTATTCAGAACATCTCAGAAAAAGCAGGGAATGGACGGAATGGCTGAGAGAGCAGAGAAGAGAACGTGATCGACGAGAGGCCGAGGCTCAACGGGAAGTAGAACAAGCTCAATAAGAATATTTGCCTGCTGATCTTAACCTTAAGTTAACGTAAATCGCCGGCTGTTTTCTTTATCTTAATATTTTCTTTTGGGTGATAATCTGTGTAGGTTGAATTCAGGAGTTACTTTTTCCCGTTTAATTCAAAATACCTCATTGCATAATATTGATTCAAATTTGCAGGAATTATGGCTGATCAATTGCAAATCAAAAATCGAACATTAGAAATAGTACAGGGAGATATTGCTGCACAGGATGATCTGGATGCAGTAGTAAATGCCGCGAATGCCGAACTTGCACCGGGAGGTGGCGTAGCCGGAGCAATTCACAAAGCAGCCGGTCCACAGCTTCATGAAGCTTGTAAACCGCTTGCTCCGATTAAGCCCGGTGAAGCTGTTATTACTGCCGGATTTAACCTCCCCAATGATTACGTAATTCACGTTCTCGGTCCGGTTTACGGAAGAGACAAACCAGAAGAGGAATTGCTTAAAAGCTGCTATTCCAAAGCCTTGAAAATAGCGCGGGGACATCAGCTCACGAAAATAGGTTTTCCGGCAATTTCAACCGGCGCTTTTGGTTACCCACTTGAAGACGGAGCGAAAACTGCACTCACGACCATTAAAAATGAAATGGAACAAAACCAGTTGCCCGAATTGGTAAGGATGGTGTTGTTTTCAGATAATGATGTAAAAGTTTTCAGGGAGATACTAAGCTCTCTCCACTAATATTCAATCACAAAACAGATCATTACATAGTTAATTATGAAATCCCCAAAAAAAGATTCTGATACAACCGTAAATTACCGTAATATAGTAATTCAGAGGTCCAAACATATCGCACTGATTGCCCATGATAATAAAAAAGATGATCTGGTGGATTGGGCTGATTATAACCGGGAGTTACTTACCTATCATAAACTCTCGGGGACCGGAACTACCGGCGGGCAATTAAAATCAGAATTGGGGTTGGATGTACAGTTGTTCAAGAGCGGTCCGCTTGGAGGAGATCAGCAGGTGGGAAGTAAAATTGCCCAGTTCGATATCGATTTCGTGATTTTTTTCTGGGACCCAATGTCAGCACAGCCGCACGATGTGGATGTAAAAGCACTGTTGCGTCTGGCTGCTGTATACAATATTCCGGTAGCGTGTAACCGGGCAAGCGCAGATTTTATGATCTCATCCCCCTTAATGGATACCTCATACGATCGCCGGGTAGAAAACTATTCCAAGATTTTTGACAAGACTTCCTGATGGATATTACCTGGGGTGAGGGAAATTTATTTTAATTGTGCTGCTTTAACTATTTGGAGCTGTGCAGAATAAAAATCAGATATCCTGGTACTCCAATACATATTCCGGGCTGCCGATATCTTCTAACACCACGGCTTTTTCGACCGGCGAAACGATAACCCGATCCCCTGGTTCAACATTCAATAGGTTATCAGTGTGCACCAGGCATTCACGGGTTCGTATTCTTACGCGATAGGTGATATCGTGGCCTTTAAAATCTTTATTTACGACCTCGCCGGATTCGTTAAGTGGTTTGTCTTGTTCCGCCTTTGTTAATGTCAGATGTTCTGGTCGGATGGAAAGCAGTACCTTGCCATGCGCCTTTCGGTTGAGTTTCACGGTTCCGAATTCTGTTTCGGCATAATCGCCATAAGCCTCGGCACTTATGAGATTGGTTTTTCCAAGAAACTGAGCGACAAACTGTGTACGCGGCTGATAGTACACCTCTTCCGGCGTGCCGATTTGCTCAATTCTGCCTTCATTCATAACGGCGATACGATCAGCAAAAGAGAGCGCTTCTTCCTGATCATGCGTAACAAGCAGGGCACTCATTCCGGCTTTTTTAAGAAGATTTCTGACATCGTCTCTTGTGGACTGCCGCAGTACAGCATCAAGGTTGGAGAAAGGCTCATCAAGCATTATCATCTTGGGCATGGGAGCAATGGCTCTTGCAAGTGCTACGCGTTGCTGCTGCCCGCCGGACAGCTCATGCGGGTTACGGTTTAGATAATCCCGAAGCCCCATCATGCAAAGTATTTCAACAGCTTTTTCTTCCCGCTCTTGCTTAGGTAAAGATTTTAGCCCGAAAATGACATTTTGAAGTACAGACAGATGCGGGAATAATGCATAATCCTGAAAAACAAGCCCGATACCGCGTTTTTCCGGGGGAACTATGTATTTGTCTGATGTCAAGATGTAATCCTCGAGGCGTACGGTACCGGATTCGCCACGCTCCAATCCGGAAATAATTCGAAGCGTTGTAGTTTTTCCGCAACCGCTTGGACCAAGAAGTGCGAAGATCTCATTGTCCTCAACCGAAAAGCTGACATTATCTACTACTTTGCCGGCTTTTTCATCAAAGGATTTACAGATGTTTTCGACTTCAAGTAATGTCTTGGATTTGTTCATTTCTTCCATTCTTTAGCAAATAGCAAACCTACGAACAGGCTTGAGAATATCAAAATTATCAACGCATAAGGTGCCGCTTGTGCATACAAAGCTTCAATTGAATAACTCCAGACGTTTACAGCCAGCGGCTCAAATCCGATAGGTGACAGAAGGAAAGTTATCGGAAGCTCCTTCATTGCTGAAAGAAAAACAAAAGCAACGGAGGCAATAATTCCACCACGCAACATCGGAAGCGTAGTTGTCAAAAATGCCGGAAATCGCCGATAACCCAAAGAACGTGCCGCTTCTTCCACCCTTGGAGAAATCTGGTACATGGTGCTGCGCACCGGACCAAGTGCTTCTGCCATAAAATGCAGTGTATATGCAATGATTAACAGAGTAAGTGTCTGGTAAAGTATAGGAGCGCTGCTCAGTGTGAAAAATATCAGGGCGAGGGCGAGGGCAAGCGGGGGTGTTGCATAGCCCATATAGGCAAGCCGTTCAAGTAATTTAGTAGAGCGGGATGGGTATCGAATGCCTATGTACGCAAGCGGAACTGAAAGACCGGCGGCAAGTATGGCAGCCGGGGCAGAGGCGCTGAAGGAGTCAAATAGTGAACTACCCACACCGGACCAGATTCCGATGTCACCAGCGTCAATCATCCAGTACACTACAGTGGCTATCGGCAAAATGACACTTGCGAAAAGTACCAGTGCAACAAAAGCGTAAACGGGATAGCGCCAGTTGCCAAGATCATAGAGTTCAGGTAAGCGGCTCGATCCTGATCCGGTCCGGTGAAAAAACAAACCGCGAAGCAAACGGTATTCCAGCACCAGGGCAAAGCCGGTCATGCACAATAGCATCAAAGCCAGCCAGGCAGCATATAATCGATCATAAGAGGCTGAATACTGCATGTAGATAGCATGACTGAAAGTATCAAAACGCATGAGTGAAACCGCACCAAAATCTCCCAGAACATACAATCCGATAATAAGTGCTCCGGCGTAATATGCGGGCCTTAACTGAGGGAGTACTACACGAAAAAACACACTAATGGGGCGATACCCCAAAGATCGGGCAACTTCTTCATAGGAGGGATCTAATCCTATGAGCCCTGATCGCAGATTCAGATAAACATATGGGAAGGTGTATAAACTGATAGCAGTCAGTGCTCCCCAATATCCGCTGAGCCGGGGTAGTTCAATACCGAAAAGTCTTGCAAGTGTGCCATCGGAACCGCTGAGTCCAAGTAATGCATAAGCCATTACATATCCCGGGATGGCAAGTGGCAAAACTCCCAAAAGAGTGAGTAGTGCTTTTCCTTTAATCCGGGTGCGTGTCGTAATCCAAGCCAGCGGAAATGATATCAGCGAGGTTACGATGAGAACTCCAATTACCAGAAGAAGCGTATTGAAAAAAAGTGTAAGATTACGTTCTCTGAGTATCAGATCAAGGGATTCTGAAGTGTCCGCCTCAAGTGCCCTCAATACAAGGTATACCAATGGCAGGATTACCCCGACAGCAACTATTACGGAAGGGAGCAGAAAATACCAGGGCGGGCGCTGTTTGTATTTCCATTTGGCTATAATAGCCCGACCTCCCTCAGCAGTTTAAGTGTGGCGTCAAGGTCTTCAAGCTCGTCAAGATTAACTCTTGGATTAACACCTTCAATATCTTCAAGGGAAGCATTATCCGGCGAGGCCGCGAGTCCTTCAATTACAGGATATTCAAAAGTTTCCTCAACGAACCAATTTTGTGACTCCTCGGTAAGGAGAAATGAGGCAAATTTACGTGCCGCTTCATTATCACCGGAATTTTGAGTGATGCCGACTCCCGCAACATTGATCAGGTTGCCGGGGTCTCCCTCTTCAAAGAAAGTTTGATCGACCGGATAATCGGGGTCGCTGTCAAGATATCGATATAAGTAATAATGATTGGTGATAGCCACATCGATTTCACCGGCAGAAATAGCCTGAATCAAAGCATTATTGTTGGTGTAGGTTTTTGCTCCGTTATCTTTCATTTGCTGCAACCATTGCCGTGCAGTGTCTTCACCATCGGTAGATCGAAGAGCCGTAAGAAACGCCTGGAAAGATGCATTCGAAGGTGCCCAGCCCACGCGATTTTCCCATTCGCTATCGGTAAGTGAAAAAACACTGGAAGGCAATTCATCTTGATCAACCCGGGAAGTTGAGAATGCCAGAACTCTTGCGCGTCCGCTTGTGGCAACCCAGGTTCCGGAACCACTTTGGAATTGTTCGGGAACAAGTTCCAGAATATCTTCCGGGAGCTCTTTCAATAGGCCTTCTTTATAGACCGCACCAAGTGCCCCCGCATCCTGTGCCCAGAACACATCAGCGGGGCTACGATTGCCCTCTTCCATAAGTGCAACGGCAAGCTGTGTAGAGCTTCCGTACCGAATTTCAACATTGATGCCGGTATCTTCTTCAAATCGATCAACAACCGGTTCAACCAAAGCTTTGCTGCGTCCGGAATAGATGGTTAATGATTCTGATGTCGATGTCATCTGATCCGGTAGCGCGAAATAAATAATAATAATGGCAAAAAAAATCCCGAATAGATATTTCATAATATTTCTTAAGATTAAATCTAAATAAATATACGAAAAAACGATCTAACCGGGAAGAGTATTTCTGAAAGCAACAGTGTTCTGCAGCAAAAAGTTTATGGTCAGGAATCGCTGGGCAAGGGATTCTCTACCAAATTTTTAACCGGAGTGTTTTGAATAAGTATTCCCACCGGTGCGTCCTGCGGTGACACTTCCTGTTCCGGAAGTTCCTGCATCATCTTCATCATTGCCAATATGTGGTCTTCGTAGTCGTCCAAATATTCTTCGGCAAGCGGATCAACGGGGTCGGCATCTACATCCATGGGATTGACAGGGCTGCCGTTTTCCCAAAACCGGTAGCAGACGTGCGGACCGGTTGCAAGGCCGGTACTCCCGACATAGCCGATAACGTCTCCCTGCTCAACTTCTACTCCTGATTGTATTCCGCTGGCAAACCCATTAAGATGAAGATATCCGGATTCATGAACAGAATTATGCCGGATTCGAACAAAATTTCCGTTGTTTTGATCATAATGAGCCTGAGTTATGGTGCCGTCGCCCACGGCATAAACCGGTGTGCCGGTAGGAGCTGCATAATCAACTCCGTGGTGAGGCATATTTCTGCCAAGTACCGGGTGATATCGATTGTCTGTAAAGCGAGAGGTTATTCGGGAATACTGTACCGGTGCTTTTTTATAACTGCGCCTAAGTGAGTTGCCTTCTTCATCATAATAGTATTCATCACCTCCGTCTTCGTACCGGAATGCGAAGTAATTACTGTTGCGATGATTAATTTGAGCTACTTTGATGTCACCTATGCCAATATGTTCGCCATCCAGCAACCGCTCTTCATAGACGATACGAAATTCATCCCCTTGCCGGATTCGGTGAAAGTCTAGCTGCCATGCAAATACTCTGGAAAGTCTGTAAGCGAGATCGGTGTTGTGGCCGCTCGACTGCAAAGCATGATACAATGAACTGTTTATATTGCCTTCAGCATACCGAATGCGGGTTTCAGGTTCCCTTGTTGTATTCTCAACAATTGGCTCTTCCTGTGACAAATCTATGTGCGTGTAGTTCAGCCGGCTGTTGGGATAGATAATGTGTTTAATATCCGCATTCTCTTCATGGTGATAAAACCGGATTGTCCTTCCGATTACAATTCGGCGGACATTAAAATCCGACCGAATTTCCTGGCTGAGATTGTGGGCTTCACTGCGGTCCATTCCCTGCCGCTCCAGGATTCGGGTGAAAGTATCTCCCCGGCGCACATTGTCTTCCTTGATTTTTAAATTATCAATTTCAATACCGAATGTGTCGGTTTCAACTTCAGGGATTTTGTCTGTATTAGATGAATCAGCTTCAGCTTCCGCTACGATGTCGGTATTTTCGGCGTCTGTAGAAGAATCGGAGCTGAATTCGCATCCTGCGGCAAACCAAAATAGTGTAGCTGCTAAAATAGTGGGAATGCGTGCGTAACTCATTCAATAAAATAATTTCGGGTTCAGTACGGAAGTGAAGTAGGAATATCATCTAATAGCCCTGCAACTACAATATACGGCGGTTTCACCGATAATTACAAGCTATTGTGATACATTGCAACTGTGTTTGACGTTTGATCCCGATAGTTCGGGATCAAACAAACTATGCCGGCAATTTGTAACACGTGTAGCAACCACAATGGTTTTTATAGAAAGGTAAATTTAACCTGGTAATGCAACTTAATTGACAGGTAGCCTTTCATTCGCACACCCTTTATCTTTGCCTCGCCAATAGAAATTATTAATCTCTAATACGCTAACATAATTATGGCAAAACAACGCACGCTTGCAATTTTAAAGCCCGATTGTGTCAGGAAAAATTTAATCGGTGAAGTTATTCGGCGGATACAGGAAGCCGGTTTTGAAGTTAAGGCAATGAAAATGACCCGCCTGACCAGAGATACGGCAGGTGGTTTTTACGCTGTCCACAAAGAGCGGCCTTTTTTTGGTGAGCTTGTTGATTTTATGACAAGCGGACCATGTGTACCGATTGTACTTGAAAAGGAAAATGCGGTAGAAGATTTCCGCAAGTTGATTGGTGCAACCGATCCTGCCGAGGCCGATGAAGGTACCGTCAGAAAAGATTTTGCCGACAGCAAAGGTGAAAATATTGTTCACGGCTCCGATTCTGAAGAAAACGGGCGTATCGAAGCAGCCTACTTTTTCAGTGAATCGGAATTAGTAGCCAACGTCTCCTGAGATTGTAGTTGTAAAACAGGTAACAGCAAATAATCAGCCACGGTTGTTACCCGTGGCTGATCACTGATTGAATTAAATTGGATTATTCAGTGTCTGTAAGAAAAATCCAAGTGCCCTAAGAAAATGCCAAGATCAAGGCGCGCGAAGTCCCAAAAAGCGCAGTGTACAGAGCGTACTCGAGCATTTTTGGGACGAGCGTAACGAAGATATTGGCGTTTTCTTAGAGGCACTATTTAATCCCCGAAGTTGCTGTCAATCTTCCTCCAAAGTTCTGATTTATAGCCGGTTCGGGAATCGGCAGTGCGTTCGAAATTTTCGCTTAATTCATCCTCGGAAAGATCGGGGTGTGCTACTTCTGCAAGCTCCATACCTACAGGCTCACGCATATCGGCGGGTTCATCATAGAAATCAATAGTAGCATAGGTATAATCCAATGCCATTCCTCCCGGATAGTACAGTGTGTACATGCCCCAGCTGTTGAGAATATCTTCAGCGATGCGGATTTCGTGAATGGCACCCCAGAAACCAACCTCCATTTCTTCGTGTTCCCCGGTTCCCTCCCGCGTATCAAAATAGTTGATGGTGAGGTAGTTCCCGCCTGGATTTTGCTGTTCATCAGGTAATATCATGTGGTTTCTTTCCCAAAGCTCTGAGAATTTGACAGCCGGAACGGGATCCTCAGGATTTGCCTGTGATGTAAGAACCTGATCCATATCCGCGAAATCATCAACATTGTAAATAACCACGTAGTTATACGCATTGTCAGATTCACCGGCCACGACTTCATACAAGCTCCAGCCCGTAATTATTTCCCGGTCTGATTTATCTTCCAGCGATGATATTACGTTTTCAGTTTTAGCGGATTTATCTGAGGCAGAGAAGTGCAGGTAATCCACTTTCAGAAATACCGGCTCAGACGATTGTGCCGATGCAGTAAGAAGATTAGAAGAAGACATCAGCAGAAATGCAATCAAAATAAATTGTACTCTATGCATAATTGGTTTTTATTAAATGAGAACTAACAGGTGTAGCTATTAATTTAGGCATTGAGCCGGAAAAATAACATTGAAATGATTTACAACAGCTTTAGTAGTAAATATGTTGGAGGACAATGGGTTCACACAGTTTGAACGGTGCCTTGAAATCCGGGGTTATATGGGTGAAAAATTCAATTAATATATCCAAACGGGGCAGTATTTTGAAAGTTAAATCCAAACAAGCGGAAGAGCTGGTAAAAGTGATGCGAAATATCCCTTTTCCCGTCACGGTAATGACTACAGCTGCCGGAGATGAACAGAGGGGAATAACTATTGGCTCATTTACCAGTCTTTCCATGGATCCGCCATTAATTTCTTTTAATCTTGATCGCAATTCGCGGGCCCACGATCTTTTTTCTGATGCATCCCATTTCGTCGTTCATATTCCCGGCCCGGATGAGCAAGAGTTGTGCCGGCATTTTGCGCAACCGGATCTTTCCGGTGACGAACAATTTGAAGAATATGAGTATCAGCCAAATGCACACGGGATTCCGGTTCTGAAAGGCAATTCGGCAGTTATTCACTGTAAAAAATTCAGGCAAATCGCTGCAGGTGATCACTCTATTATAATCGGGGAGGTTTTGGAAATCGAGCGCAACAGGGAAGAGGCTGCGATTTTGTATATGGATGGGAAGTTTCGGTCCTTATAAGCAGCCGATCACTTCTTGATATACATAGCTTGCGAGGCGGAAGTGATTTTTTGAAATCCGAACTTCTCGTATAGCCCGGATGCATCGGCAATCAAACTGATAAAGGAGCCCGGAGGCGCCTCGGCATCGAGGTAATTCATAATTTCTTCCATGATCTGCTTTCCGCATCCAAGTCCCTGATATACGGGGTCAACAGCGAGATCAACGACTTCGAAATTACAGCCGCCGTCACCAACGACGCGGCCCATCCCGATGAGTTTGCTTTTATCATAAAGCGTAATTGCAAATAGTGAATTAGGTAACCCTTTTCGGGCAGCTTCAGTTGATCGGGGAGAGATACCGGTGATTTTACGCAATCGCAGAAAGTCCTCAGGTTCAGGAAAGTTGTATGACTTATGCATGCTCAAACTGCGATATGAATAAACCAGGTCAGTAAATTATAAAATAAGCTTTCAACTGACGGTGAATGGTGGTGTATAATTCCTTAACGATAATTATCACGGGCATGGCAAATAAAAGCCCCCAAAAACCGAACATGATTGAACCGGCGATTGCGCCGAGGAAAACAACAAGAGGGTGCAAGTTTGTGATTTTGCCGAAAATCACAGGTTTAAAGTAGATATTATCCAATAACTGGACAATTAATACAACCGCAATACTCCATAGAATTAGATTATCTGTATCTATGAATGGAATAACCGGAGAAATTTCCGGAACGATTAAAGAATAAATACTAATAACAGCCAATCCGATTACACTGCCAAAATATGGAATGATATTTGTCAACCCTCCGATCAGCGCAAGAAAGAGGCTGATCCCCCAATCAAATCCAATCAAGATGAGTAGGATCCAAAATGATAAGCTTACTAATAAAACCTGCACAGCAGTACCTCGCAAGTAATTACCGATAGCCCTATCTACGTTGTCCAATGCTGTGAAAGCCATTTCGAAATAGGTGTTGGGTATGGATCTGATCAGCACTTTTTTTAAATGGCCATTATCGACGAGCATAAAAAGAAAAACAACCGGCATAATAAACCATATTGATAATACTCCGAAAAGAGAACCCAGAATGCTGTCTCGCATAAGTTCGGTTTCATCAGGTTGATCAGCCTCTGCATCGTCAAGTAAGTGACCGAATTGTCTCTGGTTATACAGGTAGTTTTCCCAGGTTTGATCAGATATGAGAGGTTCTCCGTAGTCATCCAAAGTATTCCGATATTCTTCAAGCAGTTGACTTTCCTCCTCATCAAGCACCATAATTCGATTAAATGACTCTCTTAATGGCTCCATTTCATCACCGAAAATGTTGAAAATCAGATTACCCTGCTGATCCTCACTGTCATTCAGATCAAAATAGTGGATATACCGATCATTAAACTGATATTGAGTATTTATTTTAAGCTCCATCATTTGCAGATCATCTGAAACGAACCTAATGGTTTCGCGTGAAATCAGATACACAGACAAGACAAATACGAGAAACAAAATAAGTATGCTGAATCCGTGCGGAATACCTATGTGATTGAGTCGGGTAAGTAACGGCAAGCCAATGTAAGCTGCAATCGCACCGAAGACGAAAGGGAGAATCAGAGCCTGAGCAGAAATGAGCACATAAATCCCTGCTACTATAAAAATGATTGCAGAAATTGTGTTAATGAAAACAGTTCGTTTTCTACGTTGTGGCTTATATGTTGTCCTGCTCAAGTTATGAAGAGGTTTGATTTTGTGATGAAGTCAACTGTTTATTGGTCAGCTTCAATCGCATTCCGATTATGATGGCCAGCTGTTTTACTATTTTTACTCCGGTTTTTGGATCATCATGAAGGAATTTGTCTAACTCACTTCGAAATATCGCGAGTAGCCGTGTTTTTTCCTGAGCAACAGCAGATGCAGATCGGGGAGAGTTATCCAGTAATGCCAGCTCCCCAAAAAATTCACCAGTTTGTAGGCGGGCAAGTATATAAGACTGATCCTCATCTTCCTGTAAAATGCTGACCGTCCCGGAATCTACGATAAACATTGCGGCACCAGGCTGATGCATGTGAAAAATATATTCGTCAGGCTCATACTCTCTGAGGTGCAGCAATCCTGATATGTTTTTGATTTCCTTGTCGGTGAGAGTTTCGAACAGGGGAATTTCCTTCAATACTTGATATTCTTCCCTTTCTTTAAAATACCGGTATATATAATCCCAAAATGGTTGGAATTGTTTATAAGAATTATTACTCATACCCCTGAATACTATGCCCTGATTAACTTAATTTCCGAAATCGTAGCTTAAGAAAAAATCGCACTAATTTGAAATTAAGATAATGAATCAATTCCAACTATGGAAAGTGGAACTGAACAATTTGAGTTAAAACAGAATCCAGAAAATTACAGGAGAGAAAAAAGAGAGGAACGGATAAAGATTTGACTTCAGGGAGGAGCTGTACTAAGAGACGCAGAAACGAAGCATTATTTCGAATTAAATAAAATTAACACAAAGCTTGATCGGTTAATGAAGCTCGAAAATGGAATGAATCAAAAAATATGCCTAATAGAGAACATATGGAATCATTCATTTGCTAATTTTTGTTCAGATTGATTAGCGGCATACAGATTCTTTATGGAAAACCTGTTATCAAAAATGGCCAGTAAATTCCAGCAAACAATCGTTAAGTTGTATTGTACTCAGACACACTTCTCTTTTTGACCGGGCAAAAGTTGCCGGCGATTGAACTGCGCAACTCCGCTACCGGTAATAACAAACAATTAACCTTATTTCTTTACAGGAGTTAGCACCATCGACATGCGCTTACCCTCGAGTGTAGCGGATGTTTCGACTTTGCTCAAGTCACTGAGGTCTTCAGCAAGTCGATCCAGCAACTCTTCGCCCTTATCGCTGTATATGATATCCCGACCGCGAAACTGAACAGTGGCCTTTACCTTATCCCCATCCTTGAGGAACTTTTGGGCGTGCCTCACTTTGAAATTATAGTCATGATCATCCGTATGGGGGCGAAACCTTAGTTCTTTAACGCTGACGTTATGCTGTTTTTTCTTAGCGTCTTTTTCCTTTTTCTTTTTCTCAAAGACGTGCTTCCCATAGTCTATAACTTTACATACGGGCGGGTCGGCATTTGGCGCTACTTCGACCAAATCCAGCTCATAGCTTTCTGCTATTCTCAGCGCTTCTTCTGAATCTGTAACAACGTGCTCCCCGTCAGGTTTGATAACCCGGACTTTGGAAGCCTCAATCTCCTCATTTACGCGTTCCTTCGGTTCCTTCTTGGGAGAACTTGTTTGTTTCCTACGAATAACTTTACTCCTCGGTTTTAGTTAGTAGTTGCGCATCCGGTGTCAACTTCTCGGATACTTCATGTTTAATATTCGCTATAAAATCTGAAAAATTAAAGCTGCCGATATCTCCTTTTTTGTGTCGACGAACACTTACTGATCCGGCTTGCTTCTCTTTTTCACCCACAATTAACATATACGGAATTTTTCCGGTTTCCGCATCCCTGATTTTTGCGCCAATCTGCTCGCCGCGCAAATCGGCTTTAACACGGAAACCTTCTCTGCGCAATTCAGATATGCAATACTCAGCATATTCATTGTATTGATCTGATATCGGAATCACAACGGCCTGCTCAGGAGCCAGCCAGAGCGGAAAATCACCGGCAAAATGTTCGATTAAAATGGAGACAAACCGCTCCATTGATCCGAATGGTGCCCGGTGAATCATCACCGGACGATGGCGTGCATTATCATGACCAACGTATTGGAGATCAAAACGTTCGGGCAAGTTGTAATCAACCTGAATGGTGCCGAGCTGCCAGCTTCGCATCAGCGCGTCTTTGACCATGAAATCAAGTTTGGGACCGTAAAAGGCAGCTTCGCCGTATACAACTTTAGTTTCAAGGCCTTTGTCTTTGGCTGCCCGCATAATTGCGGCTTCTGCTTTTTCCCAGTTTTCATCAGATCCGATATACGGAGAATGATCATGCTTGTCGCGCAGGGAAATTTGAGCTGTATAATCAGTAAAATCAAGGATGTTAAATATACCCAGCACCAAGTCGATCACTTTTTTAAACTCGTCCTCTACCTGATCCGCTCTGCAAAAAATATGCGCGTCATCTTGGGTGAATCCCCGTACGCGAGTAAGGCCGTGAAGTTCGCCGCTCTGTTCGTAGCGATAAACGGTGCCAAATTCCGCGTATCGAATCGGGAGTTCCCGGTATGATCTTGGCCGCGAATTGTAGATTTCACAGTGATGCGGACAATTCATCGGCTTCAGAAGAAACTCCTCATTCTCATTCGGGGTCTGGATCGGTTGGAAAGAATCCTCTCCGTATTTTTCGTAGTGGCCCGAAGTTACATAGAGTTCTTTGGATCCGATGTGAGGCGAGATCACCGGTTCATAACCGGCATCCTGCTGTGCCTTTTTCAAAAAATCTTCAAGGCAGTCCCGCATTACGGCACCCTTGGGCTGCCACAGCGGCAACCCCTGTCCTACGCGCTGTGAAAAAGTAAACAGCTCCATTTCTTTTCCAAGCTTTCGGTGATCCCGTTTTTTCGCTTCTTCGAGCATCTCAAGATACTCGTCAAGCTCTTTTTTCTTAGGAAAGGAGACGCCGTAAATACGGGTGAGCTGTTTGCTTTTCTCATCACCGCGCCAGTAGGCGCCGGCAATATTCAGAAGCTTGATAGCTTTTACATTGCCGGTGTGGGGGATGTGCGGCCCGCGGCATAAATCAACAAAATTGCCTTGCTGATAAAAAGTGATTTCTCCATCATCAAGCTCTTTGATCAGCTCGATCTTGTACGGATCACCTTTTTCCTTGTAATATTTTAGTGCTTCTTCTTTGGATATTTCACTTCGCTTGTACTCATTTTTCTGCCGGGCGAGCTCATGCATCTTCTCTTCAATTTTCTCAAGCTCAGATGCCTCAAGCTTATGATCACCAAAGTCAATATCGTAATAAAAACCGTTATCTATGGGCGGGCCGATACCGAATTTAACACCGGGATAAAGTGTTTCAACAGCCTCAGCCATCAGGTGAGCGGAGGAATGCCAAAACGTTTTTTTACCATCTTCTTCATTCCAGGTATTTATCTGAATTTCTCCGTCATTGTGGATAGGCCGCTCGAGGTCGTAAATTTCACCGTCGAGGGTATAACTGAGTGCATTGCGCGCCAGACCTTTGGAAATTGATTCGGCTACATCATAACCGGTTACACCGGCCGGGAATGTACGTTCGGTTCCGTCCGGAAAAGTCAGCTTAATTTGTTTTGCACTCATTCAGTAAATTGATTCGATTTTTTCGGTTGTAAATAACAGTTAATAAGCTATAGATGATATGAATATTGATCTACGAGCGACTGCGCTTATAATTATAAGTGCACGTGAATTTACAAAAAAAGAGAATGGATGGTAACAAAGAACTTTAGTGTAATCCGGATAAAAAAATAATAAGGCAAAACATTTTAATAGCATTAATTAACCGTACTGTCAGGTATCTGAAGCTCCTGAATCCGAATCTTTTTTCGTTGTTGATTTTGCCTGTTTTGATTCACTTTTATTATTCGACTCTGATCCCGTTTTTTGGGATGAATCACCGGTTGTTGCGGCCGAGGATCCTGCGGCTGTGCCCGCTGTCGACCCGCTGTCACTCTTTGATGTAGTTTGAGTAGTTTTTGACTCCGTTTCAGATTTGTCTGCTGATGAGGATTTCTCATCAGCACTCTTTTCCTGCTCCTTCACTTCATTCAATTGTTTTCGAAGCCGGTCACGAAACTTGCCGAATTCATTGTTTATGTTTTGTGTGGCATCTTTTCCTTTCTGAGTCCACTCTTTTCTTGTTTCTGAACCCTTGTTGGGGGCAATGAGAATTCCAACGATAGTTCCTATAATGGTTCCGATGATAATTCCGGCTAAAGTTCGCAGTAAATTCATAGCAAATAAATTTTGTGTTGTAAATAAGCAAGTACCCATCGCAATTTTTCGGAAAATTACGATCAGCGGATTATGAATTGATTAAGATCTTATTTTGAGACGGTATGCTCAAAATACATTTAAAACTGGAATTGTTTCCACTGTTTTTGTGCTTTTTTTGATAGTCTCTTTCTGGTCTTATATCCTTTTTCAGGGGCATTCAGTAATGCCCAGATGCCACCAATTAAAAAACCGATTGATAGCCCGAGAAAAATTCTCAGAAAATTCATAATGCTATAAGATTTCAAAGAATGTACGGTTTAATTAATAATGAATAACGTTATAGAATTCAAACTTACTGATCAGGACTTATCAAACCATCCCCGCTTTTTGCGATCATAGCGTTTGCGGTAAGCAGGCCTGTGAAACGGAGAAATAATCAAACCCATCAATACTCCGGCAGTGGTTCCTAAGAGAATAGCAAGTAATAATTTAAATGTGTTCATAATGTGGCTTGGTTATTTGTTCGGAATTATCATCCAGAAGAATTAAGTAATTGAACTTTGATATCTATAACATAATTCGTGTAAATTAGAATTTCATGATCACAAGATTATGTCGCATATCGTTATGAGTCAATATTATATACGAACAAAACCGGGATATATGCTTCATACTATGAAATTTTTGAATATAATCACCGAGCATCAGGCTTTTTACATTTGATTTCCGCCCCAAAAATTGAATCCATTAACTGATAAAGAACTAAAGATAACAAGATGTCAAGATGTTAAGAAAATAAGAGATGTTTGAAGGAACGACCGGGCTTTGGATTCCGATTATTGTATTATCATCTTTACTTTTTCACATCTTGTCATCTTGATCTCTTTACCGCTTCACCGGTTTAGCTGATATGCCCCGCATAAATTAACTCCTTCAGATGATACGCGATATTTACTTTTTTCTGATCAACCTGCGCTGGCATTATCAGTTGTTTATACTGTCCGGTTGTTATCTTTTTGGCGGGCTATTCTCTCCGGATATGCAATGGGATACTTTTCTGACCCATTTTCTTATCGTCCATCTGCTTCTATTCGGGGGGGCAACGGCTTACAACAGTTATTGGGATAAAGACACCGGGCCTGTCGGCGGACTTCAAAAAGTGCCGCCTATGAAACCCTGGATGCATCCGGTATCCTTGCTCATGCAATTTCCGGGACTGATTGTTGGATGGTGGATTGGCTGGCAATATGTTCTTATCTATCTGATTGCTATGCTGATGTTTTGGTTGTACAGTTCTCCGATGTTTCGCTGGAAAGGGCGCCCTTTGCTTAGTTTAGTGGCAATTGGGGTAAGTACCGGTTGGGCCGGATTTTGGCTGGGATCCCTTTCTGCCGGCGGCGATCTGACCAATCCGGTAGGATGGATCGGCTCCATCGGGGTAATGCTGATTATTCTGAGTATGTATCCGATGTCCCAGATTTATCAGGTCATGGAAGATTATGAACGCGGCGACCGCACTTTTACCGTTCACTACGGGCTGGAGAATGTCAAAGCGTTTTTTATCGGAAGTTTTTCGATCGGTGTTATCGGATCATCCTCAGCACTGTTTGTTATTGATCTGCTTACCGGGTTGCTGTTTTTTGTAATTGCATCACTGAGTGGTTTTTTAGCATGGTCGATCTTCCGCACACTCAGCGGATTTCCGGATGAGTACGACAGGGTTATGCGAATTAAATATATGACGTCATTTCTCTTTATCATCTTTATTACATTTACATTGATCCATGTTCACGTTTTTAACATGGGAAGGCCGGCAGTGCCGGAAATCAGGGGCGAACGCTTTGCTTCAACCGAGGTGTTGGTTCCGCAAAATGAACACAAAAAATAATTTATCTATGAGCTATATCACCCGTGAAATTATTAATCAATCCTATACCTACAATCAATTTCGAAAAGAGCTGGAAGATTTGTTAAATGAGGGTAAAACTACTGGAGAAAACCATTCCGAAGATTTGGTGAATTATACTAAAATGAACCTGCACCGAATGAAGCGCCTTGAAAAGAAACCGGAATTGAATGAGGAATTGAAAAAAGCACTTGATAAGATCGAAAATCCTCAGATTTGGTTTGTTATGGTGGAAGGCTGGTGCGGAGATGTTGCTCAAAACCTGCCCACCATAAACAAAATGGCAGAATATTCCGACAAAATTGAGCTCCGGTTAATTTTGCGAGATAAACATTTGGATATAATGGATCAATATTTAACTAACGGAACCCGCTCTATTCCAAAATTGATAGCATTGGATAAAGAATCCCTTGATGAGTTGTGGACCTGGGGGCCTCGTCCGAAAGAGTGCCAGAACAAAGTGGATGAGATGAAGCGGCAGGAAATGGATAAAATGGTTATGGCCGAAAATATTCATCGCTGGTATGCGAATGATAAAACGGAAGCCCTCCAAAAGGAGTTTGCGCAGTTAGTGCAGATTGGAGAGTTACAGGAGTGATTCAGTATTTGTAGTTGTAGCTTACAGAAGTTGGACCCATCCTGAAATCTGAAATCACAAATCGTCAATCGTAGGTCCCAATTCTTTTCAGTTCGCAGGTTTTCACCATTGTTATAAATCGCGAAGTAGCAGTACGCCAAGCCTAAGCCGGCACAAAGAGATTTACGATTGACGATATACGATGTACGATTTGCGATGTGTTGGACCCATCCTGAATTTCAATAAACCGATTCTTTTCACTCATTCAATGACGTTTCTCATTTTATTATAAAATCTTACTATGGTAGATCACTATATTTCGGGGTAATTTCTGCTAATTTTATACATGTAACCCGAAATCACTTATACCATTAATCTGATATAATGCCTTTAAGCCAGGCCGAACTTTTTTACCGGCATATCGCACAGACCAGCGACTCACCTGCGGGATTGGAGATTGATAAAGCCAGAGGAAGTTTACTCCACACAACAGACGGAAGGTCATTTGTAGATTTCATCTCCGGAATTGCTGTGAGCTCGCTTGGACATGCGCATCCGGAAGTCGTTTCCGCGGTGCAACAACAAGCTGCTAATCACATGCACGTGATGGTTTACGGAGAATATATCCAGAAGCCGCAGTCCCTCTTTGCCGGATTATTGATGGAACATCTGCCTGATCAACTCGACCGGGTATATTTGGTAAATAGCGGCACTGAAGCCAATGAAGGCGCACTCAAGCTTGCTAAAAAATATACCGGCCGATCGGAATTTGTTTCTTTCCATCACAGCTACCACGGTGATACGCATGGTTCCCTGAGTGTGACGGGACGGGAAGTATACCGAACTCCATATGAACCGCTGTTGCCCGGAGTAACTTTTGCGGGATTCAATGAAGCATCGGCACTCGATTATATAACCGAATCAACCACAGCGGTAATTCTGGAGCCCATACAAGGGGAGGGCGGAATTATTCAGGCTGATTATGAATGGCTGCATAAACTTCGCCGGCGCTGCAATGAAAAAGGAGCCTTGCTGATCTTCGACGAAATCCAATCCGGTTTTGGCCGCACTGGTAAACTCTTTGCATTTGAACATTACGGGGTGGTCCCGGATATCCTGACAATGGCCAAAGCTATGGGCGGAGGCATGCCGATGGGAGGATTTGCTGCTAACGGTGAAATTTTTGAGGTATTAAAAAATGACCCACCACTAAATCACGTGACTACGTTTGGCGGTCATCCGGTCTGTGCGGCTGCTGCGCATGCTGCGCTTAAGGTGCTGATCAGGGACGGATGGATGGAGCGTGCCCCGGTGATTGAGCAAACGGCACGAGCACTGCTAAAATCATCTAAAATTAATGACCTGCGAGGCAAAGGTGCCATGCTCGGCCTTCAGCTAAAATCAAAAAGGCAAACTCAAAACGTGGTTGAAGCTTGTCTTGAAAAAGGTATAATCCTCGGGTGGACTCTGCACTCTGATACCCTGATTCGACTTGCTCCACCACTGACAATTGACCAATCCATCCTCGAAGATTCACTGAAGACGGTCAATGAAGAAGTGGATAAATCAGAAGTATAGTTGGCCGGAAACTATAAGAATTACCGGTTTTGAAAACAGAAACACTTTAGAGTTTCTGATGAGATTTGGATTTGCTAAATTTACGTTTAAACCGGCAATCACAGATAACCCGGAAGAATCATGAAAGGATTTCATAAAGGAAGAGGAGCAGGAGACAATCCGCAGAATCGGTTTGAGGATACATATTTGGAAATAGATGAGGATGAAGGATATGTACCGGCGCCGACGACCCAACTTATCCCCGACGACTCGGACACGATTCTGAGCAAAAATAACAGTCCGGATGTTCCCTTTACTTATAGCATCAATCCATATCGCGGGTGTGAGCATGGCTGTATTTATTGCTATGCCCGGCCGACGCATGAATATCTGGGATTTTCTTCCGGTCGTGATTTTGAATCCAAAATTCTGGTTAAACGCAAAGCTCCCCAGCTGATCAGGAAAACGCTATCCAAGGACTCCTGGGAGCCGGAAACTATTTCTATCAGCGGAGTTAGCGATCCCTATCAACCCGCGGAAAGAAATGAGCAGCTTACGCGTGAGTGCCTGAGAGTCCTTACAGATTTTCGTAATCCGTTCGCGATTGTTACCAAAAATAAACTGGTTACCCGCGACCTGGATATACTCACCGAAATGGCCGGATTCAATGGTGTTAAGGTGATTATCAGCCTCACTACACTTGATGCCCGGCTTACATCCATTATGGAACCGCGCACAAGCCGTCCCGATGCCCGGTTACGAGCTATCGAAAAACTCGCTGATGCAGGTATTCCCGTCGGCGTGCTTACCGCACCGGTAATTCCCGGGCTAACTGATCACGAATTGCCTCACCTGTTGCAATCCGCCCGGAACGCCGGGGCGCAATTTGCCGGATATGTGTTGCTTAGGCTGCCTCATAGTGTCAAAACTTTGTTTGATGATTGGATAAAAGAGCATTTCCCGAATCGAAGAGACAAGATCCTGAACAGAGTTCGGGAAACCAGAGACGGCGAACTTAATGAAACGGAGTTTTCTGATCGCATGCGGGGCACCGGTGAATTTGCTGATCAGATCAACCAGATTTTTCATAAATACCGTAAAATTTACGGCTATGATGATGAAGGCCCACCGCTAAGTATAGCCCACTTTAATCGGGAAGCTACTACCGGTCAGATGAAACTTTTTTGATTTTCCCGGTTTAATACTATTGTTGTTAAGACAGCTGTTTCTGTATTGGAATTTTAAATGAATTGCAATCAGTAAAGAACTTATTTATGGCACAAACACCTTCACAAATGATTGAACTCGGCACTCAGGCGCCGGATTTTGAACTTGCTGATCCTGACGGAAGAAACTATACCAGAGATGAGATAGCCGGTAAACACGGGTTGCTGGTTATTTTTATGTGCAATCATTGCCCGTTTGTAAAGCATGTGGCTTCGGAGTTAGGTAAAATAGGAGACGAGTATCAGGATTTGGGTATTGGAATAGCAGGCATCAACTCGAATGATATCCAAAACTATCCGGAGGATGCTCCTCCGAAAATGACAGAATTTGCAGCACATTACGGGATTACTTTCCCATACTTGTTTGATGAAACCCAAGAGGTTGCCAAAGCCTATAAAGCTGCATGCACTCCGGATTTTTTCCTGTTTGATGCCGAATTGAAGCTGGTTTATCGCGGGCAATTGGATGATAGCCGTCCTAAAAACGATAAACCTCTCAATGGTAAAGACCTGCGCGCTGCAATGGATGCTTTGATCAAGGGTGAGCCTATACCGGAGGAGCAAAAGCCGAGTATCGGATGCGACATCAAGTGGAAAGCTGGTAGTAAGCCGGATTATTAAGGGCTGTCATACATGGCAACACATTCAAAAAATGAATCTCATCAAACCCGCAAGGCAATATATATTGATGGTGATCCGGACTGGAATAAGCCGAGGTTAGCATTGCTTATTACAGGGATTCTGGCCGTAATTTTTGCGGCAAGAGCTGTAGCCGCAATAGACAGCCCGTTTCAGCTTGGATTTTATTTTGTGTTGATCTGTCTGGTGTTACTTGTTGGCGTCTACGTCCGGCATAAATATGTTCATTCAAGGATAGAGGTGGATGACACCGGCATTGAAGTAGCGGTATCCATTTTCAGGCGCAGAAACTTTAATTGGCAGGATATAAGGAATGTGTATCAAGAGAATACCTCATTGAAAATCGAGCTGACAAACGGCGAAGTATATGAAGCCGATCTTGCCTATTTCACACCCGAAGCATTGGGACGGATCAGGTCGGCACTTCGAAAGTAAAGTCATTTTAGTTGCTATATATGCTTCAAATTATTGGAAGAGTTTGATTGATGTTTGAACAGAACATCAAACATCAAACGTCAAACAGAATTGCAACCCGGAACACAAAACCACTTCTGAAGACTGGCAGCACGGTCTTTCACTCCTCGATACCATCGCATTGCAGCAAAATTTTCCCGCTTCCGGGAACCGCTGGCCAGGATATCGGCTTTTTTGATCATCACGTTCAACAGCTGGCAGATCTGTGTTTGATTTAACGGATAATTTTCGAGTTGATCCAATAATATCCGCACGCGAAACCGGTCCAATGCCTCTACGGATCGCGAGAGCTGATCCTGATGTCCGCCAAATTTTGTGATTAATGGCTGATCCACGTAGCCAACCGGTTCTGACCGGCAAATTCGTAGCCACATATCGTAATCCTCGCAGGCCGGCAGAGTTTCATCAAACAGACCATAATCTTCGAAAATAGTGTGATGAATCATCACTGAAGAGGGGGAAATAACACACCTTGGCAAGCATTTATCATAAATCATCCCGCCGTGTTTTTGGTGAACTTTCCTCGGATTGACCCGCCGGCCGTGGCGAATCCAGATCTCATCGGTATGAATAACCCGGCATGATGGGTTTTCGGACAAAAACTGAAGCTGTGAAGCCAGTTTTTCAGGATGCCACTGATCATCCGAATCCAAAAAGGCGAGCCATGGAAAATTTGCAGACTTGATTCCGGTATTCCGCGCGGCACTGACTCCCTGGTTGTTCTGATAAATATAAGTTACCCGGTCACCAAATGATTTTATAACACCAGCGCTGTTGTCGGTTGACCCGTCATCAACAATAATAACCTCTTCAGGCGGGCGGGTTTGATTCAGAACGGAAGAGATGGAATCTCCGATCCAATCCTCACGGTTACAAACAGGGATGATAACTGTAACTTTTTCTGAATCTTCGGTATCTGTTTTATACAAATTCATGATAGATTAAAAATAAAATCCTTTGTTAATTAGTGCCTGAAGATTAAGTTTTAACTCTTTCCGGTGGAAAATTTTCGCAACGCCCGGAAAGGCTTTTAATAATGAATTGTTGTTATGAATGCTGACAGGTCCTTCGGGTGTTGTCAGATTTTTAAAAACCCTGTTCCTGGTTGGTTCTGGTTTAATCCGGGAAGGGTACCTGAAGTTTTTTACAGAACTATTTAACTATTTGATAATTTAATTGATATGTCACATACCGATATTTCCAATATACGCCGTGAATATATTAGCGAAACACTGGATGAAAAGGATATTCATGAAAATCCATTCAAACAGTTTGAGAAGTGGATGGAACAAGCACTGAATGCTGAGTTGCTTGAGGCTACTGCGATGACACTTGCCACGGCTTCCGTTGATGGATTGCCTACCGCACGTATTGTACTTTTGAAGGAGTATGATGAATCAGGTTTTGTCTTTTATACTAACTATGACAGTCGCAAAGGGCATCAAATAGCTGAAAATCCCAGTGTTTGCCTGTTATTTTACTGGGTGGCTCTTGAGCGGCAGGTTACCATTGAGGGAAAAATTGAAAAAATAGATCGCAAGGAGAGTGAGGAATATTTTCATTCCCGTCCGTTTGAAAGTCAGATTGGAGCGATGGCTTCAGAGCAAAGCACACCGGTTTCATCGCGCAAAGAACTTGAAGATAAATTTGAGCAACTCTTGCAAAAATACGGTGATAAAGAAGTGCCGATGCCCGATAGCTGGGGAGGATACAAGGTTATCCCCGAACGGATAGAATTCTGGCAGGGCCGCCGCAGCCGGATGCATGACCGAATCGAATATCAAAAACAAACCGATGGTGATTGGAGGATTCAAAGACTGGCGCCATAGTAATTTCATATGGGTAAAAATAAGCTGAAGCGCTATGCTGAAATTCCCGAACTGGAGAATGTCTTTGAACCCGGGGATCAACCGGGGGGTTCCAAAGAGTGGATGTGCGGCAAATGGAATTCCGGAATTTTCGGTCGACAGGCTCCGCTAATCCTCGAACTTGCTTGCGGAAAAGGAGATTATACACTTGCATTAGCCCGAAGAAATTCCAACTTCAATTATGTTGGGATTGATGTGAAAGGTGATCGCATCTGGAAAGGGGCAACCATAGCCCGCGATGAAAATTTGCACAATGTCCGGTTCATTCGCGGCCGTATAGATCATATAACCAATTACTTTGATCAGGATGAGGTGGATGAAATCTGGATTACTTTTCCCGATCCCTTTCCTCAGAAATCCAAGAAGAAAAGAAGGTTAACGCATTCGGTTTTTTTAGTGCGCTACCATAAAATCATAAAGCCGGGAGGAGAGATCCATCTAAAGAGTGATGACGATCAGTTAATTGAATTTACCCTGGAGCAGCTTCAGTTACACAATATCCCGCCGGATGAAGTGATCTACGATCTGCATGCAACACAGAGGCTTCCGGATGAATTATATTTTCGAACATACTACGAAGATAATCACATTCGCGAAGGGAAGACGATTAAATATATCCGGTTTCGACTTGATAATATATGACGAAAGAGTAGGCTAAGTTAACTTTCTGTAAAAGCCATTGTAGTTGCTACATGTGTTATGAATTGCCGGCAAAGATTGTTTGATGTTTGAGGTTTGATGTTATTCCGAACAACGAACATCAAACGTCAAACGACAAACACGGTTGCAAACCGTAATCCATGTTTCAACTACAATCACTAAATGTGGACCATATAAAATGGTGATAGGAACTTGGCCTAACTATTTGGTCTCTGGAAATTTATTGTAAAACCCGCATTGACCGTTATTCCTGAACCCGCTTCAAAATAGCGCCTTTGTTCCACATCATCGATAAATGGATCGGCATTAATATTGATCGAGCCGCTATAAGTCTGGTTGGTCACATTATCAATTTTGAGAAAAGGTTTAACCAACATACTCTCGGTAAACGGGATACCACGGTGACCAATTTCAATGTCGATAAGGAAATAGGAGTCGTTGATCATCGAGTTTGCATCATTTACATAATGTTCACCGACGTATTCAAAATCTGCTCCAAACCAGAAGCCGCCGGGCATCCAGCGTACATGTCCGTAAAGGCGGTGTTCCGGAATGCCGGGTAATCTGTTGCCATCTATGGCCGGGTCTTCACCAGGATCTGTTATTTCCTGATCGGCATCCGGCTCATCCACGTCAAATTCGAATATACTTAAGTTGTATCCACCGCGGGCCATTAAAGCAGAGTGAGGCTGAATTTCGAGAAATCCTTCGAAACCCCGGTGAATCGTGGAGTTTTGATTCCTGTAGAAATCCCGGTCGCCACCTTCTTCTGTTTGAAAAGGAATCAGGCGATCATTAACCTGCATATAAAATACGGCCAAATCGTAGTTAACTCTTGCATTGGCGATTCCGCCCCGAATTCCGGTTTCAACCCCGTGTGTGCGTTCCGGGTCGAGATCCGGATTGAATCCACCGGTCATATCCGGACGATTAACCAGCTCGGTAGTTGTTGGCGACTCAAACGAAGTTCCGTAATTGGCGTACCACAACTGGTTACTGTAACTCAGTGTAACTCCCAGACTCGGACTTATAGCTGAAAAGGTACGATCACCTGATTGGTCTTCGCCATCGGCAAGGAGAAAATCGTCATTTTCAAATTGTAGGTGATCATATCTGAGCCCACCGGATACATTAAAAAAGTCCCAGCTGGTACTCAAAGTCGCGAAACCGGCTGCATTGCTGACGGTTTCCCTTTGATCAAGCGTTAATTGATCTCTGTTGTATTCATCATCATAGTTCCAGTTTTTGCGATCATCCCTTTGGATGGCGCCATCGAATCCTATGCCGTAATTGATAAAGTTATCATCGTTGCGCAACGAAAGTCGTGTGCCCCCAAGACTGCGATCAACTTCAATATCGGCAAAGGTTAAAGGGTTATGAAGGTCTCTGTGGATACCGTAAAAAGTTCCGCTGATGGTACCCAAATCGGTTTGGTGATCAATATTGAAGCCAAACTGGCCCTGTTCCCATGTTTTACCGGCTGATGCATCTTCAAAATCCGGATCTGCCATTCTCGGGTTATCCTGAAAATCTTGCCGGTTAAGATATCCGGGATGGCGAACATCCGGGCTGTTTACATAGCTTGCGTTAATAAACACTTCGGTATCAGAGTTTAGCACGAAGCGGGAGTTTCCTCCCAAACGCAGCGATCTGAAGTCACTGTGTTCCCGATACCCCTCCCGGTCCACAAAAGAGCCGTAGATCTGGGCACGGTGATCACCAAAAGGGATAGTTGCCCGGCTTTCAGCCTTGAAAAGTTCATGAGATCCGGCGAATGCGCGAAAGTTTATGTCGCGATCTTCAGTAAAATCTTCTGTGGATAATAAAAGTGTGCCTCCACTTGCGTTTCCCCAAAAGGTGGAGTTGGGGCCACGGATCAACTCGGCACTCTGAATGAATGCTGGCTCAATTACATCTATAGTTGTTTGCCCGTCAGGAACGGTTAGCGGAATTCCATCCAGCAATACATTAACGCCCCTTACCCCGAAAGCGGCACGCCAACCCATGCCACGAATCGACATCCTTTCACCAAGTGCATAGTTTTCCCGGTTATTGATCAAAACACCCGGCAAATCCCCTATAACTCTATCCAGTGACATACCCGGTTCAAAATTAATTTCATCGGCAGTGCGATTTCTGGAGCTTACGGAATAGGGGGCAGAACCTTCGGTGTGAGAGCGACGTGTAGCTTCGATACGAACTTCATCAAGTGTAAAGTCAAGTGTGTCTGGTGCTGGAGTGGCATCTGTGTCATTTGCCTTAATAGATTCCACTGAAAAAGGAGAGACCATGAACAGGAGCGCTAATACAACCAAAGAAAGCAAATTTGTAGTTATACCTTTTGTCACGTTTAAATGATTTTAATTGATCCATGTAGATATTTTGCATAGTAGCGTAATGACGATCACGCGTAATAATGCCCGATAGAATAACCGCAGAGTAAATCAGATATTCTATAAATTTCTTGTTTCACTCGTACAGAATAAAAATAACTGCTTCTTTCGTTCCCGGCTAAATCGGGGAGATGGATAATTCCCTAACCTGTAAAACCGGTACAAGTAAAAGAGGAAGAAGTTAAGATGACAAGAACTCAAGAAGTCAAGAGAATTATGAATGAAGAATGACCGGAGTTTGATTCCGGGTAATATCTTATCATTTTTAATTGTTTACTTCAGTAGTGTCCGGTTAATCTAAATTTCAATTCTTGTAACATGTTGTAGCACAA
>CAZDIA010000020.1:0-10684 GCA_964505385.1 uncultured Chitinophagales bacterium
GCGATTTACAATTCAGCCAGCTTTTTAAAAAACCGGGCGGAGGCTTCAATTCCTCTGTGAAAATCCCGAAGCGTAAATTTCTCATTCGGAGAATGAATGGCATCGGAGCGCAATCCCATGCCCATCAGGATAGTGTTGACACCCAGTATTTTCTCAAAATCCGCAACAATGGGAATAGACCCGCCTTCCATCGTAAACAGCGGCTTCACGTTGTATACCTCTTCCAGCGAATCCGCAGCTGCCTGCAAACCTTCAAAATCGAGAGGCACCTTTACCGGTGTGCCGCCATGGTGTTTTACTACATCCACACGTACGCCGGGTGGTGCGATTTTCAAAATATGTTTTTTGAACAGGTCGGCGATTTCATCCTGATCCTGCTCCGGGACCAACCGCATGCTCACCTTTGCCCCGGCCTTAGCCGGTAACACCGTTTTGGAGCCTTCTCCCTGGTAGCCGCCCCAGATTCCGTTTACATCCAAAGTCGGCCGTGCTGACGCGCGTTCAAGCGTGGAGTATCCTTTTTCACCGAATAGCTCATCGACTTCAAGCTCGGCTTTATATTGCTCTTCATCAAAAGGCAGCTGGCGAAATTTTTCACGCTCCTCTTCGGTCAGGTCAACTACTTTATCATAAAAACCGGGAATCTGAATCACCCCGTCTTCATCTTTAAGCCTGGCGAGCATCTCACAAAGCGCGTTTACCGGATTTTGCACCGCTCCGCCGTATGCGCCGGAATGCAAGTCCCGATTTGGTCCTTCAACGTTGACCTCCATGTACGACATTCCGCGCAAACCATAAGTAATCGATGGTTGCTCTTCGTCATACATGGTCGTATCAGAAACCAGCACCATGTCGCACTTCAGCAACTCTTTATTTTCTTTGACAAACGGTATCAGGCTGGGAGAGCCGATCTCTTCTTCACCCTCGATCAGCAACTTTACATTGACGGGCAGCTTCTCACCACTCTTAAGCCACGATATAACACTGCTGACATGCATAAACACCTGTCCTTTATCATCGCTGGCACCGCGCGCGTAGACTTTTCCGTCACGGACGGTCGGTTCGAAGGGAGGCGTTTCCCAAAGCTCATCCGGATCCGATGGCTGCACGTCGTAGTGTCCGTAAATCAGCACGGTTGGTTTATCATCCCCGGCTTCGCAGTGTTCGGCGTATACAACCGGATTACCCGAAGTTTCCATTACTTCCGCCCGGCTGATACCGGCAGATTTAAGATGATCCGCCAAATACTGAGCGGCTTTTTGGATATCCTCCTTGTGTGATTTATCCGTGCTTATACTCGGAATTCGTAGAAGATCAAACAGCTGCTCTTCAAATTCATTCCGGTTTTGTTCGATATATTCTAATACATTTTGCATAAATATCATCCACTAAATTTTGATTGATTAATTATTGGTTATAAGGTACGCAAACCGGAAGAAGGAACCCAACCGTTTACTCCGTTGCTAAGAGTTACAAACGACCACCCTTCATGCTCTTCACTTTTGGGCCGGTTATGCGTTACTGTAAATCCTTCATATGCAACACTGACTTCATTTGAAGTATCCGACGGAAGCTCTTTGATAGTTACCTCATTTTTCACTATCACCCCGCGCTCGTAGTACTCGGAGCGGTAATCCATCCAGATTGATACTATGATCGCTAATACCGCAATCACAATAACCGGTATCCCGATAATCTTTGAGATAAATGAGAGCCCCGGTCTGATCCAGCCTGCCGCTAAAATAACTGCTGCGATATTAAACAGTATTATAGCACCAATGAGCAAATTCCAAATTCCGATTTCAAACTGAAGCCAATCCCTCCACCAGCTTGAAAACAGTACCGGAATCGCCCCGGACCTCCGGTCAACTTCACTGTCGATATAATTAAGGCCTTCAATGGCTCGTCTTCGGGTTTCGTTGAATTCACCCGCTTTCATGAAATAATATTTAGCTAAACCAAGTGAATCCACCTGAACCAGCGTGATTCCCATATTCAGGAAGAGCGGACCGGAGATATAGCCGGATTCTTCTATATCGCTGTAGATTTCAAAAGCTTCATCAAATTCCTCCTGAGAAATATGATAAGCAGCCCGGTTAAACTTTTGTTGTGGCGTTTCATCGCAAAATCCGGTTTGCGGGACAATCAACAGGAGAACAACTATATAAAACAGCCACCATCTCATTTTAGAAACCGATTCATATACGTAATTAACCCGAGTGCTTTATTAATTTCATCTTCCGCGCTTTCCACTTTGGTGTCGGGCGTATATCTCACTTCAGAGCACAATCGCAGTAACTGTTCAACCCGCTCTGTCCTTCGTTGATCCGGTAAATACTTGTTTAAAATTTCAGTGATTTCATCTTCGGTATACCCGGATCTGTGAGTATCCAGCTTATCTGTGATGAATGTAAGCAATGCTTTGTATATCAGGGCGTAAGCCTCTTTTATCTCACCACTTGTTTCTTTTTCCCTGGCCTCGGACAGTAACTTGCGGGCGACTTTCATTGCGTTGTTTTGCCTTTGCAGCTTAGGATCAGCCATTACCTTTCGATTGTACATATAGTAGTTATAACTGCCAATCAATATGAAAAACGGTAATGCAAGGCCAACCCAAAACCACCACTGCCCCAGGAGCAGCTGTTCATCCGTGTTTGTCCAGCCGGAAACGGTTCGTTCGGGTGTTAATCTGAGTTCACCTGTTTCATCATACCCGATTTGGGCATCCGGGTTTCTGGTAACTTCGAGATTAAGTTCCGGCAACTCATAAACCTGATAGGAATCAGTAACTGTATTATAGATTGCAATTTCTGCTTCAGGCACAGTAAATGTTCCTACCCTTCGGGAGATAAGTATGTCCCGGAACGTTTTTGTACCGGTGATCCGGGTATCGCTCTTATCAAGCTTCATCTCTTCGCGCGGCTGGAAAGAGTCAAACCCATTCGGAATTTCATATTCCGGCCGCCCCAGCAAACCAAGGTTTCCATCCCCGCTGATTTCAGTTACTACTTCGACCGACTCTCCGATTCTTACAGTTTCATTTTTAATATAGCGCTCTACAGCAAGATTACCCACGGCATTTATATACTGCCCGCGGTCCGGCTGAGGAAGGTTTCTTACATTAAGCTCCATTGGATCAGTCCGGAGTTCAATATCTTTATTACCGCCTCCTGAAGTAAACAGTTCACTTTCACCATGGCGGGGCCTGCCTCTGACATTTGCCTGAATTTTATAAGGCTGTAATGTCATGGTTTCAGCACGGGTCGGGAAAACGGCATGCCGCATCAAAACCGCTCTTCGGAATCGCTGACCCTCCAGAAAAACCGTCTCAGCACGCGCGCGGTGATCTTCATTCAAATCTTCCTGCCAAAACCCTTCTGTATTCCATCCCTGAATCACCTGATAATTATTCAGGTTGATGTAGTCCCGGTAATAAATTACAATATCAGCGGTTATTTGCTGCCCGCGCACCGGTTGTTCATCAGAGAGCTCTTTCTGAAGAAAAATCTCAGGCTTCTGGCTATAATCCGGTGGCGGTTGGCCGGAGTCAATCACCCGGATATCCAGTTCATTAGTTTGATGAGTCTCTCCATCAACCCGGACATTTATTGAAGGGATTGCAACCAAACCTTCTTCCATCCCCTGGAGCTGATATGCAAACCGGTGCACCAGTTTTGGCACCCCGTCGACCGTCCGCTGACGCGTGGAGGTACTGGGAGAGCTTGACACAAAACGCAGCCCGGTTAGTTGAGGAATCGCAGGATATTCCACATGCAGAGCATCATCCGAAATCACCTCAATATATAAATTTACGTATCCCCCCACTTCAACATAATCAGAATCGAGTGAGGCCTGAACTTCTACATCCTCTGCAGCTGCGACTGAAAAAGAGCCCATCATCAGCACCAACAGGATCCTAAAAAAGTACGGTTGTTTACCAGTCTTTCTCATCCTGCTCAACGGTTTCGATTTGTTGTTCAACAAAATCCCTTAGCAGGTGCTGCTCAATGTTATCAAGTGCGTTAAGCATTTCATTGGCTTCATCAGGGCTCATATCCGGCATTTCCTGAAGATCCTCTTCCGGAATATCCTGCTGCTCGCCGGGCTGCGGCAAATCATCGGGCATGCGATCACCTTCCTGCTCTCCTTCGGGTGCCGGATCTGAGTCGGCTGGTGATTCCTCGGGCTGCTCTTGCGGGGACTCTTCCTGCTGTTGTTGTTGATTATTCCGGTATGCCAACTCATAGTTAAATCTGGCATCTTCATCGGCCGGATCAATTTTTAACGTATTCCGGTAATGGCGAAGGGCGTTTTCCCAGTCCTCCTGATTACTGAAAATATTACCCATGTTATATTCCGCCTTTGCCTGTTCTGCCGGTTCATCAGTAAAATCCTTAAACTCCCCCAGCATTTCCAGCGCTTCCTCATACTGACCCTGCTGCGCGAGGGTATTGCCCAGGTTATATTTAAGCCGCTGATTATCCGGATCACTTTCAAGCGCTTCCCGGAAAGCAGACTCTGCCTGCTCAAAATTTCCCTCCTGATACGCTTGATAGCCACGCTGCGCGGCATTGTCCTGAAAACCATACAGGACTACCGGTATCATTATAATCAGCATAAAACTTAAAGAGCGCATAACTTTACATTTTTTCGGCTACTGCCAACGTTTCCTCATCCATCTCCATATTGGTATAAACGTTGTTGACGTCGTCATTGTCCTCGAGAGCCGACATAAGCTTAAAATTGGTCAGGGCAGTGTCTTCATCCACTTTTACATTAGAGGCAGGTATTCGGGTTAGTTCAGCTGAATAAATATCATAGCCGGCCTGCTCAAGCTTTTCTCTTACATTGACTAAATCTTGCCGTGTGGTATAGACTTCCAGCATATTTTCTTCCTCTTTGATGTCCTCTGCACCGGCATCAATTGCTTCGAGCATCAATTCTTCCTGGTCAACTCCCTCATTTTTGATTTTAATGATACCTTTCTGCTCAAACATATAATCCACAGAGCCATTCAGTCCCAATTTGCCACCAAACCGGTTAAAAGTACTTCTGATGTCCCCTACTGTACGGTTCTGACTGTCAGTGGTGCATTCAATAAAATATGCAATTCCGCCCGGACCATATCCTTCATAGGTCATCTCTTCGTAATTGCTGCCACCATCCAATTCTCCGGTACCCTTCTTGATAGCACGCTGGATGTTATCTTTGGGCATGTTTTGGCTTTTCGCATTTTCGATAGCCATTTTCAACCGTGGATTATGCTCGGGCTCACCACCACCAACTCTTGCGGCAACTGAAATTTCCTTCACAAGCTTATTAAAAATTTTGTTGCGGGCGGCATCAGCACCAGCCTTTTTATGCTTAATATTAGCCCACTTGGAATGACCTGCCATAAATACTGATATATTTTGGATTTAAATTTCTTTTCATTTTTGATTACGATGAATAACTAATCTTTATGATAACGATTTTTCGGTATTTAAATCTTACCAGCTCCACTTTTCGTAATCCGACTCATGTGATGGCCCAATGCTTTCCAAAACCTGCTCAAGTAATACATCCGGATCATAGAGCAGGCCGTCTTTTATTACTATTTTTACATTTCTGGTATTGGTGATGTCCTCAAGCGGATCTCCCTCAATAACAAATAAATCCGCCAGCTTTCCCGCTTCAATCGTACCCAAAAACTCCCCCTGATTTATAGCTTTGGCACCGTTTTTGGTCGCTATTCGCAGTGCCGACGCCTCCGGGATACCGGCAAGTACGAATGTGTGCAGTTCCCGGTGGGCTCCGAAGCCCGGCAGAAACTCTCCGCGACTCGGGGCATCGGTGCCGAGAGTGAGCAGGTGGCCGCCTCCGGCATCATAAAAAGATTTGGTCGTGCGCTGCATCGCATGATATAATCCGGACATCAGCTCGTTGCGTTCGCGTTCCCGACCGTCAACCCGCTCTTGAATGTAAGGAGTGAAAAACTCGCGTTCATCAACCCAGTAATCAAAACCTTCCTTCAACTCGGTGAAATAGACCGGAGCGGTGAGAGTGGCATCGAAATAAACTTCGTGCTTCAGAAACAGGTCCACAATTTTACGGAATTCGGCATCGGTAGTGTCCACTTCGTTCCAGACCGGATAAGCGGCCTGCTCTCGATCAAGCGGGTAACCGCCGAGGATGTGCTCCACCCGGTCGATACCCATTTTGATGGCATCCACGGAATTGGTTGAATGTCCCCGTCCGGAATCGAGATGGCCGGTTACGGTTAGGCCGTGGCGGTGTGCAGCTTTGATGAGCGCCTCTAACTGTTCCGGGTTGGCTCCTTTGGCTTTAAACCCGCCTGCCCCTTTTTCCGCCCATCTGTCTACTATTTCGGTCACTTTCTCGGCATCCGCATCAGGATAATCGCGATTTTCCCGTCCGATATACGGGCCGCTGTTGATGATTCTCGGTCCGGTTTGATCCCCCCGGTTAATCCTCTTTTTAGCCTCCAGAACCCGGTCGGGATTGTATTCACCGGCCGGGAATGTGGTTGTTACACCATTCGCCAGAAAAACTACCGGGTTATAGGTCATTTCATCCACCCGGCCTTCACCGATCAGATCCATATTATAATGAGCGTGAAGGTCCACAATCCCGGGCAGAACGGTTTGATCAGATTCCAGCTCTATCACTTTCGATTTGGCTTTAATCGAGTCGACAACGGGTTGATTGACGGTCATCAGCCTGCCGTTACTCACCCATATGCCTTTGTTTTCTGTGATTTGGTCATCCAAACCTGTAAACAAATTTCCCCCTGTGATTACAACACTGCTGCTGTCATCGTAACCGGTTTCGAAAGTGTAATCCTGCGATACGGAATGGGCAGGCAGGATTAGAGTGAGCAAAAAAATTAAGCTGGGTATTGGTTTCATCACATTGCTGTGTTTGTGCTTCCGGGCTAATATAGTTGAACTAAGGCAAAAACCCGAATCGGTTCGCAGAACGCCTTGTCAGGGAATCGGTTCTCTATACACGAGATTTCCAAAGCTCAAGATTTCTATTTTGCCTTTGAATGGCAAAAATGCTGAGTACTTTTGGTCTGTCTACATAAAAAACAGAATAAGGAAAGCGTGAGACCAATGCTCTTCTAACTTTATTTCTGTAAATAATTTGAAATTGAAAGGGATTTCGTTGAATCTCTACTATTTTAGCATCCACACAACGGGCGAATTCTTTTCCCAATCCCTGATATTGTTCTTCATACCACTATGCCCTGTCAAAATCTTGTTGAGCCTGGGGAGTAATAATGAATGGTTTGCCCAAAACAACTTATAAATAGTTTTTCCGAAACTTGTCCCAGGATTCTCCCTTTTCAGTATCCTCTTCAAGAGTTTTTAGTCGCTCATCCAAAACAGATTTGTGATGTTCGGGTAAAGGAACATCTTCAGGCTCGGAGGCAATGGAATCCCATATAGCCTCAACTAATAGCAATTTTTCACTCTTGTTTAGCCTTTCGATCTGTTTTACCAGTGAGTCTTCCATAATTTAGCGATTTAGATTCTGATACTTTAATTTCCTCAAAAACGAAAAAGAAAGCAATTCTATTTGAGTAGCAGATTTGTAACAGGAAGCCACACAAATAATTTATTCATCTTCCCGAATGAGCAGCAATACCGCGTAATGGGGCACTACAATATACTTTTCTTTATTGAATTCAATCTCGTGAGATTTATCCTGAAGATATACCGCCAGGTCTCCCTCTTTTGCCTGAAGCGGAATATAGGTTGCACTGTCGGAATTTGGCATCCAGGGCTCATCGGCATCACCCGTTCCAACTGCATAACCCGGTCCGGTTTTAACCACATATGCGCTTTGGATTTTCTCTTTTTCATGATAGCCGGGCGGCAGGTATAAACCGGAGTCGGTCTTATCTGATTTAGCACGTGGCTTAAGCAAAAGCCGGTCACCGACAACTACAATTTTATCAATTGAATCCACATGTGGTTTCATAAAGGTACATTTTCTGTTTTTATAAATCGATCTATTATAAAAATGAAAATTGAGAGCGCATATTGTCTGCACCACATGCAGATGAATGGGAATTCAAGACAGGTGTTACCACGTATCAGAATAGGAGTGGAAGATCGGGGGTTATTTTTTAAATGATTTATTGTGTAATAATACTACGGTATAGAATACTGCAAAATCAATTACACTTGTTGTCTTGATTCATCTTACGGGGAATTATTCAAACTTCATTTAAAAATGAGTATACCCCGTCCCAACTTCTTCTACTTTTCTGATCAAATCGGCATCAAACAGAAATTTCAACGTTTCTTCTCGTACAGATAGAACCATTGCAGGAGCATATTCCAATTTATTTGGTGCATTATAGGGAAGCTCTCTGTGATTCATTTCACTTTAAAGCTTTTGATGCATAGAGGCAATCTGCTCGCGCTGTTCTTTTTTCTCCTGCTCGTCGAGCTTTCCTTCCCGGGTGTATTCCATGTCATAATAGGCCCATACCCGAAGGGAGCCACGTTCTTGCACTTTTTCCAGTAGTTCGAGCTGTTACTCTGTGTAACTCTCTTCATCTTCAAAAAGTGAGCAGCAGCTAACCAGCAAGAGAATGATCAACCATTTTGGTCTCATTTTTAAAGAATCAAGTTTAAATGGGCTCTTGGACGGAATGATCATATGAAATTAATTTAAGTTATTTTATCAACATCATCGTTTTGCTCTTCACTTGTTCTGCCGTCTCAAGACGGTAGATATACATGCTGCTGGCGAATCCCGTTCCTTCAAAAACCACGCTGTGGCTGCCGGCAGGTTGGGTGTCGTCCACCAGAGTCGTAATGTGCTCGCCGGTAATGGTGTAAACCTGCAGAGTTACCGGAGACTGCTCAGGCAGCTCATACCGTATTTGGGTATCCGGGTTGAAGGGATTTGGATAATTCTGTTCGAGCGATACCTCAAGCGGAATTTGGTCATCTTCTTCGGCGCTTGTCATTTCCCCGGTCTCAAATATGCAGGTGCTGCTCCAATGGCTATTCATATAATTCGTCTCCGGCAGATTGACCTCTCTTATCGCCCGCACCCGCCAGCTGTAGGTGGTGTGCGATTCAAGCTGCTTGTAGCCCAACACAATACTGGTCTCTGTCAGGGTATCCGAAAGGATGACTTCGTCATGGTCCGGGCCTTCGGAAAGCTGAAACTCGTATAGCTCATTCGGCCACGTCTCATCCCAACTAAAGGTGAGTTCCGACTCAAAACCATCGGCTCCGTCATCGGGTGCGATCTGACCGGGAACTGACGGATCCCTGTAGATGAAAATGGTGCTGTCGGCGTAGGATTCTCCCTGAATAATGCCGCCACGGAGTTCAATAGGAGAAGGAGGAGTTGGCAATACATCTATGAAGCTATAGGCTCCAACATCTTCTTTAAAAACCCACTTATACCGTCCGTTTGGTATTGCCAGATTTATATCTTCATTATCCTCAAAGTGTGTGAACTCTAACTTAATATCATCGTATATAAAAGGGGAATAAAATAAAGGACCGGGGGTAATATGATCTTGATTTGATTTTTCAACTTCCCAGCTAGATTGCTCTTCCCATTCGTCGGGGCTTCCGCCCTGCCACTTAAGAAGTTTATGATAGGTTTCCTCCTCGGGGTTGTACTGCATAATATTGGAATCGGGATCCACGGCATAATAGATGCTATCGGAATATTCCTGTTGATAATGCACCGTATCACTTAGCACACCTGAGTCTCTCCATTTTCTTGCAAATGTATAGTAACGGTTGCCGTCATTTCCCACACTGTCAACCACCACGTCCGCTCGGTGGGCACCAGAAGCTATCGGGATATCAATGTGAAAAGTATAATGTGCAAAAAACAACCGGTCGCCTTCCTGGTAGGGGAAATAGGGATGGGTGAGGGTATCAGTCGTATCGGATGAGACCGGCGCAGCTTTTGATTCAATGCCTGTTGCCCAAATACCGAGAAAGCTCAGAAGCAGAGTGAGGAGTGCTGTAGCTATGCGCATATTAGATCAGTTTGGGATGCCAAGGTGATTAAAATGTAAGCCCGGCAAATATAATTAAGACCCAAAAGGCTTTAATGTAAAAATACTCAACAGTTACGTTTTCTGGTAGCATAATTTCATTTGAGTTAGCGACTGTGGCTTCTACATCTCTACCGGAAAGTACCGAACCGGCTCAACTCCCCGTACCGGCTGATATACCCGATAACCCGGGCCGGGTTCTTAAAACGCTTAAATCGAGCTTCTATACCGGCTGCTTCACTTTTATCGGCTACCTCTATCCATCCTACTAAATCCCACGGACGGCCATGTCTCGTCGCCTTTTCTTCCCCGGCATTATGACGCCTCAACCGATCTTCAAGTTGATTGGTGTGACCGTAGTAGTAGCGCCCGGTTTTCTTTGAATGCAACATATAAGCTACGTACATCATCCCTCTTTTTTAGTAGTTAAAAACAAATAAGAGCTGCATTCTTCAATACAGCCCTTTGCTATCTGTCGGGACGACTGGATTTGAACCAGCGACCCTCCCGACACTCGTGTCGGGATGCTCTACCAGGCTTCGTATTTCACAAAAAGCTAAATAAAAAAAGGGCTGCATTCCTGCAATTTGAAATACAGCCCTTTGCTATCTGTCGGGACGACTGGATTTGAACCAGCGACCC
>CAZDIA010000020.1:10784-50579 GCA_964505385.1 uncultured Chitinophagales bacterium
TTGAAATACAGCCCTTTGCTATCTGTCGGGACGACTGGATTTGAACCAGCGACCCTCCCGACACTCGTGTCGGGATGCTCTACCAGGCTTCGTATTTCACAAAAAGCTAAATAAAAAAAGGGCTGCATTCCTGCAATTTGAAATACAGCCCTTTGCTATCTGTCGGGACGACTGGATTTGAACCAGCGACCCCTCGGCCCCCAGCCGAGTGCTCTACCTGACTGAGCCACGTCCCGATATTTTCAAATAACGCAATGGGTAGTGGTGAGTTCAACCAGCGACCCTCCCGACACACCTGTCGGGATGCTCTACCTGACTGAGCCACGTCCCGTTGTTAATGATTTACTAATTTAAGCATTTTTAGCGTCTTTGTGCAACTGCTCGCTAGAACCACTTCACTAACGAATGCAATCACTTCTTGATGATATCTTATTCCTTATTTCTCAACCGGATTATATTATTAGCACCTAACACCTGCATAGTATACTTCAGGTTTACCGGATTGTCATTATTTTGCCAAACGGCTCAACCTTTCTGAGCTGGTAATGCCTATGACATAGAAAATTTCATATTAACTTAATTTTACATTATTAGTTTAAAAAATATGGAAAAATAGGCGTCCGACTTCAATTTTAAATCCGGAACAGAGATACTATTTACACCTAAATCTTATTTCCAAAAATAGTTGATAAAAATGAAGAAAAAAAGATAAATTCGACCTCAACATCCACAATTTTTCTCTCACTTAAATGTTATTTGGTGGATGTAAATGATGTCTGCAAGTGCAGGCACAGGAGTAATAAATATTAACACATATTAACATGTGAGCTTAAAGTTATTAAAACGATAAATTTGTGACTCAAACGCAGTTTTCCGAATGTTACTGAACTTAAATAAATTTTTATCATCCCTAACCTAATAATTAAATATTCGTAAATAAAACAGAAGACTTATATATCCAGAATCGAGGCATGACATGAAACTTATTAGAACTAAAAAACCAAAAGCTGATCTTGCTCACAGCTACCGCCAGAATTTTCTTATCTCAGTTATCATCGTACTTACAGTATTAATCGCGCTTTTTCGCATTCAACTGGACTTTGATACAGAGCTAAATATAACTGAGCGGGAACAACAAATAATTCAGCTTGAAGACATTATCCAGACTCAGCAGTTTGATACGCCCCCTCCACCACAAAGACCAAGGACACCTGAAACGGTGCCGGATGATGTAATAGTTGAAGACACTTATTTCGATTTTGACATAGATTTAGATGGCGATGGCTCACTTCCTCCACCACCGGCTCCCGCTGCTACCGAAGAAGATGAGCAAGATGAACCCGAATTCTTTGTTGCAGTCGAAGATATGCCTTACATCATTGGTGGCGAACAAGCACTCTATGCTGCACTGGTATATCCTGAACTTGCCAGACGAGCCGGCATTGAAGGCAGAGTCGTAGTACAGTTTATCGTCGATGAAAACGGTAACGTGGTCAATCCTCAGGTGGTAAGAGGTGTTGGTGCCGGACTTGATGAAGCGGCTGTAAGAGCTATCCAGTCCGTACAATTTGAACCAGGCAGACAAAGAGGACGTGCCGTACCGGTTCAGTATGCAATACCGGTAAACTTCCGGCTTGACAGAAGCTGATAGTTCAGATTCAGCAAAAGTATTACAAGTCATGTTCACCTCAGAGATCACTTCGTTATGAAGTGGTCTCTTTTTATTTACGCTCACCGGTCAAAGCGTTAAATCTGATCGTCCGGCGGTCTCTTTGAAACCTTAGATAGGCATACCCGTTCCCATCCAGTTCGACCCGGCCTTCATATTCATTAACCTGACCCGACCGGCCGGTTTCAACGGTTAGGGTAATATCCCAAAGACCATGCATCTGAAAGAGCAAATCTTTATCAATATCGGATTCGATTACCGGATCAACCGCCTTGAACGTAACCGTATAATTCTCCTCTCTTTCTACATCAGACCGGCCAGTGGTTATTCGTGTACCCCTTGAAACATGTTCTCCTCTGATTCTGTAGTAAGGCGGATCGTTTAATCCTGTAATTCTCATATTTGCCTCACGTTCAATCTCGCTGCTCTGCACTTTACCTTCCCGCTCCCCACTCAAGACTACTTTATAAACATCCCGTGCAAAAGGGTCTTTTCGATACTGCTCCCGGAAAGTCCGGAATTGATATGTCAATTTGGCATAAGATTGCTTTTTGAAATCATCTCGCTCTACTTCCCGGTTATAAGAAACTTCCCATTGTCCCTTTTCTTCGATATAACTCTCCTGATAATCTAATGCTTCTCCGTGCCAGTAATCCCTTTCGTTATCGATCCCGGATTTACTTTGTTTACTACTTTCCGATCCTAAATCCGGATCAAAGTTCATCACATCATAAATCTCGGTTAACATGCCATCATATTTATCCGAAATCGCCTGACCAACAACTCCATAATAAGGCTCCGTTGGAGACGGTCTGTACTCAGGCGGATCAGCTGAACGATACGTAGGTAACTCACAGGAAGTTATTAAAAGCAGTATCCCAAAAAAGATCAGCAATATAGGGAGTATTGATCTACCCATTTTGATTTAAGCCATCCTCGATAATTTCTTAATAAAATTCTGTTATCACATTATGTTATATAACGTGTCGTTCAAATAACCAAGTACGAAAAACCGGCTATAAAAAAGCCGGCTACACTTTGTGCAACCGGCTTGATATAACTTATTTGAGATGTATTGTTATGCTCCCTCTGCCCAGGACTCCACATCGGAGTAGACCTCGGCAAATTCAATGCTTTTGCCATCATCTGAGACATTAGCCTCAAATTCGGCTGGGGCATCACTTTCACGGCTGATAAGCAGTGATGCCAGTTTATTCACCATCTCTGTCTGTATCAATCGCTTTAGAGGTCTTGCGCCAAACTGCGGGTCATAACCGCGCTCTGCAAGCCATTCTTTCACACTATCCGATACGGAAAGCTTAATCTGATTCTTGTCCAGCATCTTATCCACCCGTGATAATTGCAGATCCACAATTTTATGGATATGCTCTTTCGAAAGCGGATGAAAGACGATGGTATCATCAATGCGGTTCAGGAATTCCGGTCGGATAGATTTCTTGAGCTCATTCATCAGCATCGACTGCAACTCGGAGTGAGTTTGCTCGTCGAACTTGCCGCCAACCTCTTCTATCTTTTGCCGGATCAGATGCGAGCCTATGTTGCTGGTCATGATGACGATGGTGTTGGTAAAGTTAACCGTAACCCCTTTGTTGTCGGTCAGCCTGCCATCATCAAGCACCTGTAAGAGAATGTTAAACACATCGGCATGCGCTTTTTCAATTTCATCCAGCAACACAACCGAATACGGACGGCGCCGCACCTGCTCTGTGAGTTGTCCGCCTTCATCATAGCCGACATATCCCGGAGGGGCACCGATGAGACGGCTCACGCTGTGGCGCTCCATGTACTCACTCATATCGATGCGTACCATAGCGTTTTCATCATTAAACAGGTAGTCCGCCAGGCTTCGCGCTAACTCGGTTTTACCTACACCTGTGGATCCCATGAAGATGAAAGAACCGATCGGTCGCGATTCATCCTGCAGGCCTGCACGTGATCTTCGGACGGCATGTGATACAGCCTCAATCGCCTGATGTTGTCCGATAACCCGTTGATGCAGTTCGTCTTCCATATTCATTAGCTTTGCACGTTCGCTCTGAAGCATCTTCTGAACCGGAATGCCCGTCCATCGGGATACGATGTCGGCAATGTCCTCATCGGTAACTTCTTCTTTCAGCATGGATTCTTCACCATGCTGAAGCTCTTCAAGCTTTTTATTGGTTTCTTCAAGTTCTTTCTCAAGCTTGTTGATAGTTCCGTACCGCAACTCGGCTACCCGTTCGTAGTTGCCCTGCCGTTCAGCCTTATCAGCTTCATTTCTGGCTTCTTCAATCGCCTGCTTCATTCCACGAATGTCCTGAATCAGCTCTCGCTCATTGCTCCAGCGGGATTTTAGCATTTTGTATTTCTCGTTGAGGTCAGCAAGTTCTCTGGAGATCCGTTCCAGCTTTTCCTCGTCATCCTCCCGTTTGATGGCTTCCCGCTCAATTTCGAGCTGCCGGATCTGCCGGTCGAGGTTATCAAGCACCTCCGGCATCGAATCAATTTCAATACGAAGCCGTGAAGCGGCCTCATCAACCAGGTCAATGGCTTTATCCGGCAGGAACCGGTCGCTGATATACCGGTCGGAAAGTTCGGATGCGGCAATAATCGCCGAGTCGGTAATTTTTACACCGTGGTGCAGCTCGTAGCGCTCTTTCAGGCCGCGAAGTATGGATATTGTATCTTCCAAAGCCGGTTCATCCACATGAACCATCTGCATACGGCGTTCAAGCGCCTTATCTTTTTCAATATGTTTGCGGTATTCGTTAACCGTAGTTGCTCCGATTGCCCGCAACTCACCGCGCGCCATACTCGGCTTTAGAATATTGGCGGCATCCATTGCACCTTCGGTAGCTCCGGCGCCAACCAGAGTATGTATCTCATCAATAAAGAGAATTATCTCTCCGTCCGATTCGGTAACTTCCTTAACCACCGCTTTGAGTCGATCCTCAAACTCACCTCTGTATTTAGCACCTGCCAATAAGGCGCCCATGTCGAGGGCAACTATTCGCTTTTTTTCAAGCCCTTCGGGTACATCACCTTTCACAATACGAACGGCAAGACCTTCAGCGATGGCGGTTTTTCCTACTCCCGGCTCACCCACCAGCACCGGATTATTTTTGGTGCGGCGGTTCAGGATCTGCATCACACGCCGTATTTCCTGATCACGGCCGATAACCGGATCAAGCTTGTTGCGCTCCGCCATTTCATTGAGATCCTTTGCGTATTTTTTCAGAGCTTCATACCGGCTCTCCGCATTGGGATCATCAACTTTTTGATTACCGCGAACTTCTTTCAGGATGTTGAAAACTTTATCTTTTGTGATGCCTTCATCTTTCAGAACCTGCGATGTTGATCCTTTGGAATCAATAATACCAAGCAGAATATGCTCGGAGCTGATGTAATCATCACCCAACTCCTGTGCAAAGTCGTTGGCTTTGTCAAATACAGATTTGGACTCTTCGCCCATATACTGACCCGAAACGGATGAGCCTTTAACCACCGGCATTTTTTTCAGGTTCTCATCCAGCTTTTTCTGTATACCTTCTACAGAACTACCCATTTTCTTCAAAATAGTGACGCATACATTATCCGGATCAGATAATAATGATTTTAGGATATGTGCCGGCTCAAGCGCCTGATGATTACGATTTGCTGCAAGCTCAAGTGCCGCCTGTATCGCCTCCTGCGCTTTAACCGTGAATTTATTTAAGTTCATACTGTTAAACTCTTTTTTTGGGTTCTTATCTATTTATTTCGTTTTGGTCCCTACTATGCCAATACCATACCGATCCATCAGCGGCAGACCGGATTATGTCTTTTTGTCAGAAGGCTGCTTCCCATAGAAGTGTTTGTAATTACAACACAGTTTGTGTGATGCAGAATGGACTTGGGTATTCTGCACCTATTCAATAGTGCTACTGAAAGCGGGATTAGAACTTCAGGAACACAGCCTATGGAAGGAGATTCCTCCCATGAGTCTGTGCTGAATCCTGTGCAATGGTTGTTTTGGTAATTGAATTTTAATTCCTTGCCTGTGGTTAGCGGTCGGAATGACAATCTAATAATAACAACCTCTGCTTGATGCCTTGGTGCCTCGGTGCCTGCTTGGTGCCTTTGTGCCTTTGTGCCTCAATACCCTTTCTCACTCAGCGTTATTTCTCTGTGAGCTCTGCGGTTAACCCGAGCACGCTTTTATTTATCCCCTTCTCTCATCTCAGCCAGTTGCCTGAACATCTCTTTTTCTTTTTCGCTGAGATTTGTGGGCAGCTTAATTTCAATTCTGGCGTACAGATCACCTTTTTTATTAGTCTTTTTGAAAACCGGCATTCCCTGACCCGATAACCGGAATGTTTTACCGGATTGAGTTTCCGGTGGGATCTTGATTTTTGCTGAACCGGACATCGTAGGTACTTTAACCTCTCCTCCAAGCAGCGCTGTGTAGAGATCTACCGGAACCGTTGTATGTAAGTCATTTCCATCACGCACAAATTTTGGATGGGGCTTAATCTGTATGGTGATATACAAGTTGCCGGCTTTACCGCCAGGCCCTTTTTCACCCCGGCCGGTAATCTTTAACCGTTGATTGTGATCAATGCCTGCCGGGATTTTTACTTTAATTTTTTCTCCCCTGAGAGAAATTGATTTTGTGGCACCCTTGTATGCTTCCTCAAGGGTTATTTCAAGGTTGGCGGAAAGATCGCGGCCCGCCTGTTGCTGCTGCTCACCGAAAAAAGGATCACTTTGTTGCTGACCAAACGGATCCCGCCCGCCACCTGACCGGGCTGATCTGCCTCCACCTCCGAATCCCTGACCAAAGAGGGTCTCGAAAAAATCAGAGAACGGATGATCGCCGGAAGTGCCGAATCCCGGATCATCGGTAAAATGATATGTACGCCTTCGTGAACCACGACCACCGGTATTCGCCCATTGACTGAAATCGAAATCCGAAGCGCGACCTCCATTCGCTTGCTTATACTGTTTCCAGTTGGCCCCAACCTGATCGTAAAGCTTACGATCTTCCGGATTCTTCAAAACTTCATAAGCCTCCTGAATGTCATTAAATTTTTTGGCCGCCTCTTCATCATCTTTATTTACATCAGGATGATACTTGCGCGCAAGCTTGCGATATGCCTTCTTGATCTCATCCTGAGAAGCATTTTTGTTTACGCCCAGTATTTTATAATAATCTTTGTATTCCATAATTCCTGCAGGAAATTTAGCCTTTAGTTATACCAAATAATTTCTATACAGCTTTATTACTCTGTCATATTCTCAGTTTAATAACCCATCAAAATGCCTGCCAAAATTTAAGATATGATAAGATTTACAGACTATTCGACAATTTGTCAGGCTTGCCGAATATCTATACCGGCATCAATTTTACAAGCCACTCATGAACACCGAATTGGCTATCATCAATTTGCCATTTTGCCAAAATGATCGAAAAACCGGTGAATCGGCAAACACCATCAGTTTGCCTGAGCCTACATCAAGGCTCCCTATTACCATTGAGTTTTCAAAGTTTTTGCGGGCTTCATGTCCTGCAAATCCGCTCAGGTGGCCCTCCTCTTCGAGAATGCCTACATTCCAGCCATTTTCAAAATCTTCAAGGCCGATAGTATTATTTTTTAGCGTATAGAAATGTTCCGGATATCCGAATCCCATCGGGTGAGTATTATCAAGCCGAACACGGTAAATACTGCCGCGAACAGCCTCGGTGAGCGCATCTCTTCGCCTATCCGCATATCTTCTGCCTCTGGCAGCCTGGTTGCTAAGTTCACTATCCTCCCGGTAACCTTCATCCGAAACGTTCAGAGATAATTGATCCAGCTCGCCAAGCCCGGCAAGTGAAGATACGGTATTGCCAATGGCTACGAGACGTCCGCCTTCGCGCGCCCATTCCACGTAGGTGTTGAGATCACTGTTTGAAAAGTTGCCTGATGGGAGAAACACTACATCATAATTTCGTAAAACCTGCTTGTCTGCATCGTTTTGGTCAATCACTGCCAACGGGTAGCCCAGCTCCTGATCAAAAAGATGCCGTAGCTCTCCTAAATTTCCACTATTGATCCCTTCACCCGATATAATGGCAACATCCGGAAACTCGAGATGTCTCATATTGTTGGAACCGAAATCGATGCCTTCATCGGTGAACCCGGTTGCGCTATAGTTAAGCTCACGTTCATATTTATCCGCATACTCTGTAATGATGCGATCAAACTCCTCACCCATTTGTTCATTTCCTCTGCGGGTAATCACGACTGTTCCCGGAGCAAAGGTTTCCTCATCAATAACAAATTCTTCTTTGGCAACGCGCAGACGAATGTCGTAACCCTCTAATGCACTCAGGTATTTTGCATCTTTGAGTGTTTTCCACCTGGCAATATAGGCATATGGAGGCTCCTCAGGCTCCGGACGATCGTGGGATGTAAAAATAACTTCTTCATCCCGCAAACCGATTTCCGATGTTAATGCATATGCTTCCAGTCCGTGCGCATAAGGTAGTGACCATGCAGTGATATCATAGGTGAGCGAATCCACAATTTCTGTTTTCGGTTCAAGCAATACTTTGGCCAGCCTGGATTTTGACTGATGTGCCGGAATGATAATATCATCCTCTTCAACATTTATACTCTCGGTATCGCCGGTCTTGTAATTATAGGATTGACGGCTTCTCCGGGGCGGATCGGCATATCCGTATTCAATGTGGTTTTTATCAAAATAAGCAAGAAGATCCTTTAACTTATCAGAATTATTATCACCACGGATTAACCAGCTTTCATATTCACCGGGCGGATTTTCTTTAGCATCCAGGTGAAAACTGCTGAATTCTTCTACTATCCGGGTTTGTTCATCCGCGGCAATCTCCACCGTGGAAATACTTGCCATATGGTGGTTGTGAATCCGGTCGGCAAGTGTGAGAGTATCCCCTTCTTCAGTTATCACTGAACGACCCGCGCGGCCGGAACCCGCCTGTTCATAGGTCATCCCGATGGCACCGTTAAATGTCGGCCAGGTATCCCCATAGCTGGGATAAAAAAGGTCAAATACCTCACCGGTGTAGTATAGCTGATAATCCTCATCGAAATACCGTGCGTGATTTTCACCGATGATAGTCTGCAACTCTTTTTGCCAACCGGTAATGTCCTCATGAAACGGGTCTGCCGCTGGTGCAAAATAGTAGGGGCTGTTATATCCCATCTCATGAAAATCCACATGAATATGGGGTTGCCATTTTAGATAAAGATCAGTCCGGTAACGTGTTTCCTGCTGGGTTTGCCAGGCCCAGTCGCGGTTCAGATCAAAATAGTAGTGATTCGATCTGCCTCCCGGCCATGGCTCACTGTGCTCACGGGTCTCCGGGCGCGGATCGGCATCCACACCCGCTGTTTGTGTATACCAGTTGATATAGCGTTCACGACCGTCCGGATTCAACCCAGGATCTATCACCACTACAGTATTCTCCAGCCATTCAGATGATCGTTCATCGCCGCCCGTGAGTGAATACAGCGTTTGCATGGACACCTCTGAACTGGAGGATTCGTTGCCGTGAATGTTGTATGATAACCAGACAATCGAAGGCGCATCCGGGTCAGGATTTCCATCCTTGAGGCCCGCTAACTTCAGATTATTCTCACGAATTTGCTCAAGGCGAGCGATGTTTTCTTCAGACCCTACAAAAGCTACTTTCAATGGTCTTTTTTCATAAGACTGCCCATACTTTTTAAATTTCACCCGATCGCTTTCATCTGCAACAGCGGAGAAATAATCCAGGATGCGATGATGTGGAGTAAACCGGTCGCCCAACTCATACTCAAGAAATTCGGAGGGCGATGGTTGAGCTACTGTTGTATGAGGTAGTGCCGCTAAAATAAAAAGGCACAGCGTGCCAAAAATCACAAAGATACTTTTATTCATAAAAACAGATTAATCAGTAATGTTAAGATCGTCCAGGATTTGTTTGAGTTCAGGCTTGTAGGAATCAGACAGAGGATACATTGGAGGGCGAAGATATGGTTGTATCAACCCGGCCATCTCCAGTGTCGCTTTAATCGGGATGGGGTTACTTTCGAAAAATGACGCCTTCATCAATGGCCACAATTTATTGTGTACTTTTCTTGCTGCTTCAAGGTCTTCTGATTTCGCATTTTCAACAAGTTCACGCATCAGGCCGGGAACCAAATTTGCAATTACCGAAACCACTCCTTTGCCACCTGCTGCGATAATCGGTAAAGTCATCGCATCATCACCTGAAATAACGGCAAACTCATCGGGAACCCGGGATATGACTTCCATGATCTGATTTATATTTCCGGTGGCCTCTTTACTCGCAATGATATTCGGATGTTTGCTGAGCGCCTCGGTTGTTTCCGGCTGAATCAATGTTGAAGTTCTGCCAGGAACATTATACAACATGACAGGCAGATCCACCGAATCAGCCACTTCTGTAAAATGGTTTTGCAACCCTTGCTGAGTCGGTTTGTTATAGTAAGGTGTTACCAGCAACAAACCATCCGCTCCCAGCTCCGCTGCCCGCTTAGAGCGTTTTATTGTACTTTCCGTTACATTTGTGCCGGTTCCCGCCCATATTTTGAAAGAAGATCCAAGATGGTTTCGGGCTGATCGAATCAAAAAATCGAACTCAGCGGCATTGATAGAAGGAGACTCACCGGTAGTACCACAAATAACTACACCGTCCACCTTTCCGGCTACCTGATGATCCAGCAGTGTGAACCAGGCCTTTTCATCAATTTGAAATTGTTCATCAAACGGAGTAACCAGCGCGGTGTATGTTCCTTCTGTAAGTGTTTTCTGGGACATTGGATAAAAAATTTAAAAATTCAGCAGCTCTAATGATCGCCATAACTGCACTATCTATCAATATAAAACCGAACGGTGTTGACCTAAAAGAAGTGCACCATGAATCATCAGTTATCCTTACTGATACTAATTATACGAAAGATACAATTTATCGAAATAAACCGGCAGCCACCTAATCGTCGTTTGTATCAGCATTGAGCAAGAACACTTTGAATGCCATGCCTAAATAGCATTGCACTACTATCATTTAGTTCCAAGTTATCAACGAGTTTCATTCGGCCCGTCACAGACTTTTCCTGAACTGTTAGCCCAAAAAGATTATGAAGCAATGCTAACCGGGATTTCAACAAATTGGCAACTAAGCCCTCATAATCTGCATTCAAAAGCCACCTCGTTGGCCTGGCGCCTCTTCGTAACCGGTCATTTCCACATAACCGGAACCGCTTAGAGACTCACCTCCCCGGCTACCTTCGGCATCAATAGCCCCTTCATAATAGGTAAATGAAACACGCATTTCCTGATCATCAAGTAGCGTATTTATCTCCAGCTCGATTTCTTCTGCCGGTATTTCAAATCTCCAGCGAATCGGGTATTCTGCTCCGCTGTAAGGACTTTGCCAGTGATCGAGTGCTTCCAGTTGAAAGTCGTCCGGGTCGAGTGTAGTGGTGTTACCATCCGGGTCAACCAGAGTAGCGGTGGAAAACGGACTGATTGTGCCATCTTCATTTCGAAGATGATAAAACATCAGATCATAGTCATCCGAAAGTTGCAGGGAAAACCAGTCCCATCCTTCCTGCTCTTCTGAAAGTGCCGATGTGCTCCATTCATGATCCATCCAGCTCAGGCCTTCTACATGATGAGTTTCCCCATCTAATTCAATAGTTCCGGAAGTCTCCAGCCGTGTGAAAGATATATAATAAGAAGCGTCGCCCTCCTCAGGTCCTTTTGGTTCAAGGCCATCATCACCATGAAAAACCGGTTGTTTTGCCGGTATCATTGTAAGATTCAACTCGCTTTGTTCAGTTGCTGCAAACAATTTCATAGGCAGATTTTGCCCTGGCGGGCCTTCTGCCAGAGATTCATCATTTACATCAGCTAACCGTACTTCCCAGTCTTCCAGCCATATATGAAACGGCTCTGCCCGGGCTCCTGCAAGATCCATACCACCCCGGCTGAATCGTTCTTCATGAATGTGATTCCCATTCTCCAAATCACTGATTGCAAGATGCGCAATATACTGCTGGTTAGTAGTCCAGTCCGATTCGTCGCCCGTTGAAAAATCTTCATTCGGCAAAAACTGATTCCTGAATATTGTAAACTGAAAGCCAAATCTTCGATCAGATTCCGTGAATAAATTCCCGGTGTAATACCACCATTCGGTTCGGTATCCTTCATGTGGTCCGTGATCATCCGGAAAGATAAAGGAACGAGGTTCTGTAGCTTGTTTAAATCCCCCGGGATCTGCTTGTAAGGATTCAACAGCTGACACACCGGCTTCAAAGGGCTCTCCGGAATCACGGCTTATCCAAAATGCAAATAACACCAGCCCAAGGACTCCTAATGCTATTCCTGTTAAAATCCATCTGTTCATGCTATTAATAATTTTTCAAAATACTGGTTTTGCTTCATAACCGGATTAATTTGCCTGCAATTTGAAATATTTTTTATCACGTATTAATCATTTCGCAGGGCATCCGCCGGGCGTGCACGAGCCATTTTCCAGGCAGGATATAACCCCGCCGGTATTGCAGCTAATACTGAAAGAAAAAGTGCTTGTACAAAGATTCCCGGTGTAAAAATAAGGTCAAGCGTCCAGCCAAAGGAACGTAGGTTTATGACATAGACCAATACATAAGCCATCGTTAACCCCAGAGGTAGTGAAAGTATCCCGGCCTTTAGTCCCATTGCTCCGGTCTGGGTGATCATATAGTTCCAAAGTTGAAAGGGAGTCATGCCATTTGCTCTTAATACTGCCACCTCTCGGCCTTTTTCCAGCTGCAACGCCATCAAAGCAGTAACGACCCCTACAAAAGCTACAAGAATGGCAAGTATTCTCAGAACAATAGTGACGGTAAATGTACGGTCGAATACCTCCATTGAGGCTTCCCTCAGGTCGCGGTTGGAACGAATAAAGACTTCCTGCATACCGGATGCCAAACCGCGTAATTCAACAAGTGATTGTTCCATCCCCGCTGATTCTGATAAATAGAGCGCAAGACCGGAAACCGATTGGTCATCAAAATATCTTTGATACACTTCCCGGCTCATAGATATCACACCCTGATCGGTGGTGTAGTCATAGTAAATGGCTCCTATCCGAAAGTCAATTTGACCATTATCGGTTAAAATGCGTAGTGAATCCCCGACTTCGGTTTCATTACGATAAGCGTACGCCTCAGAAACCATAACTTCGCGTTCATTTTGAAAACTTTCATCAAAATTTTCGGCTTCTGTTTTAATTTGATACCGGTTTTGCCCGCCACTTTGATGATCTACGGAAACCAAACCATCACTACCGTACTCTGTGTTTACCGTCACATTGCGCACTGTATGTGATTCTTCAACCATATCTGCATTTCTTAGCTCGTTTACGAGCTGCGGATCCAGAATGGCATCATTTTGGCTGGCTACAAAACCTGGTGGTTGAACATATATATCTGCCTGAAGCTGGGATTCAAGCCAAACATCTACCGTATTTCTAAAACTGTCCACCATCACTCCAACGCCAATAGTTGCTGCAACGGCTACGCCAAGTGCGGCTATAGCAACTGATGACCGGTTCAGTTCAGTAACAACGCTACGCACGGCCATCCGGCCGGTTAAACCGAACACCGCTGAAAATACCGGCTTGAGCACCATAGCCATAAACTTGAGGGCCAATGGTGTCAGAAGAGCAAAACCGATAATTATGAAGAGTAATGAGACGTATCCAAGAGCAATAGATTCTCCCGGAAGCGCGAGCAATAAGATACCGCCAATTAAAAATGCAATGCCTGCAAGGCTGATAGCCCAAAGTGAGTTCCGTAAACGGCTACCTTCCTCTGACCGGCGCAATACGGTACTTACCGATGCAGAGGCTGCTTCACGTGCCGGCCATAATGCTGCAAATACCGTAGCTCCAATTCCAAGCAACGCACCTTTCAGCAAACTTGCAGCATCTACTGTTATCTCCCGCACGCTTAGCACAAAATAAAGATCATTGATGGATTGGGTCACCAACTGCAGCAAACCATTGGCCAGCAGAATACCTCCACCAATGCCAATCAATGTTCCCAACAAACCAAGAAGCAGGGCTTCAAATATGATCAAATAAAGAATTTCAGAAGAAGTGACACCAAGAGCTCTGAGCCGCCCGACTAACTTCCTACGCTGTACTACGGAAAAAGTCATCGTGTTGTAGATTAAAAACATTCCCACCAGTAATGCTAATAAGCTCAGAGCTTGCAGATTGTATTCGAATGCTCTGGTCATTTGAAGAGCACTTTCAGACCGGGTCTCGGAGCGCTCAAGCAAAGCTCCTCCAGGTAAAGCTTCCTCTACTCTCTCATAAGCCTCAACATCATCTTCCGGAAGGATTAAATCTATGTGGCTTAATGAGCCATGCATCCTCAGGATTTCCTGTGCGGTTCCGATATCAGTGACCAGTACATCATTTAAAGCCCTTCTTGTGCGCTCGTTTTCTGTAGTGATAATCCCGGCTATTACAAAATCAAAGTCTCGACCACCGCTCGATACAGAAACCGTATCACCTTCTTCGATGCCCCACCGCTCAGCATTGTTTTCGGAGATCAAACCGGTTAATCCACCGGCAATTAGCTGCCCGATATCGAGGCCGGCTTCCTGGCTGGTAAAGTTGCGAAAGGGATTTTCAGCAAGTGGATCAACGCCCAATATGCGGAAAGTGCGGTCATCAGTTGCCACAGTGGCATGCCCCTCTACCACAGGCGCACTTTTACGGATACCGTGCAGTGTTCTTAAATCCCTGTACACTTCTTCATCAAGTTCACCGGAAGCACCGCGAACGTTATGTGTGGCGCTTCCGGTAACAGCTTCAGATGAAAGCTCAAATGCCCGCATGGCACTGTTGTTAGCAAGGTCAATTGAAATAACCACCGCAACCCCAAGAGCAATGCCTATCACGGAAAACCCGAAAAGCCAGGGATGGTGCATCAAAAAGCGCAAACTCGAACGCATCAATAGCCCCGGCATTCGTCTGAATTTGTCTTTTGGTACGTAAGACTCCCCTGATGGATTAATATTCCGGCTCATGAAGTGGCTATATCCCGGCTGATTTCAGGGAGTTCTACAATTTTACCGTCCTGAAGCTGCACCACACGGTCAGCCATATCACAAAGTTCCCTATCGTGAGTGGCTATCAGCATTGTTCGGCCTGTTCTTCTTACGAGTTTATGTAGCATGCCCATGACTTGTTCTCCAGTCTGACCGTCCAGGTTACCGGTTGGTTCATCAGCCAGAATAAGAATCGGCTCATGCGCCAATGCCCTGGCAATGGTCACGCGCTGTTGTTCTCCACCAGAGAGGCGATCCGGAAAAGAATCCGTGCGATCAGCCAATCCTACCTCCGATAAATATTGCATCGCTTGTTCGCCATACTTGCCGCCGGCGCGATCAATTAACTCAAGCGGTAGCAGCACATTCTCACCTACGGTCAGAGTCGGGATGAGATTAAATGATTGAAAAATAAAACCGATATTCAGTCTGCGAAAAATGGTTCGATCTTTTTCACTTAAACGATTTACCGGCGTGCCTCCGATAAGCACTTCTCCTTCATCCGGATCATCAAGACCACTGATCAGGTTCAAAAGTGTACTTTTACCGGAACCGGAACGGCCAAGAAACACAACCAACTCTCCGGTGCGAATAGTAAAGTCAATTTCGTCAAGAACCTTTCGAATTTTATTGCCCTCATAGAATGACTTAACCAGGCCGTTAATCTGAAGGGCCGAATGTTCCTGTGTTTCGTGGTAAGATGAACGGTTAACGTGCGAGTCGGACATGGTTATGCTGGGCTACAAAATTACGTAAAAGTGATTGAGCACCGGACAACAAAAACTTTCCCACTGCGGTTCCTAACTCAAGTTCCTATCACCATTTTATATGGTCCACTTTTAGTGACTGTACTTGCAACATGGGTTACGGCCTAACGAGTTTCTCGTTTTTCGTTTTGCAAAAACATCAAACGTCAAACCTCAGACAAACTTTGCCGGCATTTCGTAACACATGTAACAATTACAATGGCTTTTATAGGAAGTTCAGCTTATACGAAGTGCTGATGATACTCTACGCCGGAACCTCTTCCAGAAACTCATCCAGTAATTCAGAAAGTTCGGGGCGGCCGATTTCCTGTAGGTCATAGCCAACTTTCACTACCGGTTGATCAATTTTTACGACACGCGTGAGGTCGATTGGAGTGCCAACGATGACCGTATCACAATCAATGGCGCGAATGGTAGCTTCGAGATCGCGGATTTGCTGATCTCCATACCCCATGGCCGGCAATAGGGTGCCGATTTCCGGATAGTCTTTGAATGTATTCTGAAGCTTACCAACAGCCCACGGACGAGGATCAATAAACTCCGCTGCGCCAAACTTTTTTCCTGCGACAGTACCCGCCCCGGTTTTCATCCCGCCATGGGTAAGTGTTGGCCCGTCTTCCACCACCAGTACCCGTTTATTCCTGATTCGCTCGGGGTGATCCACCGTTAGCGGGGATGCCGCATCTACCACGCGCGCATCAGGATTGACGCTTTCAATATTTTCTCTTAACTGAAGTATATCATCAGGCGAACCTGAGTCAATTTTATTGATCACAACAATATCAGCCATTCTCAGCACAGTTTCACCGGGATAGTAATTGAGCTCGTGTCCGGCCCGGTGAGGGTCCGTAACGGTAATCATCAAATCGGGTTTGTAAAAGGGGAAGTCGTTATTGCCACCGTCCCACACAATGATATCAGCTTCTTTTTCGGCTTCACGCAATATTGCTTCATAATCCACTCCGGCATAAACCACATTGCCACGATTTATATGAGGCTCATATTCTTCCATCTCCTCAATGGTGCAGTCGTGTTTTTCAAGATCATCAATCGTGGCAAATCGCTGAACCTTTTGAGCTGCGATATTTCCATACGGCATAGGATGGCGTACCGCCACAACTTTTTTGCCTCGTGCCAGCAGTGATTCGATAACATGACGGGAGGTTTGACTTTTACCACAGCCGGTCCGCACGGCTCCAACCGCAATTACAGGTTTTGAACTCTCCAGCATGGTTTGGCGCGGACCGATCAATATCATGTCGGCACCGGCGGTATTAACAATTGATCCAACATGCATAACCTCCTGATAGGATATGTCACTATAGGAAAAGGCGCATATATCCACATCCAAATCGCGGATCAGATCCGGAAGATCTTTTTGATTGTAGATCGGAATCCCATCCGGATAAAGTGAACCCGCTAGTTCAGCAGGATATTCTCTGCCGTCGATATCCGGAATCTGTGCGGCAGTAAAGGCTACTACGTTATACTGATCATTATCCCGATAGTATGTATTAAAATTGTGAAAATCCCGGCCGGCGGCACCTATAATAATTACATTTTTTCTCTTCTTTTCCATACATCTTCCTGTTTAAAAATTTAAAAAGCGGGTAAGCTCGTTTCCATTGAATTATAATTTATTGGCGTCAATTTACTACTCGGAATCTGATCAGGCAAGAGATATTCGAATCAGTAGTTACCCCGAAATATACTGATGAACCATAGTAAGATTTTGAGAACGTCATTGAAAAAGTGAAAAGAATCGGTTTATTCAAAAATCACATGTGGTTCCCACATCATTGCAAATCGTCAATCGTAAATCTCTTTGTGCCAGATTAGGCTTGGCGTACTGCTACTCCACGATTTATAAAAATCTTGAAAACCTACAAACTGAAAAAGATTTGCGACGTACGATTGACGATTTGTGATTTCAGATTGCAGAAGTAAGGGACTAATCAGCCCCGAAGGGGCACAAGCAATAGCATGGGACGTAGTCCTATGTAACCAAACCCCACCCCTCGATAGCTCCGAAGGAGCAAAAGCAAAACTGATGTGGCATATAACCAAAGTCAAAGGTTGCTCATTCATTCAGAAATAGCTCATAGTGATTACACAGGTTATGCCAACTCAGAGAGCTTTCGCCCTTTCAGGGCTATCCATTATGGAACCCTCTAAACATAGGACTACGTCCCATGCTATTGCTTGTGCCCCTTCGGGGCTTTTCGAGAAATGATTAAAAAAACCCTTTCCGGATATTGTCGAGAATCGGGTTTTAAGCGCCTTCTATTCCGCTACAACCCGACCCAGCTCTTTTTTCATAAACTGCCCGGTGTAGCTTTCCGGAATTTCCGCGATCTGCTCCGGAGTGCCTTCAGCCACGATGTAGCCTCCGTTTTTGCCTCCTTCCGGTCCGAGATCCACCACCCAATCAGCGGCTTTAATCAGATCCAGATTGTGTTCGATAATTATGACAGTGTTTCCTTTATCCACCAGCATTTGGATCACTTCCACAAGCATGTGCACATCTTCGAAGTGTAGCCCCGTGGTAGGTTCATCCATCACGTAGAGCGTGTCGCCGGTTCCGATTTTTGACAACTCGCGTGCCAGTTTTACGCGTTGCGCCTCACCTCCCGATAGCGATGTGCTACGCTGGCCTATACTAAGATAACCCAAGCCTACATCTTCAAGAGTTTTCAAAATTCGTTTTACTGATGGTACGGGATCAAAAAATTCCACTGCCTCGGAAATTTTCATCTCCAGAACTTCAGAAATATTCTTCCCGCGGTATTTGATATCCAGCGTTTCACGGTTGTAGCGCTTGCCCCGGCAGGTTTCGCACTTCACATAAACATCAGGCAGAAAATTCATCTCGATTTTCTTCACCCCGTCCCCTTTGCAGTCTTCACAGCGGCCGCCCTTGACGTTAAATGAAAATCTGCCGGCCGTATATCCCCGAATTTTGGCCTCCGGCAATTCAGCGAATAAACGTCTGATATGATCAAAAACCTTGGTATACGTACCGGGATTGGAGCGGGGTGTCCGCCCTATCGGACTTTGATCAATAGAAATTACCTTGTCAAGATGTTCCAGGCCGCTGACCTTATCATAAGGGAGCGCCGCTTCTTTGGAGTTGTGAAAGTGGCTTCGCAGCATCGGAACTATCGTCTGATTGATGAGTGAACTTTTGCCGCTGCCACTCACTCCGGTTACACAGGTAAAGGTTCCAAGAGGCAGATTAAAATCGACACTTTTGAGATTGTGCCCCCTTGCTCCATGCATTGTAAACGTTTTGCCTTTACCGTCACGGCGGGTTTCCGGTATGCTGATTTGTCTTTCATCATTCAAATACTGAGCTGTGAGCGCTTTGGGATCAAGCTCATGAGGTTTTCCTTCCGTTACGAGGTATCCTCCTTCGTTGCCTGCACCGGGACCTAAATCTACTACATGGTCGGCATGTTCAATCGTCTCGCGGTCATGCTCCACTACCAGCACGCTATTTCCGAGATCACGCAGTGTTTCCAGCGAATTGATCAGTTTGATGTTATCCCGCTGATGCAAACCGATACTTGGTTCATCCAGAATATATAAAACACCTACAAGCTGTGTCCCTATTTGGGTCGCCAACCGGATACGCTGTGCTTCGCCACCCGAAAGCGACTGTGCTTCCCGATCCAGCGAAAGATAGCCAAGGCCCACGTTGAGCAAAAAGTCGAGGCGGTCGCGAATCTCTTTTAATACCTGACCGCCTATAGTGTGTTGGCGTTCATCAAGATCCAAACGTGACACAGTTTCTCGCAGCTCAGTGACATCCTGCTGCACCAATTGGTCTATAGAATAGCCGCCAACTTTATAAGAGAGAGCCTCTTTGTTCAATCGCCCGCCGTTACATTGCGGGCACTGAACCTTATTCATAAAAGCTTTGGCTTTATCCCGTTGCTTTTTGGAATTGCTTTCCTCATACCGCATCCGGATAACCGAGACCAATCCCTCAAAACTGTGACTGTAGCTGACCTTATCATCCCTGAACTCATAGATGACTTCAAACTTCTGATCGCCCGTTCCGTACATCAGCAAGTGATACAGATCATCCGGAAATTCTTCCACCGGTGTATCAAAATCGAGGCCATAATGCTCAAAAATCGCATTGATCTGCTTGAATATAAATATATTGCGCGGCTCCCCGAGATACCGTATCGCACCTTCATTGATGCTTAATTTGTGATTTGGAATCACCAGCTCCGGGTCAACATCGTAACTGAAACCAAGGCCGTTACACCGGCGGCAGGCACCGTACGGAGAGTTGAACGAGAACAGATTAGGGGCGGGATCTTCATAAGAAAGACCACTTTCCGGATCAAACAGATGCTGAGAGAAGAGACGATCTTTAAGCTGCCCATCTTCTTCTGTACTGACAATCAGGTTGCCGTCGGCCATTTCAAGGGCCGTTTCCACACTGGTAGTGATGCGATTGCGGCTGTTAGGAGAGATCACAAACCGATCTACCACAACTTCGATATTGTGGGTCTTATAGCGATCGAGCTGCATGTTTTTTTCCAGCTCCCGGAACTCTCCATCGACCCGGACTTTTATGAAGCCTTGTTTGAGTGTTCGTTCAAAAAGCTCCCTGTAATGACCTTTTCTACCCCTCACTACCGGCGCAAGACAATAAGCTCGTGTACCTTCCGGGAGGCTCATCACTGACTCTATTACCTCATCAGTGCTTTGGCGCTTCATCAAATTTCCGGTGAGGTAGGAATAAGGATAGCCAATCCTGGCATACAGTAGTCTGAGAAAATCATAAACCTCCGTTACCGTGCCCACTGTTGATCTCGGATTGCGGCTTGTTGTTTTCTGATCAATAGAAATCACCGGGGATAATCCGTCAATAAAATCAACTTCGGGGCGCTCCATCATTCCGAGAAACTGCCGGGCGTATGCCGATAGCGACTCCATAAAACGTCGCTGCCCTTCAGCGTAAATGGTATCAAAGGCAAGAGAGGTTTTACCGGAACCGGATAACCCGGTTATTACCACCAGTTGCTCTCTTGGTATTGAGAGATCAATATTTTTCAGATTGTGCTCACGAGCACCGTTAATAATGATGTAATCCTGCAAAATTTTTGGAAATACCGTTAATAATGACTACTAAATTTGAACAATGTTGTTTACAACGGATCGGTACAGCCTTATGCTATTTACAGATTGGGTTTAATCGAATCTATTATGTGTTGTAAATGAATAAAAATTAAAAATTAAAGATTTAAGATAGAAGATTATCCGAATCACCTGGCTTAGAAGTCGGTGACCAAGATTTTCAATCTTCAATTTTCTATTGAAATTAACTCCCTTTCACCGCAACAATAGTGCACCGGTACGAGGGATTAGGAGCTGCTATTAACAAAAACTAAAACCTGTTGAATAACGAAACCTTACAATTTGACGTTTCATGGCTTTAATTACTCCTAAAAAATCGCCAAATTACGCATTCGTAAATTTCAGCGCATGATTTTAATCTCAATGAAGTTAATATTCTTTCTCTTTTCATTCATCCTGTTTGCCTCAGCTGTTGCTGCCGATGACGATCCGGTCATAACCGGTGATGAATTCTGGAACCATACCGACGGTCCGTATGGCGGATCGGTCTGGTCTTTATATGCCGATGATAACCTTTTGCTCGCCGGAACTTTGAGTCACGGTATATTTTTTTCTACTGACCATGGCGAGAGCTGGTTGCAATCCGGTTTGGATGAAGGATCGATTTACGATTTTGATCGTTCCCCGGATCAAACGTTGATTGCTGCAGGGCAGGAAGGCGTTTACCTGTCATTCAACAACGGAAGAAGCTGGGAAGAGTCTACCGAAGGCCTTGGTGATGCAATCCCGCAGGCAGTACTTGCCGTTTCCGAAGACGAAGTCCACCTGGCAACTATCGGCGAAGGTATGTTTTTATGGGAAGGGGACCGATGGATTGAAAATAATGAAGGCCTTGGGCTAAAATTCGGTTACAGCCTTGCACTGCACGAAGATGAAGTGTTTGCCGGTATCACAAATGACGTATACCGGTGGGACAGACAGGAGCAAACCTGGACCAAGCTTGATCTTAATCTGCCTCAGGTGCGTGTTAACGATCTGATAAGCTTTGAGGGAAGCTTGTGGGCAGCTACTCAGGAAGGCATGTATGTATCGGAGGATATGGGAGATAGCTGGACCCGAGTTGCTTCCGATTTTGAGGAAGAATATACCTACAGTTTATCCATCAATGACGATCGGCTTTTTGTCGGCACCCGAAACGGGGTTTACAAAACCGAGACCGGTGAAAGCTGGGAAAAATACGGACTTGAGGATTATACCGTTTATTCACTTGCGGTGGGTGGCGGCCGGTTGTTTTCCGGCGGCAACCCGGGTGTTTTCATTGCACAATAGGCGCTGTAGTTTATTTAGGATTTCTCAAATCCTTGCTGTTGTAAAACCATTAACTTTAGAATAAAACGATACCCCCTTTTGAGTACTGCAAAAAAGACCTCTACAAACTGGACTCCCGAATCCTGGAAAAACTTTCATGTTCAACAATTACCTGACTACCCTGATCATGAGCAAATCCAGCGCATCTACAGTGAGCTTAAATCCTATCCGCCACTGATCACTTCCTGGGAGGTCCAGTCACTGCGGGATAAGCTGCGGCTTGCCTCTGAGGGCAAAGCTTTTGTAATGCAGGGAGGTGATTGTGCCGAATCATTCAGCAACTGTTCGGCACCTCAGATTGTAAATATGCTGAAGGTATTACTGCAGATGAGCTTCATTCTCATCCATGAAATGAACGTTCCGGTAATTCGCATCGGTCGTTTTGCAGGGCAGTACGCCAAACCCCGCTCCAGCAATATCGAGAGGATTGGCGAACTCGAACTCCCAACGTATCGCGGTGATTTAATTAACGACATCCGGGAAAAAGAAGATGCGCGCCAGCCCGATCCTTACCGGCTGCTTGAAGGTTACCATAAATCAGCAATGACCTTAAACTTCGTGCGCGCTTTGACTGAAGGTGGTGGTTTTGCCGACCTTCATCATCCTGAGTTCTGGGAGCTCGACTTTATGCGCAACAATCGCTACTACGATGAGTACGCTGCGATGGTTAGTTCTATCCGTCACGCGCTTCAATTCGTAGAAAGCATTTCCGAAAAACCGCTGACTAATCTTAAGCAGGTTCACATTTACACTTCGCATGAAGCTTTAAACCTGCATTATGATTCCGCACAGACCCGCAAAGTGCCCCATAAAACCGGCTGGTATAATTTATGCACTCACTTGCCCTGGCTCGGAAACCGTACGCGGAATCTGGATGGTGCTCACGTGGAATATTTCCGCGGAATCGAAAATCCGGTAGGGATTAAAGTCGGCCCGCCGTTTGAAACCGATGAAATTGTGGAATTGGTCAAAACGCTGAATCCGACCAATGACGGTGGTAAAGTTGTGCTTATAACCCGTATGGGGCGTAAACATGTGGAAGAGCGCCTTCCCGAATTAATTGAAGGAATCGCCTCTGCCGGGCTGAATGTCGTGTGGAGTTGTGACCCGATGCACGGCAATACTTTCTCTACCGAGGACGGCATCAAGACTCGAAATTTTGATGACATTCTGCAAGAGATTCGGGAAACTTTTAATATCCATAATAAGATGGGTACCTATCTTGGTGGTGCGCACCTCGAGCTTACCGGGGATAACGTAACCGAATGCATCGGCGGAGCCCGGGGACTGCAGGAAGAGCGACTTAAAGAAAACTATCAGACTTACTGCGATCCGCGACTGAATTATCAGCAAAGTCTGGAAATGGCTTTTCTGATCGCCCGGCAATGGACGGAAAATTATGCCCGCCAGCAGCCATATGGTGCTCAGCCGGCAATTTGACTTTTTTAAAATGACTTTGTGGCTGCAAGAGGTCTAGCATGGTAGTAATCAGCTGACAATGATCTTCTATTTTTTGTAGCTGTAGGTATTTTTTTTGTTTTAACCACCACGGGCACAACGGATGCACGACGGGCACTGCATTTGCATCTGAAATTTGCTCATTACAAGCTTTGGTGATGAGTTTGTAACTTGTGACGCTGAGCACTTCGTCAAGCTTCCATTGACAAAGCGAAAACCCTTCATCGGGGCTACCATTGAAAAGCCAGGTTACCAATTAAGCCCTATTTGTCACCCCGACCGGAGCTGCGGGCTGTAACCCTGCCTTGTGCAATAATTTATCACGCTGCGAAGTGGAGGGATCTGTGTAGCAAGGATTATGCCATACTACTGATCGAGGTTATGGCGAATTATTTGCTACACAGATCCCTCCACTTCATCGCGGCAGTATTAGTAGCCAAGTGCTGAAATCCGGGCGCGATTCCGGTCGGGATGACAGGTGGGGCTGTGATTTTTGCCTTATTTGTCATCTCATCAACAGTGCCGCGAAGTAGGAATTAGAGCTTCAGTATGACATATTGGTTTCATACTGCCGATATGTCTATGCTTATGCCAAAAAGATAGTTATGATCGTCTTTTTGGCATGCGGGAAAACAGCATTTTACGGGTGGCATGCCTTTTGATTATGGTAGAGTAAACTTAATCACAATTCAAACCGAATGGAGGTTAATATGACACTCGTAAGATTTCGACCCGCAAGAAACCTTGACCTGCCGGAAGTTCCGCGCCGCTTCAGCGATATGATGGATGAGTTTTTCAATGAGTCAATCGACCGGCGTGAGCGCAACGGCTTCACCCCTGATGTCAATGTGCGAGAAGATAACACTCACTATTACATTGAAGTAAGTCTTCCCGGAATTTCCAAAGAAGATCTAAAAATTAATTTGGATGACAACACACTCTATATCAGCGGAGAGCGTCGACGGGAAAACAAGGAAGAAAATGTAAAGTATCATCTGGTTGAATCCAGCTATGGCAAGTTCGAAAGAGCATTCACCCTTCCCGAAAATGTGGATCAGGATACCATTAATGCTGAATTCAAGGATGGTATTTTAACACTGTCTATAGAGAAAAAGCAGAAAAAAGTTAGTAAAGAAATTTCTGTGAAGTAACATTCAGTAGAAATCTATTTCCGCAAAAAAGGGATGCTTAAAAAGTATCCCTTTTTTGTTTCTGAATGGGTGACGTTCGAACCCTGAGTTCGTGTTTCTTTTTATACAGGATCTTAGTAAGCAATTGCTATAATATTATTTATTGCACTTATCCCCTACCATTGTACACACTTGAAGGAAGTTTCACCACCACGAGCACCAAGGAGACACCACGGCTACTACGAAAGAATAATTTAAAATAAAACGTAGTGCTCGTTGCGCCTTCTTTGTGCCCGTTGTGGTTAGATAAATAGGAAGTTTCACCAAAACGAGCACAACTAAGACATCCCGACATAAACCTGGATAGCCTTGATATATGCGCAGATGCTGGCAGATGTACTTCAAATACTGCTGATTCAGAATCGAATTCAGGTTCGAAAGTTTCGTGCTATGTTTTCCATATTATTCATCAAGTTTTACTTCTTGCATATCTTTTCTTAAAAAATGTCATACCCACCGAAAAATTGACATATACACTATTTGAATCTGCCGTTTGGCACGTCATTTGTGATGTATCAGGGTAAAACAAGTAGGATGTAAACCGGGAACCAAAAAGAAGGAGGGCGTTATGGCTATTGAAAAAGTAAGACCAGAAATGGAGCGTGGAGTAGGTCGTAATATTAATACATTCTCTGATCTGCTGGATCGATTTTTTGAGGATTCTTTGGGCAGAACTGCACCATTTGGAACTGGTGAATTTTTACCCCAAGTGGATGTTTCTGAAACCAAAACACATTTCAACTACGAGATTTCATTACCGGGTATGAATAAGGAAGATATTAACATCAATGTTGATGATAACTTACTGACCATCAGTGGTGAGCGAAAATTTGAAGACGAGAAGAAAGAAGAAGGTCAGTATCACCTGGTTGAAAACCGATATGGCAGTTTCAGCCGTACTTTGACTTTGCCCGGAAATGCGAATCCGGATTCCATAGAAGCAAAGTATGAAAACGGAATCCTCCGTATCTCCGTCGAAAAAGATAAAGAAAAGACGGGTAAAGAAATTGAAATCAAATAATCTCCAATTTTAGGATCATCTTATAATATTCATGAATAAGGAAGATGCGCTGATACGCATCTTCCTTATATCTCATTAAAACCATCAATTTGTACAGTTACTTTTATAAGATGAAACCTAAAAAGGAGGTTAATATGTCTGAAGAAAGAGCTCGACCGGAAGTTGACCAAAAGTTTAGTCAGAACTATGGTCAATTTTCCGATTTGCTGGATCGGTTTTTTGAGGATACATACCGGAATGCACCGCGGAAAAATGATCAGTTTATACCGCAGGTGAATGTATCTGAAACCGAATCCCATTATTACTATGAAATTACTCTGCCGGGAATGAGAAAAGAAGATATCCACATTGTTGTGGATGAAAATACCTTGACAATTAGCGGTGAGCGTAAACCTGACAGGCAGAAAAGTGAGGAAACCTATCACTTGGTTGAAAACCAGTACGGGTCTTTCAACCGAACTCTGACGCTCCCGAAAAATGCCAATGTCGACAGCATTGAAGCGAATTATGAAAATGGCATTCTACGGTTATCCGTAGAAAAAAATCAACAAGGTCCCGGTAGGGAAATAAAGGTCAAATAATCTCCATTAGGATCATCTCAAACACAGAAGGGAGAGGCGGTGAAACGTGTCTCCCTTCTTTCATTTTATACAATATTAAACTCTCCAAACCAACAGTAACTCATATTAGCAACTGGATTGGGGATGTCATTTCTCCATCTGAAAATTATAAATAATTAACCTACTCTAACAAACTATTCCAATTAACTGGTGTCTGGCTTTAAAATTACGCCTGGATTTTATCGGCTCATCATCTCGCTCGCATTCTCAAAACACCAGTATAATTCCTTTGCAATCAAAGAGCCGGCGTAATCATACATCTCGGTTTGCTGTTCTGTGGAATCGTAATTTTTAGGGTCATCATACGGGAGTGATATCCTTTTTTCCGCACCGGGAATTACCGGACAATTAGCGTCAGCATCCGAACAAACCATAACCGCCGCAAAGTTACTCTCCGGATTTGGGGGCTCATCATATTTTTTTGAATAACAAAACATTTCATGTGGATTATTCCCATTCATCACAAGCTGTCTGGGGTTGGTCCTTGATGGGTGCGTTTCGATTGAAAAACCGCATCGCTGCATAGCAGCTATTGCATTGGGATGAAAGGCAGTAGCTTCTGTTCCGCCCGAATAGCAATACACATCCGGAATTTGAAACCAGATAGCAAACGTGTGCGCCCAGATCTGTGCCATATGGCTGCGTCTGGAATTATGGGTACACACAAATAGCAGCTTCACCAGCCGGTGCTCATCTCTGCTTGTTGCAATATACCGGCTGAGCTCTTTAAGGGTCTGCCTGCGATGCTCAGGAATTTCTTTGGTTTCCTGTTCGATTTTCTTAACAAAGTTTTTGATTTCGGGAAACAAATTCGGGTAGGACATGTTTCATGCGATTCATGATTAGAAAGTGGCTTACTGATGAATAGTAATAAAATATGTCATCAAATAGATAAATTTTGAGTTAATGTTTTTTCAGGCAGAAAAATCCACCCGCTTGATTGGTATAATTTTTATTTGCAACTAAAAAACACTCAATCAGTATTCTAAACCGTTGATGTTATCGTAGTGGCTGATGTATCGTGATTTAATCAACCAGGATAATAATCAGAATTAGATATATCAGTCTGTCTTATCCTTATAAACAACTAAAGAGTGTGAGAATGGGTAATCATTATTCTAAATTTACCACTGCTATTACGCTGGTACTTCTATTTCTTTTAATCCGCTTTCCCGGCGGCGAAACTTTCACTTCATCAGACAACTCGGATACCTACATCTACGAGGGTGATCAGGTGGAACAGGGACAGGGAAAAGACACCCCTATCAATACCCTTGGTGATTTCAACAACGCATTGGTTAGCATTGCCGAATCCTCTACGCCGGCTGTGGTAACAGTAATGACTGCAAGAACGGAAGAAATCCAGCAACGGCGTTCTCCGTTCGACATGTTCGAAGAATTTTTCGAGAATCATCCGTTTTTTCAGCAACAACCACAGCAACCCCAACGACCGGACCGCTCACCACGAGAAAGGCGTCTGGAAGGAATGGGTTCCGGAGCTATACTCTCCGATGACGGCTTGATCATGACGAATAACCACGTCATCGATCGTGCTGATACCGTATCCGTCAGATTATATGATGATAAAATTCTGGGAGCTGAGGTGGTCGGAACTGACCCCAACACCGATATAGCATTGCTTCGCGTGGATGCAGAAAATCTACCAAGCCTAAGCTTCGGTGACAGCGAAGCCCTTAGCGTAGGTGAAATGGTCATGGCTATTGGAAGCCCGCTCTCACAAGAACTTGCGCATTCCGTCACCCAGGGTATTGTAAGTGCTAAAGGCCGTGCGGACGTTGGTTTGCTCGACTATGAAAATTTCATTCAAACCGATGCCGCAATTAACCAGGGTAACTCCGGCGGACCACTGATCAACCTTGACGGTGAAATTATTGGAATAAATACAGCTATTGCAAGCAGAGGCGGTGGTTTTCAGGGAATTGGATTTGCCATCCCAAGCAACATCGCAAGCTCTGTGAAGGAACAATTAATTGAAACCGGCAAGGTTGTCCGCGCTTATATGGGAGTCAATATCAGGGCTCTTGACCCCGATATGGCTGAAGCTTTCGGCGCTCCGGATGATCGGGGAGCACTTGTTGAACAGGTTATGGAAGATAGCCCCGCTGACAGAGCCGGACTGCAGGATGGTGATATCATTCGTGAAAAAGACGGTGAGCGGGTTCGCAGCCATAGCCGATTGCGTACAGAAATTGCAAACAGTACGCCAGGCACTGAAATTACTCTCACAATTTTCAGAGATGGTGAAGAATTAGAAATCGACGTAACCCTCGATGAGATGCCTGATGACGTCATGGCACTGGAAGACGGAAGCGAGCAGAATATCCAGGATGCCATAGGTTTTACGGTCAGGGAACTGGATGATGAAGCACGCGATCAGGCCGGCCTCAGGGCTGATGCACAGGGAGTTGTTGTTGAAAATGTTGACCCGCAAAGCGAGGCATACCGAAACAATGTCCGGGATGGTCAGGTCATAATTTCAGTACAGCGCAACCCGGTCACTTCAGTCGAGGAGTTTAGCACCATAATTTCAGAAATTCCTCCGGGTGAGCAGCTGCTCTTACAAGTAGTGCAGGATCAGCGTCGGTTCTTTATAAACTTCCCAATGCCTGAGCAGTAATAGCGATTTAAAATATTGGTTTAATCTTTCAAAGAGGGGGCTTTCATTAAGCCCCTTTTTTTGTTTCAGCTCTCCTGCTGTAGTTCCAGTTGCTGTGTCTCAGGATTAAACTTCCAGGTAACCCTTTCATCTTCTCCATGATACTTTTTCGTGGAAAAATAGAGCAGTCCATCTTTCCATTCGGGATTTTGAAACCTGGGTTTCAGCAGTGATCCCTGCGGCTGATCAGTACCGGTTTCATAATCCGGTATTTCATTTTCAAGAGCCGAAATGATATCGGATTCCGAAAACCCCGCCATTTTGGTAAACTGCTCAAGGTCAACAATATGGAGATGATCACCGTGTGATCTTGCCGTGCCCAGTGTGTAGGCGGCGTAACTCCGGTCAGCAGCCCAGGCGATTTCATCAAGCCCTCCGGGTGCCGGGGTGTCGATCACTTTGAACTCCTCTCCCGCAATTTCATAAATTCCAACTATCGAGATGGTGGTGGCAATTGCATATGTGGTAGCCGAAAACAGCAACCATTGCCGGTCAGGTGAAAGAGAAGCTCTGCCGAAGCGATTAAAGTGTTCAGCTTTTCTTTCCATATCCCCGATTTCAACCGGCTCATCAAACCATTCATCCCACTCTTCTTCAGCCATTTTTTGCCAGTCGGTGATGGTATACCGCCAGGTGGAATCCGCTTCCTCAAAATACAAGGTCAGGGTTTCGGCATCATCATCTACTTCAGCGCGATCCGGTCGATCAGGAAGTTCCGAAACAACCATCGACTGGAAAAATATCCAAACTAACACTACGATCAGGACGCCCAGCGCTAACGTAAACTCAAGAATTCTTTTTTGATGAAATTGAGGCAAAACCGGGCAATCTGTTAGCGGTGAACACTATGTAATAACAGCAGATCTTCTTGTCACGTAATCGCTAAAATGCGCAGAATTCCATTAACCGGCCGAAGACACGCCGGGTAAAAACGTATAATCATACCTTATAGAACTGCTCACGCAACTCCTGGATATATACTCCGATATCGTTTCGCAGTTCAAACAGATTCAGATCGATTTCAAGATATAGTTTTCGGCTGATGAGTTGTTTATTGTAGATGTTTCGCCATTGCTGCAGGGCATGATTGGCAGCGGCTAACGCTTTTTTACTGTATGCAATATTAGCTCCGAGCACCTCCCGCTCAAATCCGAACGAGTGCCCCGCCGCAATTTTGGCAGCTATTTGAAGTGACCTGGTGATAAACTCTTGGATATCTTTAGATTCTATGAAAACCTTCTCGGTTTCTCCTTTTTCCAGCAGTTTCGCGCCAAGAGAGCGTGCCTTTAAGTAAACCGGCAACTTTTCAATTGAGCCGTAATCACTCATGATGAAATCATCACTCAGGCTCTTCCATTCCTCGCCTTCATCATCCCATTCTTCAAGTTCATCATTCAATTCTTCAAAAAACAGGTCATCATCTTCCTCGTCCTCATCCTCATCTTCTGATTCTTCGAAATCAAAACCCATGATCGGATCTTCAAGATCATCATCTTCGTCCTCAAGATCTTCATCATCGGGGAAATAGGACTCTTCAATCAGCAGCTCTTCTTCGATATAGGCATTGATCGCCTCAATTCTGGAACCGTACTCATCCATTAACTGAGCCCAGCGGGGTTTGCCGGTGGTGCCCCCGTTTTCAAAAAAGGCACGCAGCTGCTTATTTTGATTTTCCATCTGATTGATGTGGGATTCCCACTCAAATTCATTCCAGATTTCATCGTCAAAAGAGTGCATATAGCTAACTGAATTTAATAAACCTGTGATTCCGGATGTTGTTCACTACATCAACGCCCTGACAATACCCTTATTTCGATTCAGATTAATTACAGGCGACTTAAAACTCCTGTGATTACATTCGTCATTTTCGGCTCAGCGATACCGGCAGCTTCCAGGATATCTTCCATTTTAACCGGCTCCAGCGCTTCAGGAAAGCATTCATCCGTAATCGCGGAAATGCCCAGTACTTTCATTCCGAGATGCTGGGCGCATATCACTTCCGGCACCGTACTCATACCCACAACATCAGCTCCTATCGTTCTGAGGAAACGGTATTCAGCACGGGTTTCCAGATTTGGCCCGGTTACAGCAACGAATACACCTTCCTGCATGTGGATGTTTTTTTCCAGCGCCACATCCCGCGCAAGATCAATAAGAGAACGCGTATATGGTTCGCTCATATCGGGAAAGCGCGGACCGAGGTCATCATCATTCGGGCCCATAAGCGGATTGTCGCCAAGCATGTTTATCTGATCCACGATGCACATGATGTCGCCGCGGCGGTAATTGGGATTCATCCCGCCACAGGCATTAGAAACCATCAAATGCGTAGCGCCATTGGCTGCAAGCACTCGGATGGGAAATACAATTTTCTGCATTGTATATCCCTCGTAATAATGAAACCGGCCCTGCATGGCGACGACGGTTTTACCGCCAAGTTCGCCGAATAGCAACCGACCGGCGTGGCTTTCTACTGTTGAGGTGGGAAAATGTGGAATTTTATCATATGGAATACTGTCTTTCACATCCATCTGCTCAGCAAGCCTGCCCAGCCCGGTTCCCAGAATTAACATGTATTCCGGCCGGAGCTCCGTCTGTTCCTGGATATAGGCAAGTGCCTCGTCGCGGTTTTTCCTGAATGTTTCTACAGTTTCGTATTGCTGCATAATTTAAGTTTTGTTGTTAATCAATCTCATCAATAATCTGGTCAATGTCATCATCCCCTGATGTTGCGGCCGACTGCTTCTTCCGGGATTGCCGGCTATCCTCCTTTTTACTTTCAGCAGTTTCTCCCTCAAGCTTTCCGGTATCCGAATCTTCATCGGGCGGCAGACTGAACACTTGTAATTCGTCTTTGGAAAAAGAATGCAATGACTCCTGCGCCATATCCAGATAAGATCGAATCCCCCTGATAATTTCTTCACGACGTTCCAGCAACCGCATCACGCTTTGACGAATCTGCTGGCGCTGCTGGCGTGCCTGTAATAATATATTCTCAGATTCTACTTCGGCTTTTTCAATTTTATTGCGAGCCTCTTTTTCCGCACCCCGCACGCGCTGTTCAGCAGATTGTTTTGCTGTTTGCAATGTTTCATGTAATGTCTCCTCGACCCTCTGGTAATGGCTGAGCTTATCCTTAAGATGAGCAATTTCCTTTTCCAGTTCTTTATTTTTTGCCACGAGGTGCTCCCATTCGGTAGAGATAAGGTTCAGAAAAGATTTCACCTCAGCAACATCATAACCACGAAAAGACTTATCAAAAGTCTGTTGTTTAATTTCCAGTGCGGTAAGTTTCATAGTACTTCAAAGTAATAAATTATGCGAAAAATTAAATGTCAGGAATTTAGATGGCAAGCACTCAGTTTTTAAACAAAGTGTGCATTATCAAATTTCATTTCTGTCGAATTTTGGCAGGAAATTTTTGTTTTTCCCTATCCACTGTATCATAAAGAATTTTAAGAAGTCAAGAAGTTAAGAAGTTAAGAAAATAAGAGTAGTTTGCAGGAGCGGCTGAGGTTGCTGGGTTCTTGGTAAAATAATCAATACTTATCCCGTATACCTTCGGGAAAACTTCTGATTCAAATGACCAAATACTCCGCATTAATCTAACTACTGCAATGAAACAGTACACAAATAGCTGCCGCCGGTAGTTACTATGTTGATTTCAATTTACTTAAAACTTTTAAGTTTTATCCGTTTGATGATACAATCTATTCCGTTTCAAAATAGCACAATTGCATCATCTGAACAATTGAAATTAACTGCGTGGACGCAGCGAGTTTTGAAGCTTTTGCCTGCCGCTCTTTGTCTGTGATGCACCTGAATCAGATGATTGTGTTGATGATATCTGAGTTGCAGAATCTTTAACTGAAAAATCTTCCTCCGTCACGATTGCCTCAAGGGTGCGAACTCTTTTTTCCAAATACTGATTACTTTGTTCCAACTCTCTTAAGCGATTGGATAAATCATCCGGTATTCGCTTTGCTTTTCTGCGGTCAGTAACCAGTCGATAAATCATATAGAAGAAAGCAAGAGGTACTACAACTGTTAAACCGAAAGCAAGTATAAATTCTGTAAAGCCCATGGCGATTAATGATTAGTGGTACTTAAATTTCTGTTCCCTATCCTGCACACAGCTATCAATGATGATGTTTGTGGCATTTTATATTCGCATTCTTCGTGAGAATTCTATGAATGTTTCATCTCACCTGGAAATTCAAAAACTATCAAACAGAAATGCTTTACAAGCATCCCTTTATAGTTTTTCCATGCTTTTAGTAAATAATGATGTGTAATTCAGTAAGAATCAAGCCTTTTCTTTATCGGTTATCGCACAGTCACGGGCGCCGAAAAGTGCTGTTCCAACGCGGATCATCGTAGCACCCTCTTCAATCGCGATATCCATATCATGCGTCATTCCCATGGATAAATGCTTCAGCGAAACCGGCTCAGAGTATTGATCGGAATATTTTTCCTTCAATTCGCGAAGCAAATCAAATTCACTTCGGATTTGATCACGATCTTCGGTCAAAGTCGCGATGCCCATTAATCCTTTTGTATGAATATGGGAGAGCCCTGATGCATAATCGAGAATAGACTCAAGCTCATCAGGCCGGCATCCGCTTTTCTGATCTTCATCGCTGATATTAACCTGTATCAGGATATTTATAATTCTTCCGGCATTGCCTGCGCGCTTCTCCAGTTCTTTTAATTCTTTCAGGCGGGCGACGGACTGAATCCAGTTGACACGCTTAGCCAGGTATTTAATCTTGTTAGTTTGCAGCGGTCCGACCATATGCCAGTTGATACGCTCATCCGGCAATTCTTCCATTTTACCGATCAGCTCCTGCACTTTGTTCTCGCCAATATCAACCTGACCCAGCTCAACCGCTTCCCTGATCATCTCAACCGGCTTGGTTTTACTTATGCCAATTAAAGTAATTTCATCAGTTTGCCTGCCGCAAGATGAGCAGATCTCAGATATCCTGGATTGTAAATTCTGCAGATTAGTTGCTATATCAGTGTTCATGCCTTTATAAACGGTTAATAATTTGATTTCAGCTACGTTAATATCGGTAATAATTAAGTTTTATTCTTTATTGAAAAAACTTTATATTTGGTGTTCTCTAAGATTAGATTGAAATAGCATAAAGGGTAGTTAATGCTTACGTTTTTGTCGGTACATGCACATTTCAAGTGCGAAACGCCGGCCGTGTTAAGTTCCAATTTAAACAAAGTTGGAGGGCGGCCGATTTCGCAATGACCTTAAAAGTTGATCAAATAACAGCTTTTCTCGATCAGCAAGCTCCTCCACCAACAAAGCTGGAATTTGACAACATAGGATTACTACTCGGAAGCCCCTCAAATAACGTTTCAACTCTCTTATGCTGCCTTGATGTTACTCCTGAAGTCGTACATGAAGCTATTTCCGCTAACGCCGAGCTGATCATCGCCCACCATCCTCTGATTTTCAAGAAACTTTCCCGTATTGATACATCAACCGAGGAAGGTTTTATGATCAGCGAGTTGCTTAAACACGACATTTCCGTTTTTGCAGCCCACACCAATTATGATGTGGCTAATGACGGGGTCTCTTTTGTCATGGCCGAGCTTCTTGGCCTTCAAAATACCGAGTTTCTTGATCCGCTTAACAACCATGATTGCATACTTGAAGTAGCTTCATCTTCTCATGCAGTCAACAAGATTCAGCCGGTACTTGAGCGGTATGGCACCACTATTGCTTACTCATCCTCAGCTGCCGGAGAATCCCATTTCAAAGTGGCAACGCAGGATTATACCGTAAAAGAGATCACCAATATTCTGAAAGAAATTGACGGCAACTCCCAATACTGGAGCTATCATATCAATCAGGATGAAGCCACCCACGGCCTTGGAGTTGTGGGTGATCTGGAGGAGCCCGTGAATACCCATGATTTTCTTACGCACGTCAAATCGATTTTTAACTGTGGCCGCATTTCCTATAGCGGTCAACCGGAAAGTATTAGCCGGATAGCTTTGTGCGGCGGTGCGGGCGCTCCGCTGATCAGTAAAGCATTAGCCAAATCTGATGCATACATAACCGCCGACCTCAAATATCACGACTATTTTACCGGCAAACCAGATTTTCTATTGGCTGATATCGGTCATTATGAAAGCGAAATTCAAAGTGTTGACGAACTGGCTTCACGCCTTAGCAAGCGTTTTGACAACTTGAATGTTATAGTTACTTCCGTAAATACGAACCCAATAAACCATCTGTAGCACCTTGACAACCAAGACAACTGATTCAAAAACGACCATGAAAGATATCCTACAACAACTGGCAAATCTTCAGTACATCGACTCTCGCATTGATGAGCTGACCAGAATGCGGGGTGATCTCCCTGAAGAAATCGCCGACATCGAAACCGATGTTGCCCGCCTTGAAGCACAGGAAAATCGCAATAAAGCTGAGCAAAAAGAGCTTGAGCTGGAAAAATCAAATCTTGAACTGGAAATAAAGGATGCCGAAGAGCTGGTGAAAAAATATGATGAGCAGCAGCTCAATGTTCGCAACAACCGCGAATACGATGCTCTCACAAAAGAAATTGATACCCAGAAACAAACTATTGAAAATGCGAACTCGAGGCTCGAAGAAATTGCGATGCTTCAGGAAGAGCTCAAAAAAAATCTGACTGAAGTACAGCAAGAGCTTGAACAAACCAGAGCAGAGCTGAAGAGCAAGCAGGATAAGATGAATGAGGTTATCGAAAGCACTAAATCCGAAGAGGAAGAGCTTAAAAAGAAAAGGGAGGAAGCAAAAGAAAAAATTGATAAACGCTACCTGAAAAGCTATGAGCGTCTCAGAAAGGGTCTGAATAACGGCAAAGCGGTTGTTCCGATGGAAAAAGGGTCGAGCAACGGGGTTATGCTGCCACCTCAAACTCAGGTAGAAGTTCGCCGGATGAACAAAATCGTTATTGATGAAAACAGTGGCAGAATTGTTGTAGATCCGAGCTTTTTCGAAGAAGCTGCAAAAACGTTTAAAGTAAACAAAAACTGATTTTTTACGTTTTATAATTGGCGTTGCCGGGTAATCGTCCCGACTGTAAACGTCGGGAAGGAAAGTCCGAACACCAACGGGTACCGTGCCCCGGGAAACCGGGGGCTCCGATCCCGAACTGAAAACATTCAGAATCGGGATCGGCGGACGGAAAGTGCCACAGAAAACAAACCGCCCCGATCGGTAACGTTCCGGGGTAAGGGTGAAAAGGTGAGGTAAGAGCTCACCGCTCCGACAGGCAACTGTCGGGGGCACGGCAAACCCCACGGGGTGAAAGATAAACAGGCAGTGTGCCGCCCGTCACGCAACTGCCGGGTAAATCGCTCAGATAAATGATTACCACTCTGCACCGATATCTTTCGGGCAGAGATACAGAATTCGGCTTACAGGCAACGCCATTCATTTTAAAAAAATCGATTATTCTTTTTTCTTAGCTCCTCTATATAATTATTGCACACGGACAGGATGATTGTTTCTGGTGGATTGAATCAAAAAACTGTATTATAGGCAACATGTTAACCCGGCTGTGAAAACCATAAATAACACAGCTTCGTTAACTCATAAATATTGATCAAATAAACCAGAATTAACGAAAACTTAAGTTTATGAATCCTTTGTTTTTATTAACCGGCGAGCCTGATGTCTTATTAGCAGGTGATCCTGAAGGCGGAGGCGGATTTGCCAGCTTATTCTTTCTTGTTGCCATCTTTGTAATCTTCTATTTCTTCATCATACGCCCTCAGTCAAAAAAACAGAAAGAGATTCAGCGAAAAGTCTCTGAAATGAAAAAGGGTGATAAAATCGTCACATCCGGTGGAATTATTGGAAAACTGGTGAGTGATGAGGAAAACTCGGCCTTGCTTGAAATAGATGAAGGTGTAAAAGTACGTTTTCAGAAAAACGCTATTGTGGATGTTAACCCGGATGAAACTCAATCCGCATGAATCTCCTTTAGTTATGCGACGAGGGTGAACGTCCTGCTAAATCTCTTTTACTTACCCTTTTTAATGCCGATCTCATGACAGAGAAATTGGTACTTAACACAATTGAAGAAGCGCTTGATGATCTTCGAAACGGAAAAATGGTCATCGTTTGTGATGATGAAGACCGTGAAAACGAAGGGGATTTCATCATGCCCGCTGATACGATTACGCCGGAGGCCATTAATGTAATGGCAAAACACGGCCGGGGCTTGATTTGTGCTCCCATTACCCGGCGACGAGCTCATGACCTCAAGCTTAGCCGGATGGTTGAAGACAACACTGACCCCCACGGTACCGCATTTACGGTTTCCGTTGATCTTAAGAAGGGAACTTCTACAGGAATTTCCGCATCGGATCGGGCTAAAACCATCAAAGCCTTAATTGATGATAATACTCGTGCTGATGATTTTCATCGCCCCGGCCACGTATTTCCGTTGATTGCTCACGAAGGAGGTGTGCTCAGAAGAGCCGGGCATACGGAAGCCGCAATAGATCTGGCCCGATCTGCAGGTTTTAAACCTGCCGGTGTAATTTGTGAGATCATGAATGAGGATGGCAGCATGGCCCGTCTTCCTGATTTAATGGAAGTTGCTAAAGATCTCGACTTGAAGATCATTACTATAAAGGATCTCATTGCCTACCGGATGAAGCATGAGCGTCTGGTTAAAAAAGCTATTGACGTTCAAATGCCAACCGCATATGGCGATTTTACACTACACGCATTTGAAGAGATACTGACCGGAGGTTCTCACCTCGCTTTGACTAAAGGAGAATGGGAAGAGGGTGATCCGGTTATGGTAAGAGTACATTCACTTTGCGTAACCGGGGATATATTTGGTTCTAAGCGGTGTGATTGCGGTGAGCAACTTCATGCTGCTTTATCTATGATTGAGGAAGAAGGAAAAGGTGCTCTTTTGTATATGAATCAGGAGGGCAGGGGGATCGGGCTTATAAACAAACTACGTGCCTACAAACTCCAGGAAGAGGGAATGGATACCATCGAAGCCAATGAGGCGCTTGGTTTCAAGTCTGATCTTCGTGATTATGGAACGGGAGCACAAATGCTTCGCGAGCTTAAAATCAGAAATCTGCGGTTGCTGACAAATAACCCGTCTAAACGTGTCGGGCTTCAAGGCTATGGTTTGGAAATTGTAGAGCGCATCCCACTTGAAATTGAAGCCACACCTGAAAACTTAAATTATCTCAAAACCAAGAGAGATCGAATGGGGCATGAACTAAAACATGTTGACACTCATGATCCGCATGAATTAATACGGAGTATACTGCATTAAGCAGCTGCCATTTAATTAGTGCCTCTAAGAAAACGCCAATATCTTCGTTCCGCTCGTCCCCAAAATGCTCGTGTACGCGCTGTACACTGCGCTTTTAGGGACTTCGCGCGCCTTGATCTTGGCGTTTTCTTAGGGCACTTGGAGTTTTCATACAGACTCTAACTAGCCCCTCAACACATTGCACCACTTTTCCGGTTAATCCAATAATTATTGTTGCCCCGTATCATTACACACAGCCCGTAAAATAGGAGACCTAACTTAATTTCCTATAAATTCATTATAGTTGCTACATTTATTACGAATTACCGGCAAAATTTTGTTTGAGGTTTGAAGTTTGATGTTTTAACTAACGACAAACAAGGTCGCAAGTCTTGACCCATGTTGCAAATATAATCACCGAATGTGGATATGAACTTCAGCTAACTTGGGTTCTGTAAATACTCTCTCAGCAATCCGGGTTTCTCACACGGAACGCTGATTTCTTTGGGTTTAAAATCCAATCCTTTCTCGAAACTCATGCGATCATGAGGTATATTCTTCAGATAGTATTCTACACCCACATTAAATACCTGAGTTTGTAATTCTGACTGATAGGAGGTTGTGTGTGCCGGATGCCAGGTTCGCCCCGATGAAGACTGATTCGAACCAGGCGTTCTCATTATTACCGCTTCATCTGTGTATATCATGGCGGTCTTAAGTTGATCGGGTGCTTTTATATAAATTTCGCCATACACATTACGCACATCCGTCGCTTGCAGAATATGATCGCTAATCTGAAATCCGATCATTCCTTCCTCTTCGTCCGTATGACAAATCGAAATCTGAGCTTGCTTTACATTCGATTTGTGTTCCTCAAAGCTGAGCTCTTCGGTCTCGATGATGATAACATTTGACCCCGGCTGAATTTCATACTCATTATAAGGCTCCGCTGAATCTCTGGAAACCTCCATCTGTTCAAGTTTGGTATAACAGGAGGTCAGCAGGAGTAATATCAGGATCAAAAAACGCATGGTTAGCGTATTGCAGGAATAATGTTTATGTAGTGTCTCTAAGATAACGCTAATATCTTTGCTTCACTGGCCCAAAAAACTCTACCCGAAAGTGATCGAGAACTGTATCTAATGTTTTCGCAATATGCTAATTGCTTAAAAAAAAAGCCATCCCGATTTGTCGGGATGGCTTTTTTAGTTTTCTACCTGAATTCGCTATGCCAATTCATCAATTATTACTCTTCATCCGCTTCCTGGATGAAAACATTGGCACTACTCAGGTTTTCTGCAACTTCTACATCTTCCGCATTTTCAAGGTTCAGTCCCAAAGCGACTTCGCCTTCAACGTTTTCTTCCATGAGCTGAATTTCAACATGTGCGGTACTTGAATTGGCTTCAATAGTAACCGGGGAATCCGTTACGAGCTCATAGTGCTCACCTTCAACTGCAGAAGATTCACCATCAACTGAAAAGTCAACTTGCAAGTCGGAGTCTCTTTGTTCGGCAAT
>CAZDIA010000021.1:0-48496 GCA_964505385.1 uncultured Chitinophagales bacterium
AATCTTTTTGGTTCCCGGTTTAGTGACTCAGCCTATGCTTGCTTTTTCTACAGCCTGAATAATGTCTTCGGTAATATCCCCGGGATGCTCAAATCCTACGGAAAACCGTATCAGCCCCGGTGTGATGCCCACCTTCAGGCGCTCCTCTTCGGTAAGTTTGGAGTGAGTGGTAGATGCAGGGTGAGTTGCTATAGTCCGACTGTCACCCAGATTTGGACTTCTGGAGATCATTTGTAAACTATCTATTACCTTTTCCGCCTGCTGATATCCACCCTCCATCTTGATAGAGAAAATACCACCACCAGCGCTCATCTGCTTTTTGGCAAGGTCATATTGAGGGTGATCCGGATGGAACGGATATTTCACATCGGTGATCCCTTTAACACCCCTTAAACGTTCCGATACCTCGGCTGCCTGATTGCAATGTTTCTCCATCCTCAGTGAAAGGGTTTCAAGACTTTTGGTAAATATCCACGCATTGAACGGTGACATTGCCGGACCGGAATGGCGGGCAAAAAACCGCAACTCTTCGATATATCTGTTTTTGCCAACGATAACGCCGCCAACACCTCTCCCCTGTCCATCTATATATTTTGTAGCTGAATGCACCACCAAATCCGCTCCGTACCGGGCCGGTTGCTGCAGCACCGGTGTTGCAAAGCAATTATCTACATTGAGGATCAATTTATGCTTTTGGGCCAGCTCGCCGAGCCACTCCAGATCAATGATATCCAGGCCGGGATTGGAGGGCGTTTCAACAAAGATCATGCGTGTGTTCGAAGTGATGGCATCTTCCCATTTATCCGGTTCATCAATATCTACATAGGTATGAGTGATTCCCCATTTCGGAAAAATTCCGTTTAAAATCTGGTGCGTGGAACCAAACAGTGATCGTGATACCAGGATATGATCCCCCTGCTCGAGCAGACCGGCCATGCTCACAAATACTCCCGCCATCCCGGATGATGTGCTGATGCCGTCTTCACACCCTTCCATCTTCCTGATTTTCTCTACAAATTCATCACACGTAGGATTCGAATAACGCGAATACACATTGCCTTCCATTTCATTGGCAAACAGCGCCCGGCCATGCTCGGTTGAATCAAAAACAAAGCTGGATGTAAAATAGATGGGGGTGGAATGCTCACGTTGTTCTCCCCGATCGGTCTGGGTTCGAATCGATTGGGTTTGAGAATGTCGGGAGTCTTTCTTCATCTGGTTATTCAAAAACTTTTGGTTAGTGTTTTTTCCGGATTATTTCAGAGCTTTAATGTAGTTTTCTACATATTCATTCATTTTTTTTGACTTGTATTGCACCACATAGCGGGGATGATCAAGAGGGATGATTTCATCAAACCAGCCTTGTTCCTCATTCAGCTTTTGCATAAACTTAAAATTCTTTCCCCGCCCGAGACAAAACGCTTTTTGACGATTGATGCCAAAACTGAGCTGCTGTTCCACACTGCGAATCATAAACGGTTTAACAACGGCATACAACTGTTTGTCATCGTAAAAGTTGTAATTCACCCAATTGCCTTTACCATTTTGACGCACAAATCCAAGCGGACAGAGGGAATTTATATAATAATCAGCGTAAAAATCTGCCGTACCACCAAAAGCTTCAACCACTTTATACACAAAAACGGAGGATGGTTCGTGGGATGAAAACTCATCAACCTGAATATCACAATATTCGGCAAGCCTTTTGGTGTCGCTGAACGGCACACCGGTTATGCCTGCCCCAAAACGCCCCGGATTGATCCCGAGAATGATGAAGCGGTTACGCTGATCATCATAATACTTTTTGTAAAAGCGCTCGGTGATAGTACGTGTCACATCTGCTTTTTCCCCGCTGAAGGGATTCATTATGCGAATACCATCCGGCAGAAGCGATTCATCAAAATTTAGTTCAAAATTAAATTGTAGAACCTTCTCCGCAAATGTCATTAAACTTTCGTTTGTCGTTTTCTCGTTAGTTGTTTGTCGTTTGACGATAATATCCTACTTTAGTAAGTTGTTAAATTTTATTGGTGCCTCGGTGCCTCGGTGCCTATCCCACTACTTTTTCACTCTATTACTTAAATCTCCTTCCGCAGCCTCGCAACCGGAATATTCAATTGCTCGCGATATTTGCTGACCGTACGCCGGGCAACCATAAACCCCTTTTCTTTCATTTTCCTGGCAAGTGCCTGATCGGAGAGAGGGTGTGATTTATCTTCATTTTCGATCAGTTCAAGCAGATGATTTTTTACTTCCCTGTTGGAGACCTCTTCCCCGCTTTCAGTTTCCAGACCTTCATTGAAGAAATATTTGAGTTCATACACCCCGAATGGAGTCTGCACATATTTACCACTCACCACTCTTGAAATCGTAGAGATATCCATATTTATTCGATCAGCGACATCTTTGAGGATCATCGGGCGCAGTCCGTCACCGTGCTTGAAGAAGTCCTCTTGCAGAGCTACAATGGTTTGCATCACATTCATTAACGTTTGCTGTCGCTGTTGAATGGAATCAATAAACCAGCGGGCAGCCTCAATTTTGTTTTTAATGAAATTCCGGGTTTCCTGCTTCTCTTCATCACTCTTGCCGTTTTGCTCAAGCTCATCCCACATCTCTTTATATCTGGGAGAAATCTGAAGATTGGGGGAATTACGGCTGTTCATCGTGATGACAAATTCGCCCTCCTGACCGGGATCCTCTTTTCCCTCGTCATCTACGGCTGGCTGGTAATACACTATAAAATCCGGTACAATGTAGTTATGGCTGTCTTGAACCGTATCGATACTGCCGGGCTTGGGATCGAGATAATGCAGGCAATCAAATGCTTCCTTTAACTCCTGATCACCAACATGAAGCCGCTTTTTGAGTTTTTCATAATGTTTTTTCTCAAAAAGTTCCCAGTGATCGCGAAGAATAGTGATTGCCAGGTCCTTGCCGGGAGTTTGATCTTCCAGCATCTCGAGTTGGATCAACAGACATTCCCGAAGGTCACGTGCTGCTATACCGGGAGGATCAAGCTGCTGGATTTTATGCAACGCCTCTTTTGCATCATCTTCAGAGACCAGAATGCCCTCGTTAAAAGCTATACTGTCAATCACTGCATTTAGATCGCGCCGGAAATATCCGTCGGCATCCAGACTGCCAATAATTTCATCCGCTACAAGTGACTGATGTTCATTGAGGTCAAGCAATCCAACCTGATTTTCCAATGTTTCAAGCAGTGTCTCATTGTGTGGCTTGGGTAGCTCACGCCACTCCTCATCTTCAGGATTGTAGTTGGATGTAAAAGCAGAACCTTCCGGCTCATCATTAGCCATAAATGACTCCCAGTCGATCTCTTCATTTTTATCAACCGGATCAACATCTTCGGTTTCTTCCTCGTATTCATCCTGCTCCGATTGATCGTCACCAACCTCAGTTTCCCCGTAGTCAGAATTATCGAACACATCAAGCTCGTCGGTATCCACCTCTTCAAGAACGGGATTTTCTTCCATCTCTTCCTTGATGCGTTGCTCCAGAGATAGCGTAGGCAGCTGCAGAAGCTTGATGTATTGTATTTGCTGAGGCGAAAGCCGCTGCTGCAGTGTTTGACGTTGTGATAATCTTTGGCCGGGTGAGATCATACTGTGTGCGCCTCCTCCTGCCTGATCTTTTGGCAGACATATTCGAAATCATCATACCACGCCTGTCCGTAAGCACGGATAAGCGGTTCTCTGGAAAAATCGGAAAGATAAATCCCCTCGCTTTCTCCATGCTCACAACCCGGTGAGCAGATTTCCGGAACATATTCAAAGTTGATGTAATCCGTCCCTGCTACGGTAGTAATGCGTAGCGGAAACAAATGACAGCTCAATGGTTTAGGCCAGTTAAACCGGTCCTCCATCCACGCCTTTTGGATACTGCAGATCGCAACATCGTTTTCATCATAGGTTACAAAAACACATTCTTTGCCGTCGGTGCAAGAAAGTTCAAGATCTTTGTTGTTTTTGCTTACTACCAGTCCATCTTTTCGTATTACCTGGCGGGATCGCTCTCTCAATTCATCTTTTACAGTTTCATATGCCCGCTTAATTGCCGGAACTTCCTTTCGCTTAACCGGCGCACCTGCTTCGCCGACAACACAACAAGCTCCCTTACAGCGAAACAAATTACAGCCAAATTTAGTAGTCGCTACATCATCTGCAATAAGAGCATGTTGAACACGAAACATTTATATTTTTTGATTTATTCAAGATTATGATATGTGTGAATAACGGGATTTAAATTTTCCGGATATTTATACTGGAAAATTGCCTAATGTGTATAAATCCCTACCCTTATAAGGTAACCAATTTGCAAATATTTTGGAGAAGAGATAAGTAGATACTTAATTGGTTTTTGATGCAGTTCTGTTGGGTTTCTGATATGTTATGCCATGTACTCTGGCTCATCTCGTAAATCTTCAGTAGACTCACCGAATATTGAGGCACCATAGGAGCCTACCTTTTCAAGAAAATCCCGTTTGGTTATACCTAAAAGCTCAGCAGCCTGCCCGGAAGAATAGACACCTTTTTCAAACAAGACGGCAGCCACATGCATTTTAACTTCTTGATAATCCCGGGGACTTAAATCATCAGGAAGGTCTAAGGTTAGTTTTTTCATATTTGTTTTTGATTAAAATGTTTGATCTGTTAACGCTAATCTTATCTTAAACCATTTAAACCTATCCCTTAAAGGTTTAGCATTGCTTTCATAACTTCAAAATGAGCCTACGCATTTTTATCTCCTTTCAAAAATTTTCTTATTCATCCTTTTTCCCCTACCCCAACTCAAAATATTTTCCGGCGCGCTGTTTTACACAAGACGCAAACTCAAGTTCGAGTAGTTTAACCAGAAGTTTGTCGGTAGGGATACCTGATTGTTCACTTATAGAATCAATGTGGAGTGGGCCTTCCGATAGCAGTTTACAAATCATCCGGCTCTGATCATCCAAATCGGTACGCTCTTCACATTCCGGCTTTTTTGTGATTTTCGGGGCATCAGCGGTAACAGGCTCTTTAGAATAGTAGCGCCTGATTTCTGAATTTATATCTTCAATATTTTCAACAAGTTTGGCCATGCCATTTTTGATCAGCATATTGCACCCTGCACCGCCAGTGGCACCAACCGGGTGCGGTACAGCAAAAACCTCACGATTCTGGTCGAGCGCCATTTTAGCTGTGATCATACTGCCGCCTTCATCTCCGCTTTCAATGACCAGTGTCCCGAGGCTCAGACCACTTACTATCCGGTTGCGCACCGGAAAATTACCGGCATCAGGTTTGGTTCCGGGTGGGAACTCACTAACCCATGCGCCATCTTCTTCCAGGATTCGATGTGCAAGCGGAATGTTGGAATTGGGATAAATCCAGTCGATTCCTGAACCGAATACAGCAACGGTTGGTGCACCCTGCTCCACACAAATTCGGTGGGCGTCGGTGTCAATGCCGTACGCAAGTCCGCTGGTGATGGTAAAACCGGAACTGATTAGCTCACGTGTCAGCTTTTCAGCCATCTCTCTTCCATATTTCGATGCGCGCCGCGTACCGACAACAGCAATGGCATCCGTGCTTAAAGCGTCAACATTACCCTTTACCCACAGTAATAGCGGCGATTCAGGCAACTGACGAAGCAGGTCAGGGTATCCATCCGTTTCGATACTCAGTATTCGGGAGCCGGTCTTTTCGGTTTGATCCAAAACCTCATCAACCTTGTCCCACGATTTAAATCCTGAAACAGCACCGGCAATATTAGGACCTACACCGGGAATTCGAATGAGCTCTTTGTATGATAAATTAAACAGATCTTCAGGCTGATGAACAGCTCCCAGCAAAAGCTTAATTTTCCGGCCTCCGAGGCCGTCAATCATGGTTAAAGCGAGAATGGTACGATCACGCTGTTCCATCTTCCGCCACAGGTATCTGCTCCCAGAGCATCTCTTTTAGTTTATCGATGTTATGTCCCGTGGCAGCGCTGATCTGAATCACAGGCAAATCATCCAGTGACGGAGTTTCATCCAACTCATATCCTTCAATTAAATCCATCTGGGAGATTGCGACAACTCTGGGCTTCTCCAACAGATCGGGACGATAGGCGTAAAGTTCATTTTTCAGAACCTTGTATTCCTCTTCAATATCTGTGAAACAATGGATCACAAATAATAAGACCGAGTTGCGCTCAATGTGGCGTAAAAAGCGAATTCCAAGCCCCTTCCCCTGATGTGCTTCCTCGATTATACCGGGTATGTCGGCCACAACAAAGCTGCGGTAATCCGGCAGAGTCACTACGCCAAGATTGGGTTCCAGCGTAGTAAAAGGATAATCGGCAATTTTGGGCTCTGCGGCAGAAATAGCAGATAACAGCGTACTTTTGCCCGCATTCGGAAATCCAACCAAACCGACATCTGCCATAAGTTTCAATTCAATTTCCACCGTGATTTCTTCTCCCGGCTGACCGGGTTGCGACTGTCTCGGTGTTTGATTGGTCGGGGATTTAAAGCTTGCATTTCCCAGACCGCCTTCTCCTCCTTTTGCCAGAATCAGTCTTTGACCTTCTTCGGTAATTTCTCCCAGCCGACGACGGGTTTCAGTTTCAAAAGCTACCGTTCCCAACGGAACATCGAATATCACCGACTCCCCGGATTTCCCTGTTTTTTCACCTTTTTCTCCCGGTTTGCCTTTTTCAGCCTTTACAAACTTTCGGTAGCGAAGATCCAAAAGCGTATTCATATTGGAAGAGCCCCGCAATATGATGTCGCCTCCCTTACCACCGGCTCCTCCATCAGGCCCGCCTTTTGCCACAAATTTTTCTCTTCGGAAATGTACTACCCCGGAACCGCCATCCCCGGCTTTAAGATACATTTTGGCATAATCAGCAAATCTCATGACTCTCTTGAAATAAATTCGGTTATATTATGAACCATTTTTATTCATAGCCAGACGTGTAAGCTTGGCAATTTTACTTTTCATCCGGGTTCTGGGCACGATAAAATCCAGAAAACCGTGTTCCAGCAGGTATTCAGCGGTTTGAAATCCGTCAGGCAGATCTCGTCCGATGGTCTGGCGGATTACGCGCGGGCCGGCAAAACCTATCAGAGATTCGGGTTCGGCAATGTTGAAATCCCCGAGCATTGCATAACTTGCTGTAACACCACCGGTTGTAGGATTGGTCATATAAGAAATATAGGGGATGCCCTCCTCGTGAAGCAGTGCAAGACGGGATGAGGTTTTTGCCATCTGCATCAGGCTGAGCACACTTTCCATCATCCGGGCACCACCGGACTGAGAGATGATAAGCAGCGGCATTCTGTTTTCTCTGGCGTGATCGATAGCACGTGCAAGACGTTCGCCCACGACCGATCCCATGCTGCCTCCAATAAAACGAAAATCCATACACCCGACTACCATATCCAGCCCTTTTACTTTGCCGGTAGCTACTCTTGCAGCATCACTCAAGCCCGTTTTCTTCTGTGTTTCCTGAAGACGGTTCTCATATTTTTTACGATCCTCAAAATCCAGGGGGTCGGCCGGCATTACCTCTTGAGCAAGCTCTGTATACTTCTCTTCATCAAACAGAATGGAAAAATACTCCTTACTTCCGATCGGGAAATGATAACCGCTTGCCGCGTCTACCCAGTTATTATCTTCCAGTTCCCGGCGATGTATTGCCTCACCCGTTTTGGGAACTTTCACCCAAATGCCCTCCGGCATTTCTTTGGGCTTTTCGGTTCGGATGTTGGAATCTTTGCGCTTAAACCAGCTCATAAAAAATTATTTCCCTGTTCACAATTTCTGTTTTCCCGTGACTTTATATAACGCGATGCCTGCTAATAATTTTATTATCATCAAGAAATATCCGGTTTATTAAATTCAACCGAATTTTCCCGGCAGGATTTAAAATAACGCAATAAACACTTTTTTCTAATTGAAATATTTCACATCCAGACACACCATCAGGATGCCGGTTTCGGTGGCCCCTGGGAATAATAATCTGGTTGAAAAGTTGCCGCATCCGTCCATGAGATGACCGGATTATCCTCTGCCCCTGTTTCAATCCATGTTTCTGCCATTCTGATTAAGTTTTCTGCGCTGATCGCATCATAGCCTATGATTTCAGCCAAATTTTTAACCGAATCCGGAAGTCGTTCAATACCGGTACCGGCTATTACCTCTCCCCCGTTTATCAGATTGGGAAACTCATCCAGATCCGTGATTTCCATTTCCCGCTCCGGTTCCGGCAATTTGCCATCTATACGAAAACACTGGTAATACAGATGATGGCGGCGCGCATCAAGAACGGTATGGATACGGCGGGTATCAGCTGAAACGGCAGATGCTCCTGCTGCTATCCCGGAAAGCGTATTGCAGGAGATTACAGGGATATCCCGCCCGTAGAGCAAACCTTTTACCGTGCTGCTGGCAACTCGCAAACCGGTAAAGGAACCCGGTCCGGCACTTACAGCAACCGTTCCCAAATCAGCTGCCGAAATTCCGCTTTCATTAAGAAGTTCTTTTATAAACGGGAGCAGTTTTTCGGCATGCCGGCCGTTGCCTTCCGTTCTTCGGGAGATTATATCAGCTCCGGCCGCAAGCAGAGATGCACTGCAAACCGGGGTGGCGGTTTCGATGGCGAGAATATGTTTCGAATGGGTCTTCATTGGAGGCAATATACGCCGGGTTTATGCTATCTTGCAAAATGGCTGATATTTTGGTTCAGTGTGTCAGGGCTGCAGGGCTACAGTGTGTCAGTTTCAGGCATCAAGGGTTAATAGTGACAAAATAACATAGTAACATAGTGACAAAGTTCTTTTTGAGGCATCCAGTTTAGGATCCGGGTGAATAGTCGCAAAGTACTCCAATGTACAATCTTATTTGCCAGTTTGGTAAATACATTGATATTTAACAAAAACTTGTCTCTGACAGTATTTGTGACAAAGTAACATAGTGTCAAAGCATTGTTATTATTCGGTCTGATTCTCTTATGCCTAAACTCACAGTTACAAAAAGAACTTTGTCACTCTGTTACGGCGCCTCTGCCGACAAAGTCGGGATTGCTTTGTCACTATGTCACTTTGTTACTTTGTCACTTTACCCCTCATCCTGCTATTTCACCAACATCATACACTTTGAGTCCACAAACTCTCCAGCACGGAGCCGGTAGATGTAAGTTCCACTCGACAGCCCGGAGCCGTCGAATGTTATTTCATACCCACCCGCAGGCTGGGTTTCATTTACCAGTGTGGATACATGCCTTCCCAAAATCGTATAAACTTTAAGTGTTACAGAAGTTGTGGACGGGATTTTATAGGTAATTCTCGTATCGGGATTAAACGGATTCGGGTAGTTTTGTGAGAGGGAGATTTTCTGCGGTATTTCTGCATCAGTTTCAGGATCATATATATTCGTATGTATAATATCGATTAAAATATACGGGTAACCATTATTTACAGAATTATCAGAGTCGTGCAGCCAGATATCATCAAAATCCCAATCCACATACGTATCTTCTTCGTAAGGGTAGCTCATTTCTTCGGTATATCTGCCCCGACCGACCACGCTTGAATACTGACCTGACGTTTGTTTATTCCAATAGCTGCTTTCACTATGGACCTCTGTTCGGGAAACGTGACCGGCAACAAGCCCGCCTGCATGCTCTTCTTCAACTGTGACCGATCCTGAACTGTAACTGTTGATTATAGTTAAGTCATATTGCCCCTCTTCCGGGTCAGGGCCCGAGCTGTTCATTCCTACAAGTCCAGCCACCCAATCTTGTCCACTAACATCACTTTTACTGTAACTATTTTGAATAGTCCCTCCCAATGTGTTTCCAACTAAACCTCCGGCAAAAACTCCATTACCACTTACCGTGCCTGTGCTGTAAGATTTGTTCAAGTCAGCCTCTACACTGTAACCTACCAGTCCTCCGACTTTCTGATCGCCACTAACATCTGCTGTGCTATAACATTTTAAAATGACTGCTCCAGGACGATTTAATCCAACCAATCCACCGGTCCAAGTACTTTCCCCGGTAACAGTTCCTGAACTGTAGCTGTTTTGTATTTTGTCGAAATTTTTTCCAACCAGACCTCCGGTGGTATGATTTTCCCCGGTAACTTTAGATGAACTATAGCTGTCTATTATCTTTGACCCGTTTCTGTTTGTTCCCGCCAATCCGCCGGTATGATTCCAACCCGCAACATCACCCGAACTGTGTGAGTAACTGATAGTAGAATTATCATTCAGCCCAACCAGACCTCCGGTATGAAAGGCATTTCCGTTTACCTTGCTCTCGCTATAATTGTTATGAAGATTTGAATCATGGTTTCCACCAATCAATCCTCCTGCTGTCCTCTCTTTGGCAGTTACCTCACCAATACTGTGGCAGTTTTCAATTATTGATTCGTCGGAAACGAAGCCGATAAGTCCACCTACCCAGGCATTTCCGGTTACATTTACCTCGCTGTAAGAGTTTCTGATTTCGGACATCCCGGTCGAACCCACCAGCCCTCCGGTCTGATTACCATCGGTGACAATATCTCCTGTTACATGGCAGTCGCTGATATTCGAATCAAAATTATTGCCAACCAAACCGCCGGTAAAATCACCACCTTCAATACTTACTTCCTCAAGACCCAAATTACTGAGATCGGCAAAATATGCTACCCCAAACAAACCCTGATAGTCTTCTCCGGATCGGTTTATTACCAAGCCTGAAATCGTATGACCATTTCCAAGATAAGTACCCATAAAAGGTTCATCCCACGATTCTCCCAAAGGTAACCAGCCATGACCATCGTTAATATAATCAACCTGATCTTCATTCCAGAGAAAAGCGGTTAAGTCTATATCATCAACCTGTTCAAAAAACTTATCTTCATAATCATAGCCTGAATAATTTCTGATATCATCCAGATGCTCTGCCGTCTCGATCTGCCAGGGATCATCTTCTGTGCCGGAACCTCCGGCAAATTGGGCAAAAACGGGATTAGTAATAAAAGATGTGAGAAATAAAACTATTACTAACTGAACAATACTGAGTGGAGCAAAAAACTTCTTTCGCATGATAACCTCCAAAAACGGGAAACGGATTATGCTACAAATAATAATTTTCCCCGTTATTCTGCTGAACCTTTAGCAGAAAACTTTTTCTGATGTCAACCTATAATCAGAAGGCTCATGAGGCAATACAGAAGCCTTTGCTATAAATAATTTTATTTAGCTTGTGCATTAACTCATGTTAGATTTCAGACAAGCTACTTTCAAAGTAGTATCAAGTCCCCTATCATCCAATGAACTTAACAAGTAAAATAATACTGCATTAAAATATACATAGTTTTTCCCTTATTAACTACTGATACAGTTGATTTTTTGGGATTTTTATGCTTTTTAAAAAGCTTCAAAAGCATACAAAATATCGGCCCAAAGGAGCCATCTCTGTTACTGAACAAAAGACATTTTGCGGATCATATCTTTGTCAGCTTTTTTCTTGTTGGATAAAGGGAGGGATCAGGAGTAATAGTGACAAAGTAAGAAAGTGACAGAGTGACAAAGTGCTTTTTGAGGCATCCAGTTCAGGATCCGTCCGAGTGAATAATTGCAAAGTACTCCAATACACAATCTTTTCGGCAGTTTGGTAAATACATTGAAATTTCACAATAACTTGTCTCTGGCAGTAATAGTAACGAAGTGCCAAAGTATTGTTATAATAGGTTCTGATTCACTCTTGGTGCCTCTTGCCTCGGTGCCTAAACTCGGAGTTACAAAAAGAACTTTGTCACTCTGTTACGGCGCCTCTGCCGACAAAGTCGGGATTGCTTTGTCACTATGTCACTTTGTTACTTTGTCACTTTACCCCAGGTTATTTCACCAACATCATGCTCTTTGACTCCATAAACTCTCCCGCCTGGAGCCGGTAAATGTAAGTGCCGCTGGATAGCCCGGAGCCATCGAAGGTGATTTCGTGGGTGCCGCGTGACTGGGGCTCATCTACCAGGGTGGCAACATGTTCACCGGTGATTGTATAGACCTCAAGGGTTACCGGTGCGCGCTCGGGGATATAATAAGTGATTCTGGTGTCGGGATTGAATGGGTTTGGGTAATTCTGTGAAAGCGAGTACCCTTCCGGAACCTCCGATTCCACGATTTTTGAACCGGTGTAGAAGGATTCATTAAAATCAAGCTCCCGAACCACCTCTAAATATCGCACCCGCTCATCTCCAAATGCAGCTTCGAGACTATCAATCTGATGGCCTTCCACTTGCCAGCGTTCGTAAGGCTCGCCTGACTCATTTTCACCATCCGCAACCACTTCTGCATTGTACTCGCTGCGCAGCTCTTCCTTATCGTCTTCGGTGATATCCTCTTCGTAGCCTACCTCCACCGTTCCGCCTTTATATTTCTCCACTTCCACCTGAATGGTATCGGCCAGGTTCTCCCCTGTATTTTCAAATCCGTCCACAGAATAGGTTTCGTAACCGACGAGCGTTTGAGTACCCTCTTCTACCGGTATGCCATGAACCGGCGGCTTCAGCTTCCATCTCCATGACCGGGATTCTCCGGCCTCAAAAATGAAATTTCTTAAATCTGTGGTGCAAACGGTTTCTAAATCAACACCACCGTACTCCAATCTCACAATACAGCTTGAACTGCCTTGGATTTCGTAGGTGCTTTCCGATTCATTGGTCAGCGTGAGTTCCACGACTATGGTGTCGCCATAGGCATATGTTTGCTGATCAGATTCAAGTTTTATGGACAGTGGAGAATCGGATTGACCAAAAGCAATTTGAGAAAATCCGGCAAAGAAAAACAAAGGAATAAGTAGCGCTTGTACTCTTATAAATGGTCTGAATTTACGTACCATCCTAATTATGCTTTCATTTTAAAAATGGTGAGATTTTGTAAACAAAAGTGCTTTCCTCTGATATATGTCTATTTGTTTGATGTTTACTTAACAAAGCTTAATGTAATACATTAAAAAAAGCAAAATTTTCTCTGAACAATAGTTTTTGAATCATGTTTAGCTTAAACAGCTGTGATTTATAATTTATAATCCCAAGGGCTGATCCGAAAGCTAATTTTTGAAATTGGAAACAAAAACAGTCCTCATCTCAAATGTCGGTGATGATGGTTTATATTGATATTGGCGTCTTTCACTGCAACTTTCTCATTTCAAAGTTTACCAATTCTGTATAATTTCAGCCACACCATTCAACGTCGAAACTTTCATACACTTTTATGTCGCAATCCTACCTGCTTAAAAATCTGAAACCGGCCGGACCCGGAACTTCTCATCTTCCCGAAAAAGTGGATATTGAAATTGAATCCGGAAAAATCAAGAGAATCGCGGATAAGATAGAATCCACTAAAAACCAGGAAGTGCAAGTTGAAGATTTCGCGGGTGCTTATGTATCTGCCGGGTGGATGGATATGCATGTACACCTGCGCGAGCCGGGTTTTGAACACAAGGAAACCATAGCTACCGGCTGCGCGGCAGCAGCAAACGGTGGGTTCACGGATATCGCCTGCATGCCGAATACCAAACCGGCCGCTTCAAGCAGAGATGTGATCGAATTCATCCGTACCAAAGCCGAAGTTCAGCCGGTGGATGTCCACCCTATTGCATGCGTGTCGATAGATCGCGAAGGCAAACAACTGGCAGAAATGGCGGATCTGAAAGCCGGTGGTGCCGTCGCATTTAGTGATGACGGCGATCCCGTTTACGACGCCCGGCTCATGCGCATCGCCCTGGATTACGCTTCCATGTTGGATATGCCTATTATCAATCACGAGGAAGACCTCGCCCTGTCTCGTCCCGGTCACATGCACGAAGGGCGGGTTTCCGCTCGGTTGGGAGTGGATGCGACTCCGGGTATCGCCGAGGAAGTGATGATCGCCCGGGACATCATGCTGGCCGAACTGACCGGCGGTCATATTCACGTTGCCCACATCAGCACGGCAAAAGCGGTAGAGTTGGTGCGTCAGGCAAAACAAAAAGGCATCAAGGTAACTGCCGAGGTGTGTCCGCATCATTTTGATCTCACCGATGAAGAAATCGAGCGCACCGGTTTCGATACCAATTTCAAGATGCATCCGCCCCTGCGCTCCTCGGATGATGTGGAAGCAATGATTGGCGGATTAAAAGACGGCACCATCGATGCCATCTGCACCGATCACGCCCCGCACTCAGTTGATGAAAAGGAAAGTGAATTTATTTACGCCCCGAACGGTATCATCGGGCTTGAAACGGCCTTTGCCATAAGTTGCATGAGATTGCTGGAACCAGGTCACCTTTCCCTGGATGAGATTCTGGAAAAGCTAATAGCCGCACCACGATCAATACTGAATATTCCTGTCCCTGAGGTAAAAGAAGGAGTGGAAGCCAAACTCACAATTTTTGATACAGAGGAAAGCTGGATTTACTCTTCGGATGTGATAAAATCCCGCTCCCGAAATTCACCCTATCTGAATGAGACGCTGAATGGCCGGGCAATTGCCGTATATTGCGGCAATCAACTGGTGATGAATAATTTAAAATCTGCCGGTGCAGATTAATCACTTATGAATATTTATTAAAAAGAGAAGCTACAGAGTCAGTTGACCCTGCAGCTTCCCGATATTCCTTAATTTTATTCGTCCGATAGCATTTGCACAGGATCGGTTTCCATGTATTGTCCGTTGCCGTTTTGGCCATTGGATTCAGTTACATTATTCATCTCATAGAGCTCCTGCTCGAAGAAGAATTCTTTTTCACCAAATGCCGGCTTTAGATCAGTTAACCATACGGCATCAGGATCATATTTAGCAAAGAATGGACGGTGTACCCAGTCCGGATTGCGCCCCTGAAGGAATCTAAGCACAAAGACTTTCTCTCCTTTTATTTCGCTGACTCCAAGCACCTGAACCTTTCCGGGCTCAGCCGACATACTTGGCCCGCGAACAGTTCGGGCGATACCACTTACATCTTTATAAGCACCCCGGAACACTTGCCACGCTTCTTCAAGCGGGATATCAAAATGATGGCGGGCGCCGGTATCCCGCACCAAAAACATGTAGTACGGAATCATACCGAGATCTACCTGCTTTTGCCACATGGATGCCCAAGTTTCAGAAGTATCATTGATGTGGCGCAGCAATGGGGATTGCGTACGTATTTGCGTACCGGTATTCCGTACTCTGCGAACTGCCTCCTGAGCTATCGGCGTTTCCAGTTCACGCGGGTGAGAGTAATGCCCCATTAACGCAAGATGTTTGCCGGATTCATTTACTTTTTCAAAAAGTCGGAGCATGTCATCCGCATCCTTATCGGTGACCATTTTGTATGGCCAGTATCCAAGTGCTTTGGAGCCAATCCGAATGGTTTTGAGGTTCGGCAGATCCGCCTCAAGAAGCGGCTCGATATAAGAAGCGAGCACTTTGGTTTTCATGATCAGTGGATCACCACCGGTAAACAGAACATCGGAAACTTCCGGATGTTCTTTGATATAATCTACCAGCAGATCAGCTTCACGCATGGCAAATTTCAGTTCATCGATTCCGACGAACTGTGGCCAGCGGAAGCAGAAACTGCAATAAGCGTGACATGTTTGCCCCTGGCTAGGGAAAAACAGTACCGTCTCGCGGTACTTGTGCTGCATGCCTTCCATTTTCTGGCAACCAAGCTCCGGCATATTCTTTTCCATCTGCCCCGCCGGATGAGGGTTCAGGTCATATCGGATTTCATTAGCTGTTGCTTTAATCTCTTCGGCTGATGCGTCTTTTTTACGGATCACATCAGCCATTTTATTAAAATGATGATCCTTCAGCATGGTTCGCTGTGGAAATGTAAGATGGAAAAACGCATCGTCGGGCACGTTATCCCAATCGATCAATTCATTTACTACATAATTGTTGGATTTGAAAGGTAATACATTACCTACCACTTCAATTGCAAACTGTATATCTTCAGGAAGTGCTTGTACTTGTGGAAGCTCCTTGAAATTTCTAAGATTGTATGTTTTATACTTCGGAGCCTTACCATCAACATAGAAGTTTTCTTTTGGTTGAATTTCTGATTTAAACAAAAGTATCTCCTTTCTTATGGTTAATAACTTCTATTTGTCAGCGCCAATGTGATCCCGAGCATTCAGGCCGCATTCGCACTAAACATTACTGCACATGATTGCCATTATAACTGCACTGAACGGATTATCAAATCTTAAATGCCCCACTCACGGCTAATCATGCATGCTATGATTTTAATTATATTATTACGACATCAACCTCTAACAAATTGTATGCCATATTTTTTGTACACCTTAAAAATTTGCAAAAAAAATTGTATCCCGGCAAGTTTGATGATTCATATTTTAATTTTTATTTCCGCAAGCTATTAATTATTAACTATATTTGTCCACATCAATAAATCTAATATTTAAAACATACCTCTGACGAATGCCCGCTGATTGTTTATTAAATATGCCTGTAAAAAATTACTGGAAAATTGTTTCTATTATTCATAATGTTCAGTTAGTGTAATTTGTATTTTTCACATTATGTATGTTCTTTAATTGCATGCAAGTTGTAGAATTTTTAAAAATGGTGAATTTACTGATTTCAGGGGTTTAAATTCACAGTAAATTAAGTGTTGAAATTCTTAACTTGCCCAAGCAGGATGAGAGAATTTTTAAGCTAAGCAGGATAATAACATGCTGAAAAACTGGCAAGTACCGGAAATCTGATTTTAATCAGAGATTAAAAGCTACCTTTTAAAAATTTATTTAAACTGAGAGTACTTTAGGTGGCTCACCGTTTTTCCGTTTTTTAGCGCAACTAATTAGGGGTTATGGCACTAAAAAAAATCATGGAATCAGAATCGCAGGTGAATATTACAAATGACAACCTGTTCCAGTCGATCCTTGAACACACCACTGATGCGGTAATTGTTGCAGATGTCTCGGAATCAGACCACCCGGATTTGCACATTTCCTTTGTCAATAACGCTTTCTTGCAACTCACTGGTTATGAAAAGGATGAAATACTGAACAAAACTACTAATATTTTAAATAAAAGCACTGTAGCCGGACGTCATCAAATAGATACCGTATTTAATACACTTAAGCTTCAAAGACCGGCTGATGTAGAGTTAATGATCTATAAAAAAGACGGTGACTATTTTTGGGCCAACCTGTCTGTGTTTCCGGTAAAAGATAACTTTGGTAAATCCATTAAATGGGTTGGGGTAATAAGAGATATTACCAAAGAGAAAGAGACGGAATACCGGCTGGGTAAAGTTCACAGATTAGCAGGAATCGGAAATTTTGCCTGGGATAAATCAACCGGTAAGATTTACTTCTCTCAGGTAGCAGAGGAATTAGTCGGGTCAGAGCTCAGTAAAAATTCTAATGATGCCGTAGCTTATGTTAAGAAACCTAAGAAAGCGATTGAATACGTCCACCAAGACCACAGGCGTGCTCTGCTAAATACACTGATCGAGGCTCGCAAAAATGCGGAGCCGTTCGAACTTGATATGAAACTCACTCCTGAGCATGGAAATGAGTTTTGGGTACGTACCGTGGGTGAAGTTGAGTTTGTAAATGGTGAACCCACCCGTATTTACGGGACCATTCAGGATATTGACCAAAGAAAAAGGGCGGAAATCGCCTCAGAGCAAAACCGCCGGTTACTGGAATCAATCACCGAAAAAACCAACTCCCCTGTTCATGTAAGAGATGAAGATGGGAACTTCTTTTTCGCCAATGATCAATACAAAAAGCTTCTTGATATCCAAAATAAGGATATCATTGGTAAACATCCCCGGGACGTACTCGATGATGATATAGCCCGGCTGATTGAAAGCAGCGACAATTATGTAAAGAAATATGGAAAATCTGTAGTATTTGAAGAATATCTGAACACCAATTCCGGCAAATTTTACTATCAGACAAACTTGTTCCCGCTAAACGGTTTGCCGGAGCTTGGAAATGCCGTCGGCGGAATTTCAATGGATATCACGGCCCAAAAACAACTGGAAGATAAGCTCCGCAAGTCGGTTAAAGAAAAAGAAACTCTTCTGTCCGAAATACACCATCGTGTAAAAAATAACCTGGCCGTGGTTTCAAGCATGATGCAGCTCCAGGCTTATAAAACAGATCATGAGGAATTGCGCTATCAACTTGAAGACAGTGCATCCCGCATTAAAACAATGTCACTTATCCATGAGCAACTGTATCAGGAAAAAAACTTTGCAGAACTTGATTTAGCCCAAAACATCAAGACACTTACCCACAATATTGTGGATACGATGAAAAATTCCACCGATATTGAACTTGAATTTCGCTGCCAGCAAGTTTACCTGCCTCTGAACAAGGCGATACCATTTTTCCTGATTGTTAACGAGGTGGTCACCAATTCCGTAAAACATGCTTTTGCTGATGGCCGGCCAAGTGGCAAAATTGAGCTTGAAATCGTGGAGAAAATGGGGCACATATCTTTGAGAATATGTGATAACGGCATAGGCTTAAGCGGAACGCCTGAAAAATCCAAATCTCTTGGATTAAGTATCATTAACGTTCTTACAGATCAGCTTGAAGGCGAATATGATTTCGATTCCTACAATAGTGGATGCATATTCACATTAAGTTTTGAGAATACTCAAAAATCTGAATAAGTGTTCACTTACGGCTTTATCAAAAAGCGGGCAGGTGCATCAACTATTTTTTTGATGATTTTTCTTCCATTTAAGCCACCAGTCAAATTCATCGGTGAAGCGATGCACATGCTCGTCGAACCAATCTGACAGCTCCTGATCATAATATCCACCTTTGTTAAACCGGTCTTCAAAACCGGAAAACGTAAACCCCATACGGATGGCCAGTATATAATAACGGGCAGCTACATTATCATTGGGATTTGTGATTATCAGCAGGCGCAGCAGATCCAGCGCCTGTTGCCACTCCCGATTTTCCCATTCCGAAATTGCCTGTTGCAACAATGTGCGAATTATATGGCGGTTTTCATCATATGACCAGGGCAATAAATCCGGCCAGTTGCCTTCTTTATCGGTGATCAGACTGACTGCGCGGTCAAAAGCCTCCTGACGGATTTGTGCAGCTTTTTCAGGATTTTCTTCTTGCTGATAGATTTCTTCCAATACCAGATACGGCTCTAAAAAATCCGGATCTTCCGTAATAAATTCAGATAGCTTGGTTTTTAGCTGTTCAAGAGACCCGGCCCCTCCCTCCTGCCGAAAGGATTTAAACTTTCGTTTTACTTGCCTTTTTTTATCCACAAATTCGTAATCAGACATTTTTTCCCGAAGCTTATTTGGCGCTTAAAGTTTCACTTGTGAAATTATTTGGCAGAAATTCTTATCCATGAATTCTCTGCCTCATGAAGAATTTAAGAATTTTAAGAAGTCAAGATGTCAAGAATTCAAGAAAACAAGAGAAGTTTGAAGGAGCGACTGATGTTGCTGGGCACTGGGTTCTGGGTTTGTTGTTTCAGCGCTTAGAGTCCAGCACCCAGACCATTCTTCACATCTTTACATCTTATCATCTTCCTCACTTCTTCTCAAACAGAAACTCCTGACCACCCTGGCGTAGTACAAAATTATTACTGCCACTCTCTTCTGTGGTTTCAAAGTCAATTACAACGCCTGCCTGTTCAAAACGGAAGAGAGTTTCGCTGCCGGCATCCAGCGGAAATGCGGGTTGGCCGGTGCCCTGAGCCATCAGCGAGCCGTCTTCAACCCAAAGTGAAATTTCGAGATGAATTTGTTCCGACGCGTACTCACCTTCATATTGAGCGAGAAAGTCTTCGGAAAGTTCAACTGAATCAAAATCAGGTAGGGTGATTTCCCTGCCGTGCCAGGTATCAAGGATGGCAACAAGCAATTCATTATTGGAATATGAAAGAGCGTTGGTAGTAAATGCAACATACAGATCATCATCCGGATAAATTGCCAGATTCGCCTGATAGCCATCAATACCACCGGTATGGCCGAAACCTGTTTTATCATAATATGGATATTCTATCAAGCCCAAACCGAACCCGTCTCTTATCGAAGTCATTTTTTCAAGAGACTCTTCACTCACCAACTCGCCTGAAAACAGCGTCTGTGCAAATCGGACAAGATCCTCCGGTGTAGATACAATGGCCCCGGCTCCGTGTGGAACACTCATATCAGTTTCCGGCATGATATTCCAGCCGTCATCATAACTATAGGAAAAAGCTTCATTTCTTTCTGTTGATATCTGCTTTCCATAATAAGTCTCGGTGAGCTCTGCAGGTTCGGTTATGCGTTTTTTCAATAACTCCTGATACGAACTGCCCGTAACATCTTCCAGTATATACCCCAACAATACATAATTCGTATTACTGTATTCTGTTTTTGAGTCAGGCTCAAACACCGGTTCGTAACTTTTCATAATCTCCAGCATCTCCTCCCGGCTGTGATACTCATTCATCCACTCCATATAATCCGGATCATTGGTGAAGCTGAAAATCCCGCTTCGATGATGTAGCAGCATTTCTATGGAGACATCCCCGGCATTGGGAAACTCAGGATAATACATTTCAAGTTTGTCATCCGTGCTCAATTTTCCCTCCTCTGCAAGTTGCATTACCAAAGTAGCGGTAAACGGTTTTGTAACTGATCCGACCGGAAATTTTGTCTTGTATGTGTTTTCGATCCCGGCTTCCGCATCGGCATAGCCGTCGGCGCGCAGATAGACAAGCTCGTCACCGGATAAAACCCCGATGCTTCCCATGTACCTGTTATGTTCATATAGATGATCAAAAAATTGATCGAGTTGCTCATGATTAAAGGTTGGATCAACAACTTCATCGGAAGATGCAGCATGAGTTAACATCAAGACCAGCACGAGTAAGTTCATAGTATTGTATTATATGAATAAAGTTGCCACCATAATGTTATTCGTTAATTTACAGTAATAGTTACATTCTTGATCACTTATTTCATTTCCGCACTAATTAATAACCTGCGGCCTGACCATCAGCCCGGGATTCGGAGGCACCAATAAAAACACCGTGCTCCGGGTCATATTTAATCCCCTGATAGCGACCATAAAATCCGCCCCCGATTTGTACTTCGTGCCCCCGGTTGCGCAATCCCTGCACGATGTCAAAATCAATGGATGATTCAAATTGCACACGCCCGCCATCACTCAGAGCGGCATCATGCGGATCAGTCGGTTCGGTTGAATCAAAATGCATCCAGCGAATCGCATCGCCGGCTTCCTGCGTATTCATGCCGAAATCAATCATATTGACCAATATGGAAACATGGCCAACAGGTTGATACGCGCCCCCCATCACCCCGAAACTGAAATACGGGTTACCGTCTTTGGTAACAAACCCCGGGATAATGGTATGGAACGGTCGTTTACCCGGCTCATACACATTGGGGTGATCCGAATCCATAGAAAACAGCTCACCCCGGTTTTGAAAGCTGAAGCCGGTACCCGGCACTACAAAACCGGTACCCATACCGCGGAAATTACTTTGAATAAGTGATACCATATTTCCTTCGCTATCGGCAGTCGTCAGATAAATGGTATCGCCCTCGTCCATCACTTCAATTCCGGTTTTTACAGAATCAGCCGCCCGGTCTCCGATCTTTTCACGGCGTTCGTCGGCGTATTCATCAGACAGTAGCCTTTCAATGGGTACATCCTGAAAATCGGGATCGGTATAGTGCTTGGCCCGATCTTCATAGACCAGTTTCTTGGCTTCAATCATCAGGTGGTATTTTTTCTCGCTGTTGAATCCTTTGGATTCCAGATCAAAGCCCTCCAGAATCTGAAGCATCTGCAAAACAGCCGTCCCTTGATTGTTCTGCCCGATCTGATGCACATCATAACCGCGGTAGTTAACGGAAATGGGATCTGTCCACTCTGAGGTATGCGCTTCAAAATCCTCTTTTCGTAAATATCCGCCATGCTCCCGCATGAAGGCATCAATATTTTCGGCTATTTCACCTTCATAAAACACTTCGCGGCCTTGTTCGGCTAACAACCGGTAGGTATTTCCCAAATCCGGATTTTTAAATATCTCTCCTTTTTCAGGACCCCGGCCGTCAATGGTGAACGTTTCCCTGAATGCACCTTCCTGCTCCTTCAAAAATTCAGCGCTGCCCTGCCATGCGCTTGCAATAAGCTCGCTCACCGGGAATCCATTTTCCGCATACTCAATTGACGAATCTAAAATCTGATCCATAGGTGCAGAGCCAAATCGTTCATGTAATTCAAACCATCCGTCAACCGCACCGGGAACAGAAATGGAGAGCAAACTATATGGCGGGATGCCGGTAGCATCACGATCTTCCAGCTCCTGTTTCATCTGATCATAGCTAAGGTTTTTGGGGGAGCGACCGCTTGCATTAAGCGCATAAAGCTCTTCCGTATCGGCATCCCAGACAAGCGCGTACAGATCACCGCCAATTCCATTTCCTGTGGGCTCCATCAAACCCATAGCGGCGTTTGTTGCAATGGCGGCATCAATGGCATTTCCTCCTTCTTTCAGAATATCCAGACCGACTTGGGAAGCAAGCGGCTGGCTGGTTGCAACCATGCCATTTGCACCTATGATCTCAGAGCGCGTAACAAAATGCTCATTGGGGCGATCTATTTGTGCCATAATTTCAAATGGAATAAAAATGAAAATTGCAATGATAAATGAGGCAGACTTTTGAACAGTGCAATCCAAAGAGTTGAGCTTTCCGGTTACCTTCATATCGAATCCAAATTTTTAGAGTTAAAACACATCCTTGCCGAATATAGAAAAATTAAATTTTAATCCGTCACCCTAATCACCATGAAGTTCAGAATTCGAAAAAATGCTTTAACAAAATAAATTAATTTTATAAGTTATTTATTATCTATATCTTACATCTCTTAATGTGATTAGTATACGTATTGCTGCAAGTTTTATTCGAGTAGGTGCCCCACAGGTGCTATTAAAGGGGGTTTGAAAGAACGGTATTACTTTTTAAGAGTATGTTTTTTATGATTTTATTATCCTAGATCACCTCTATTTTATTTGGGATTCTGGCAGGATATTGGTATGTTTGAATCGTCTGATGTGCAGCTCAGAACAAAATTCAACTTTTGGGAAAAAAATGTTCTGTGATTTGCATTTTTCGTAAATATGAATTAACAGAAAGGTTACTGTTTAATAAATTATGAGTACCGTAGCACTCGAATTTGTACCACCCATCGCCGATGGCGGTGTTGAAAAGGCTCAGGAAGAAGCCAAAAAAGTCAAGCAGCTTTTAGTAAAACACAACATTGACGATCAGGTAAATTCGTTGATCATTCCGGGTATCATAGAAGAAGACCCCGACCGACCGGTCGCTCTTAAGAAAAAACTGGATACCGTAGATACCTGGAAGGCAGTACGGGATATACTACCAATGAAATGCAGAGTAACTCAAGTGACTGCATTTCATTCAGAAGATCAACTAACTGAGCGTTTCCGCAATTTGCGGTCTGAAGGTATAGATCATGCCGTATGCGTGGGTGTACCACGTACAATGGCAGACGGTGAAGGCAATGGCGTACCACCTACCGAAGCCCTTCAGAAGTTCAAAAAAGAGATGCCTTCACGAGGTGTTATACTAATTCCAACAAGAGAAGGTGAGCAGGGGCGATTCAAGTATAAAATTGACCAGGGAGCTGACTTCGCAATGTGCCAGCTGCTCTACTCTGATTATATCGTGGATTTTCTGCGCGATATGAGCAAGCAAACTGACGAACGCCCGACAATCCTGCTTTCATTCGGGCATGTACCCAAAGCGGAAACCAAGAAAGGTTTGATCCGCTGGTTAATCAAAGATGAAGGCAACCCTCTTGTGGAAAAAGAAGTTGAATTCGTTTCCAGACTTGCTGAGATGGATCCTGATGAAAAACTTAAGGAGCTGAAAGACTTATACCTACGCGTTGTTGAAGGGGTACGCGATCTCGGTTTCCCGATCGGGATTTATCTTGAAGCCCCATATGGCTTCAGCGACCCTGCCTTCAAAACATTTTCTGAGTTATTGGATACCTGGTCTCCGGTTAACGAGGAAGAATTTGCGGAAGTAGAGCAAAATCATAGATAAAAGCAGATATTTCTGATTATTTATGTTCTCTCAATCATAAAAGGGAGCAGTGCTCAGCGTAGCATTGCTTCCTTTTTTATTTCCGGTGGGTATGTGATCCCGGTAAAGGCTCTTCCAAATTATTTGCCTTCCAAACGGCATAACCTGATTGCAGCATCCGCGGCTCCGGAACTTTTCTTGAGTTTAATTCTACATGTATGTACTCAGGTGAATAAATGTAGCCTTCAAATTTTCTTTTTACAGTAAAAGGTACAGAGACAGGCAACTTTACCCGTTCCATTTTAAACCGATTGTCTAAAACATTATCAAAAAAGTCATCCGAATATTCAGCGCCCGTTTCTCTCATCAAAAGTCTGGCCAGGTTTATGACATCAGTGTTTTTCAATCTGATGCATCCTCTTGAAGAAGCCCTTCCCACCGACCAATGTTCAAGTGTACCATGAACGTTGTATGTGGGTTTAAATACCATCCGAACAAGGCCAAGGGGATTTTCCGGGTCTCCCGGCCTTCTGTAGATTTCATGGCGAGACCATTCGCTGTCCGGAGGCATCCAGTCCGGGTTCCAATCAATACTATTGATAGAAAATTCCCCTTCCGGGGTTTCATAATCTTCTTTACCCACACCTATAGCATAGCTTCTGATACGCTCTTTGTTTTTATAGACATACAGCATTCTGTCTTCAATACTTACAAATGCCTCAATGTTAGGTGAAGACTCACCCCTTTGCTGCAATTCTCTGTCCTGAGCTTCCCCGCCATCAAAAGCGACAGCAGCACCAGTAAAAATAATTACTTGAAGCACCAGTAAAGATGGTATAACACTTTTCGTGACAATCACTTTAAAGAAGTTTTTGATTCCTTAATCTTATTACCCGTAATTTAACACAAAACAATTAGGGGACAACTATCTTGTTGTTATATATGTAACGTTTGAAAACTTGTATTCAGACGGCTGTAGTTTGTTTTTCTTACTGAATTAGGTAGTACTACCATGAGTTATATTACATACACCAGGTAAAAACGGAATAGGACGCTGCTTTTCCGTTCAAGTGTAGGTTTGTAATCTGCAAATTTAAAATAAGATCTTTTTCTCAAAGATATTGACTCGCAATCAGACCTGCGAGGTACTCCCCAGCCTTTCAGGTGGATGAAATTGAAAATCTTTTCCCCTAATATGCATTACAACACCCAGAGGCGGGTATAAGAATGTAAGAATCCTGCCGAAAAACATTACGCATTAATCCCATCACCACCCGCCGAGCGAATCAAAAATTGATTTATTCAGCCAGATACCCTTTGATATTATCAATAAAAATACCAATGTTACCGGTGGCGCTGTCACATGGCAGAAACTCAACGCTGAATCTGCTAATGCTTTTTAGCTCGGAAGCGTCTTTATCTTCCAGCATATCATCCGGCAAATTCATGGTTACTGTCTGTTTATCAGTGCCAACCGGAAAGCGTTTACTCACACCAATCAAGTTCATATCATCACCAGTGAGGTAAATCCGTGCATATAGTCCATCACCCGGATCACAGTCACCCTCCTCGTGCCGGATATCTACCGAAATCTCAGAATATTTCGAAAAATCCCTGCCTTCAGGGCTATATACTTTCGTGAATTCGGGCTCGAAGTGCGTGGGATCTTGCTGCTTGAGAATACCCATTAGTGAATAAGTACCAATACTGCTCCATTCCGTACTGATTAAAAAACCCTCAAAGTGGTTGGAGCCAATCCATTCATGCCTGTTGCGATCATCAAATGAATACAGTGTCTCGTAATTTGATTCTGTATCATCACTTTTAAATACTGATGCTGAAGTTGTTTCGGGTATGAATGAACTCAAGCCCCAAATTCCGGCGAGAATAATGACCATAAAATTTAAATACTTTCTCATAATAACCTCCTCAGTTTGCAAAAAATAATTATGTAGAGCTTCTAATTTATCTTTAATTATTTAGATATTGATATTTACATACAAAGCATTTTATCAATCAATTGCTATGACTTCTGTCATATTTTTTTATTGAATTGGCCTTTAACTTCATGCCTCTTTAGTTGTATTGAATTACAGTATTAACACTATAAATAATTAGTATTTCGTTTCTTGCTGCATTAGCAGTTTCACAGGAATAGTGCTCAGGCTTAAGTTCAGATAATAATGTCTGATTTGTGCCGTCTATTGAAAAAATTAAAAAAGGAGGCAGATATGTCTAACCAGCTAAATCAAAATGGGGTCAACCTTGCAAGAGCTCCCAAATACAAGGCATACCATTTGGGAAATTTCAGAAAACTTCCGCAAATTCAAGCACTTTCAGAAGACGAACAGTTTACTATTGAAGTTGTTGGCAATGTTTTGCCTTTTAAAACCAACCCTTACGTGGTTGATGAGTTAATCGACTGGGATAACATTCCTGATGATCCTTTTTTTCAGTTGACATTTCCTCAGCGAACCATGCTTAAAGATCACCATTTCAATAAAATGGCTGATGTTATCCGAAAAAACGCGTCCAAGCAGGAAATTAAAGAAACAGCCGATTCAATTCGCAGAGAGCTTAATCCGGATCCTGCCGGGCAGCAGGAAAATATGCCTGAGTTAGGCTGCCAAAAGCTGGAAGGCATGCAGCACAAATACCGGGAAACCGTTTTATTTTTCCCCGGCCAGGGACAAACTTGCCACGCTTATTGCAGTTTCTGCTTCAGGTGGCCGCAATTTGTCGGTATAGAAGAGGTGAAATTCGCTTCACGCGAAGCTGAGCAATTAGTTGAATATCTCAAAGCTCATCCGGAAGTTACTGATGTTCTCTTTACCGGCGGTGATCCGCTGATTATGAAGACAAAAATTCTGGCTTCCTATATAGAGCCGTTAATTGAAGCCGACCTGCCAAACCTCAAAACCATCCGCATTGGTACTAAAGCTATCGGATTTTGGCCTTATAAATTTGTAACCGAGGATGATGCGGATGATTTACTGCGACTTTTTGAAAGAGTCTCCGAGTCAGGCAAGTCACTTGCGTTTATGGGACATTTCTCCCATTACCGGGAGCTTGAAACGCCTATCAGCAAAGAGGCAACCCGCCGCATACTGGATACCGGAGCTCAAATCCGTACCCAATCACCAATACTGAGACATATTAATGATGATCCGGATGTATGGGCTAAACTATGGCGGGAGCAGGTCAACCAAAACATGATACCCTACTATATGTTTGTAGTCCGCGATACCGGCGCCCGTCACCATTTTGATATTCCGCTCCACGAAGCCTGGGATATCTTCAGAAACGCATACAAAGAGGTTAGCGGAGTCGCCCGCACCGTGCGCGGACCAAGCATGTCGGCTAAGCCCGGCAAAGTCCAGGTGCTGGGTGTATCAGAAATTCTCGGAGAAAAAGTATATGTACTCAGGTTCTTGCAGGGCAGAAATCCCGATTGGGTACATCGCCCGTTTTTTGCAAAATATGATCCTGATGCCGTTTGGTTAAACGATCTTGAGCCTGCCTTCGGAGATGATTATTTCTTCTTTGAAGATGGATTTCAAGAAAATGATGAGAAAGACACACCGAATACCTTTGAGATGGATTTTCGGGAGTTTGGCATCGACACATAAATTGAATAATTAAAGAGAAGTTGGTTTTGCTGCATATTAAACAAAAAAAAAATTTATTCATGGAATTGCAGTAAAGCGGATGAAATAGAAATTCAAAAAAAATTCAAATCTAATTTTGGATATTTAGGTATAAAAATATAAATTCCTATTGAACCTTATACTAAATTATCAGCTATGCTTTCAGAATTCGGCAACATCCTGGTATTTCTGATTTACGGTGGTGTTTTCGTAGCCATTGCACTTTTGGTAGCCTGGCTCATACGCCCACATCGGCCATATCCTGAGAAACTGATGATTTACGAGTGCGGTGAGGATGCTGTGGGGTCAGCATGGATTCAGTTCAACAACCGGTTTTATGTTGTCGCCTTAATGTTTTTGGTATTTGAAGTTGAAGTTATTCTGCTTTTCCCGTGGGCGCTCGTATATCAGGATCTTGGATGGTATGCCTTCTGGGCGATGATAATATTTGTAGGCCTTATCCTCATAGGTTTTGCCTATGAAATCGGGAAGGGTAATCTTGAATGGGATGTGCCGGAGCCAAGCTCTTCAAGATACGAGAAGGGCGTCGGGGTTGTAAACGATTTTTATCAGACAGATCCTGACAAATTTAAAGCTGAGCTGGAGGCACTGAAAAACGATTAGCTTTATGTTTAAACAGGCAACCATCACAATCAGGATAAACAGAGAAAATATTAATTCACCGATTCTTGCATCATTATGGGTTTTCTCGATAAAAAATATCACGACAGTAACATCATCATAGTTTCACTTGAAAACGCGCTGAACTGGGCGCGTAAATCTTCCCTGTGGTATATGCAGTTTGGGCTGGCCTGTTGCGCTATAGAAATGATGGCTACAGCCGCCTCCCGCTTTGATTTTGACCGTTTCGGGATTATTCCCCGGTCATCCCCACGCCAGGCTGATGTAATGATCGTTGCCGGAACAGTTACACTGAAAATGGCAACGCGTGTTAAGCGGCTCTATGAGCAAATGGCTGAGCCGCGGTATGTGATTAGTATGGGATCATGCTCTAATTGCGGCGGCCCTTACTGGGATCACGGCTACCATGTCTTAAAAGGCGTTGATCGGGTTGTGCCGGTTGATGTATATGTTCCCGGCTGCCCGCCGCGTCCGGAAGCGCTTCTTGAAGGATTTTTACAGCTGCAGGATAAAATTCAGAATGAATCCGTAGTCGAGAAGTCGAAAAAGCAGATCCCCGCTGAAAAAGAAACCAGCTAATTGAGATTCAGATGAAAAACCCTGAAGAAATATTTGAATTGTTAAAATCTGAATTCGGCGAAGATAACGTCGAATTCAACAGTGAAGGCAAACTGGAGCCGTGGATTATCATCTCACCGGGTTCCATTGATGGCATAGCAAAATTTCTTAGAGATACCGAAGGGCTGGATTTCGACTATCTGATGTGCCTCAGTGGAGTACACTATCCCAAACAGGAACAGCTTGGAGTTACATACCACCTGAATTCGCTTACTCATAAACATGTTCTCACTCTCAAGGTGCTGGTTCCGCAGGATGATCCTCAGGTTAATTCAGTAGAAGCTGTATGGAAAACGGCCAACTGGCATGAAAGAGAAGCTTATGATATGTATGGTATCATATTCAACAATCACCCGAAGCTGGAACGCATATTATGCCCTGAAGACTGGGAAGGTTTCCCGCTTCGAAAAGATTATGAAGAGCCGGAATTTTACAGGGGGATGAAAGTACCTTATTAACGGTGCTGCCCGGATTATGCAATGTATTTGATAATATGAATTATGATTGAAGTAACCACCAACAAATTAGATAAAAAGGCCTCATCCAACGGGAAGGAAACCCAGGAAATGGTCATCAACATGGGGCCGCAGCATCCTTCCACTCACGGTGTACTGCGCCTTGAGGTGGTTTTGGATGGTGAAATTATCAGTGGAGTCAAACCTCATATCGGCTATCTGCACCGGTGCTTTGAGAAACATGCCGAAGAAATGAGCGGCTACGATCAGGTGGTACCATATGTGGATCGGATGGATTACGTGGCGGCCATGAACAATGAGCTTGGCTATGCCATCGCCATGGAGCGAATGCTCGGTATTGAAGTGCCGGAGCGGGTAGAATACATTCGCGTAATCATGGCCGAACTGCAGCGTATAGCAAGCCACTTGCTGGCTATTGGAACTTTCGGATTAGATCTCGGCGCATTTACACCTTTTCTATACTGCTTTACCAGCCGCGAAAGAATCCTTGATATTTTTGAAAAAACAAGCGGCGGTCGCCTTCTTTACAACTACATTTGCGTTGGCGGGCTGATGCATGATATTCACGAGGATTTTGAAAGTGATATCCGAGATTTTATCAAAAAATTTGAGCCGGAAATCGATGAGTTGGATGATTTGCTATCATATAACAAGATATTCATCGATCGCACAGCGAATATTGGCGAACTTAAACCCGGAGTTGCCATAAACTATGCTGCATCAGGCCCGGTTTTGCGCGCTTCCGGGATTAAATGGGATCTCCGGCGGGATGACCCCTACTCTGTTTACGACCGGTTTGATTTTGATATCCCGACAGGCAGTGGTGAAAAAGGAGTTACCGGCGATTGCTGGGACCGCTATATCGTTAGAGTCCGCGAGATGCGGGAGTGCCTCAAAATTATAGAACAAGCTCTTGACCAGATGCCTAAAGAGGGCGATGTTCAGGAGGCGGTACCCAAAAAAATCAAGCCGCCGGAAGGTGAAATTTATTGCCGAACCGAAGCACCCAGAGGTGAACTCGGATACTATATAATCAGTGATAAATCCGCTAAACCATTTCGTGTAAAAGCCCGGGCCCCGAGCTTTGTAAACCTGAGCGTTCTCCCGGAAATATCGTGTGGATGGATGGTTGCGGATCTGGTTGCCATGATCGGCAGTATAGATATCATTCTCGGAGAAATCGACCGGTGAACAAGTATGATTGATCAGACCGAAAAAAATTTTTCTAATATTAAGATAATTACCTCTAAATATCACTTTTGGAAATAAAGCCAGGAACATAATTTCATGTATGAAGCACTTGAAAATATTATCCCTATAAGTCCTTTCCCGCTTATTGTCTATGCAAGCATACCGCTGATCATAATTCTGGTGTATGCTTTGTTCGCAATCTGGCTGGAGCGGAAAGTCTCAGGCCATATTCAGGATCGCCTCGGGCCGATGCGGGTTGGTGGCTGGCACGGTTGGGCGCAAACAATAGCTGACTTACTCAAGCTGCTGCAAAAAGAAGATATCATCCCGGAAAAAGCCGATCGGGTACTATTCAGAATGGCTCCGTTTTTGGCATTTATCGCTTCTTACGGCGCTTTCGCTGTATTACCATTCAGCAGCGCCTATATCGGAAGCATGGTTAATGTGGGAGTGTTTTATCTGCTTGCGATTACGTCGGTTGTCTCCATCAGTGTCATAATGGGCGGATGGGCATCGAATAACAAATGGTCGCTTCTCGGAGCGATGAGAAGCGCCGCTCAAATGTACAGTTATGAAATCCCAACGGTGATAACCGTGCTTTCGGTGATAGTTGCTACCGGAACGCTTAACCTTATGAACGTTACCGAGATGCAGGCCGGAAACGACTTTCTCGGTTTTCTGCCGAACTGGTTCATTTTCCACAGCCCGTTTCTGGTAATAGCTTTTATCCTGTTTTTTATCTCAATTCTTGCCGAAGCTCACCGGGTACCGTTTGACCTCCCTGAATCCGAATCAGAATTGGTCGCCGGGTTTCAAACGGAATACTCCGGTATGCGCTGGGCTATATTCATGTTAACGGAATATGCCGACATGCTGCTGCTCTCATTACTGGGTGTGGTACTGTTTTTCGGCGGGTGGCACAGCCCATTTGGTGATTTCATGTCCGGGCCGGCCTGGGGATTCTTCTGGTTCCTCCTTAAAGGAGTGCTCCTTGTATTTGTAATGATGTGGATCCGGTGGACACTTCCGCGACTTCGCATTGACCGTCTGATGAATTTTTGCTGGAAGTTCCTGATACCCGCTTCTTTTGCAAATCTAATTCTGGTAGCTCTATGGGAAATGATATTCTAAAATTGATCTGCACAAACAGATCGGAGTTTATATGACAAAATTATTAAATGAATTCTGGGTCACCTTCTCCTCAATCTTTACAGGCTTGGGGGTTACATGGCGACATCTATTTAAAAGGTCGGTTACCGTACAGTATCCGGAGGAAAGGCTGGAAATGCCAAAAGGTGTGCGCCATCAACTGTATGTGAATATCGACGATTGCATAGGCTGTAACCTCTGCTCTAAAGCTTGCCCGGTAAACTGCATCGAAATAGAAACGGTAAAATCAACCGATGAAGATGATCTTGGCGAAACTTCAACCGGGCATAAAAAGCGGCTTTGGGTCACAAAGTTTGATATTGATATGGCAAAATGCATGTACTGCGACCTGTGCGTGCCTCCCTGCCCTACCGACTGCATTTACATGATTGAGGATTACGAATATTCGAAGTACGACCGTGACGATCTGATTTTCAAATTCAGCGACCTATCTCCTGAAAAGGTGGAAGAAGTGAAGAAAAAAGCTGAAGAAGAAGCTGCCCGAAAGAAAGCGGAAAAAGAAAAGCAGGCTGCAAAAAAGAAAGCCGAGAAAGAGAAGAAACAGGCAGAGGGTAAAAAAGATGAAAAGGACAAGAAGGATTCACCGAAAACTTCAAAAGATTAAGTATTAACATGGATTTATTTGCGATATCATTTTATGTGTTTGCTCTGCTGGCTATCGCATCAGCCGTGGTGATGGTGTTTTCCAGAAACATCGTGCGCTCAGCATTCGCACTGATGTTCTCACTTCTGGGTATCGCCGTACTCTATGTACTGCTTTATGCCGACTTCGTTGCTGCAACTCAGTTACTGGTATACATTGGCGGCATTCTCATCTTGATCTTATTCGGGGTAATGTTAACCACACAAGGTTTTACTGCCCGATTTGAGACCGTTGCCATTAACTTCTGGCCCGCCGCCATTTTTACCGGAATAGTAGCAGTACTTTTGATCGCGGTGTTCATGCAGTCCGACTGGCAGATCATACCGGTGGAAGATACCGGCTCTACTGTTTCCGACCTCGGAGTAATGCTGATGAACGAATATATACTGCCCTTTCAAATCGCCGCGATATTGCTTCTGGTTGCTATTATAGGCGCCGTATTTATGGCAAGTCGAAGTAAAAAGCAATCCGATAAGGGAATTAAACAACAATAGTCGAGAATCATGGAATCAACATTTATAGAGTGGTTGGCTGAACCGGGATTGACACACTTTCTGATCGTCAGCGCGATACTGTTTGCGATCGGCCTGCTCGCTATTATTTCGAGGCGTAACATCATTATGGTTCTGATGGGAGTAGAACTGATACTGAATTCGGCTAATATCAATTTTGTCGCATTCAGCCGCTACACCGAATTAGGCCTCGACGGAAATATGATCGCACTATTTGTGATAATCATCGCTGCAGCTGAAGCGGCGGTTGCACTGGCGATCGTGCTCAATATTTATAACCGCTTCAGGACTATTAATGCCGACGAAATTAATCTTTTAAGAGGATGACGATGACAGCCAACATATCCATAAATACCGCACATTTGTGTGGCTTAAAAGTCGACCACCTGAACAGATAATCAGTCATGGAACCAAACACACTTATATCATTAGCCCTCATCACCCTGCTTTTACCTCTGGCAGGATTTGTTGTGTTACTATTTACGGGCAACCGACTGCCGCGCAAAGGAGACTGGCTTGGAAGCGGTATGATAAGCCTGGCGTTTGTGCTTTCCTTTATCATCATGATCACCAAACTAACCGTTTTCCCAGATCAGCCTCTGACCGGTGTTTTTAAATGGGTTGAGTTTGGTGTTGCGGATATAATCGGCCCGGTAACCATTGAATTCGGCATCATGATCGATAACCTGGCTGCCATCATGCTTGTGGTGGTAACGCTGGTGAGCATGCTGGTTCATTATTTCTCATTCGGGTACATGAAGGGTGATATTCGCTATTCGCGATATTATGCCTATCTGGGTTTGTTCTCATTTTCCATGCTCGGTATCGTGCTCACCCACAACATCCTTATGATGTATATGTTCTGGGAGCTTGTTGGTATCAGTTCCTATCTGCTCATCGGGCACTGGTATGAGAAAAAATCAGCTTCCAATGCAGCAACCAAGGCATTTATTGTCAACCGGGTTGGTGATGCGGGTATGTTTATCGGTCTGATGATTTTATTCATCAGTTTCTCTTCATTTACTTTCGACAACATCTTTGGTGCGATTTCCGACGGCCAGCTGCCATTTGGCAGTGAAGGGTGGCTTACTGCCGCCGGCATCCTGATATTCCTCGGCGCTGTCGGTAAATCAGCACAATTCCCGCTGCACGTCTGGCTTCCCGACGCGATGGAAGGCCCTACTCCGGTCAGCGCTTTGATTCACGCCGCCACTATGGTAGCTGCCGGTGTATATCTGATAGCACGGGTGTTCCCGATTCTCACGGCAGATGCGCTAATAGTAATCGCCTATATCGGCGCGATAACTGCAATAATCGCGGCCACCATCGCCCTAACCCAGTTTGATATCAAAAAAGTGCTGGCTTATTCGACGATCAGTCAGCTGGGTTATATGACCATGGCGCTCGGCGTGGGCGCCTATACTGCCGGTTTCATGCACCTGGTAACACACGCGGCTTTCAAAGCGGGCTTATTCCTTGGCGCTGCCTGCGTGATTCATGCAATGCACGAGGCGCTTCACAAGAAACATGATCACGATACGGATGCGCAGGATATCCGGAATATGGGCGGATTAAAATCAAGGCTGCCCATCACTTACTGGACATTTGTGATCTTCACGCTGGCGATATCCGGTATTCCGCTGACTTCCGGCTTTTTGAGCAAGGATGAAATTCTCGCAGGTACCATGGCCTTCAGCTCGATGGACGGTCACTATCTGTTGCCCATACTTGGATTTGTAGTCGCCGGTCTCACGGCTTTCTACATGTTCCGCCTGTTGATACTCACCTTCCACGGAAACCATGCCGATTCTTCCCGGCTTAAAGACATCCATGAATCACCCTATGTGATGACGATCCCGCTCATTGTCCTGGCGATTTTATCTGTTTTTGTCTTCTATAGTTTTAATCCGTTCGGCGCATCTTCCGGGTGGTTCTATGCGGTGATGGAGCGTCCGGCAAGTCTGGTGCCGGAAGTTTTGCAGCCGGCAACTGTAGCACAGTTTAATGAAGCGGTTAGCGCAGTGCATACGCCGGCAATGATTTTATCCATCATCATAGCCGTGCTTGGTCTGGTTGCGGCATTTGCGGTGTACGAATGGAAAAAAGTTAGTGCAGACCGCATCGCCAATTCTATGGGGTTCCTCTACAAAGGGGCTTACAACAAGTGGTATTTCGATGATATTTACAGCAGTGCTTTTGTAAATGGCACACTTTCACTAACACAAGCCATGCGCTGGTTTGATGACAACGTAATTGACGCAATTGTTAACGGATCTGCCACCACAACTAACGTGGTGTCAAAAGTTAGCGGCTGGGTTGATGACAACATCGTGGATGGGCTGGTTAACCTTACCGCCCGGGTTACCGGATATATCGGTAAAGGTATAAAGCCGGTCCAAACCGGCAGAGTGCAGACCTACATCGTGTATGTAGTGTTCAGTTTTATCATTTTCTTTTTCCTTTTTTATTAATTATGAACTTTCTGGTGATCAGAGATAGAATAACAGTAATGGAAGCATAAGCATATGGAATTGCAAATTTTTGGTATAGGAATACTAACCTGGATCGTATTTTTACCCGTCCTGGGTATGCTGGTCGTATTGCTTCTGCCCGATCATAAAGCCAACGCAATCAGGTGGACTGCCCTCGTAGTAACCGGCATTCAGGTACTATTGGCTGCAATTATTTTCGGCATATTCGACCGGTCAAAGCTTGGTATTAATGATCCGGATACATTTCAGTTCGTAGAGCAATTTAACTGGATCACCGTCGAAGCGGTGCCCTGGGTCGGGCAAATCGACATTAATTATTTTCTCGGCATTGACGGGCTGAGTGTCATAATGGTGATTCTCACCGCCCTCATATCTTTTATCGGGGTGATCTCCTCCTGGACGATCAACAAAATGATAAAAGGGTATTTTGCCCTATACCTGCTTTTGGTAACCGGTATGATGGGTGTTTTTGTGGCCCTGGACTTCTTCCTGTATTTCATCTTCTGGGAGGTCATGCTGCTTCCTATGTACTTCCTTATAGGTATCTGGGGCGGGCCGCGTCGCGAATATGCAGCCATCAAGTTTTTCATCTATACTTTTGTCGGCAGTATTCTCATGCTGCTTACCATGCTCGCGCTCTACTTCAGCGTTGCCTATACCAACACAGCGGGAGAAAGCATTCACACCTTCAATATCCTGCACATGATGCAGCCTGAAAACTTTGTTGAAGGCTCACTTCTTTACGGTGTAGATACAACCTGGAGATACATCGCCTGGCTGGCGCTCTTTATAAACTTTGCGATTAAGGTGCCATTGTTTCCATTCCACACCTGGCTTCCGGATGCGCACGTTGAGGCGCCAACTCCAATCAGTGTGATTCTGGCCGGAGTATTGCTTAAGCTCGGAACTTACGGATTGCTTCGGATCAGCTTCCCCATTTTTCCCGATGCAACGGTCTACTTTGTGTACCTGATGGCTATACTCGGTATGATCAGCATTATATACGGAGCACTCTGTGCTATGGCACAGAAAGATTTCAAATCACTGATCGCCTATTCCTCCATCAGCCATATGGGTATTGTTGTGCTTGGCATGGCGGCCCTGAACACCCAGGGCATGGTCGGCGGTGTACTGCAGATGTTCAATCACGGCATAATCACCGCTGTCCTCTTCCTTTTGGTCGGGGTTATCTATGATCGAACCGGCAAGCGGGGAGTGTACGATTTCGGAGGAATCTCGAATCAGATGCCGAAATATACGGGTATAGCTACAGTCGGGTTATTTGCCGCACTCGGATTGCCCGGACTCAACGGATTCGTAAGCGAGCTTTTCTCCTTCCTCGGCGCCTTCGAAGCCTTCATGTGGATTGCGATCATCTCAGTTCTCGGCATCATAATAACAGCCGGATATATCCTGTGGACAATACAGCGGGTCTTCCTGGGGTCACTGCCCGATGAGCATAAAAATCTGCCTGATCTTACCGGCAGGGAGATGCTCGCATTCGCTCCGCTAATTGTCCTCATCATCTTTCTTGGTGTCTATCCGGCGCCGGCTATCGAGTTGATGAATTCCTCGCTGAGTTTTCTGGTAGATCTGGTAAACGGAACGGGATAATTCCATGGCAAAACAAAAACATCTCACGAACAAGCGCATGCGGATATGGTTGAACACATAATTTACAGCCTGAACCACTTTTACCCTGAGCTGGCCATCACAATCACATTGTGTGTGGCGCTCGTGGCCGACCTTGTTCTCAAGCGGGAGAGCCACGCCATTGGATGGATTGTGATAGGCGGATTAGTGATCACCGGAATTCTGGTCTTTTTTCAGGTTGGCTGGGTTGAATCCATCTTCAGTGATATGATTGCCGTGGACCCGTTTGCGGTATTTTTCAAGGTAATGCTATTGCTGGCTACCATCCTGATCATCCTGTTTTCCATGAAATCAAGAGAGCTGGATGACTATATCGACCGCATCGGTGAATACTACATGCTTATCCTTGGCATGATCCTCGGAATGTTTTTGATGGTAGGTGCAACCAATGTGCTTTTGATGTTCCTTGCATTTGAGCTTACCAGTTTCTGCTCCTACGTGCTGGCAGGGTTCACCCGCAATTCACCGAGATCCGCCGAGGCATCAATCAAATATATTATTTACGGCGCGGTCTCATCCGGCATCATGATCTACGGTATTTCCCTGTTGGTAGGCATTACCGGAGCGATAGATATTTACGGCATAAATGAAGCGTTAAGTGCCGGTGTTGAGCAGCCTATGGTATTATTGATTGCGGTTATCATGATACTGGTCGGATTCGGTTTTAAACTTGCTATTGTGCCGTTCCACTTCTGGGCGCCTGATGTATATGAGGGTGCGCCTATCACTATCACCGCGTATTTGGCTGTTGCTTCTAAAATTGCCGCCTTTGCAATGACGGTAAGGTTCTTTAAAGTTTCTTTTATAGACGCCGGTGGTATGGATGCAATTGGCGTATGGGCATTTATTGAAGGATTTAACTGGAACATTATTCTTGCCATAATGGCTGCCCTGGCTATGGTGGTAGGAAATCTTGTCGCACTCTGGCAGGATAATATCAAGCGGCTGCTCGCTTACTCCAGCATTGCCCACGCCGGCTATATTATGATGGGGCTTGTGGTACTCACCAATGAAGGCATTTCTGCCATTTTGATTTACGTGTTCATGTATCTCTTCATGAATATGGGCGCGTTTTTCGTGGCTATGATTGTATCAAACAAGCTTAACACCGAATCCATTGATGATTATAAAGGTCTGGGCCTGAGAGCTCCTTTTGAGAGTGTAGCTATGACCGTTTTTATGATTGCATTGACCGGTCTGCCGCCAACCGCGGGATTTATTGCCAAGTTATACGTTTTCGGTGCAGCCGTAAGTGCCGGGTGGATTTGGCTGGTAGTGCTGGCGGGCGTGATGACGATCGTCTCACTGTTCTACTACATGAGAGTCGTCAGAAATATGTTTCTGGTTCAGCCGGAAGAAAAACAAAGCGGCATCCAATTTGATATAGGTTCGAAAGCAATATTGCTTGTATTACTTGTACCGACCTTGTTATTCGGGGTCTATTTCACTCCTGTTCTTGAATTCGCAAAGATGTCCATTCAAATGTTTGGAGTTTAAATTTTAATTTAATCGCAACTGTAAAATAGCAAAAGGAGACCATACCAGGCACAAGGTAAAAAAAAGTTTTGAGTTTATACTCAAATCACAATTCACATATAAGTTAAATAAACTTTTGAGTACGGCACGTACCTTCTCACTTTAAAATAGCCGCGATTATGAACTACCAGATTGCCAAAGAATTATACGACAAAGCAGAAGAAGAATTCAGTAACGCACAGGAGGAACTGGCACGTCCATCTGCTGATGTGGTAAGCTATTCAGTTTGCCTTGCAGCAAGACGTGCTCTGCATCACTATCTTAACAGCCTTTATACGCTTTATGCTTACGAGAACGATGAAACCAGAGAAGACCCTCTGACGGTAACTGAGCTTATTAAAAAATGCCAAAAATATGACGACAGAATCGAGAATCTTGATTTCTCCTGTGTCAGATGCAAAGACAGAGACGTCCTCAGCGAAGGCGAAATCTATTTTTGCGATGATATAAATCAGATAATGGCATGCAATAACATGGCAAAACAGGTCAGGCAACTGATACTGGAAAAGGTAGAAAATAATGAGAGCCAATCCCAGTACTTCAGCAGTACACAGAAATAATGGGATGTAATGGCGGAAATATTGATTTTTTGTTGATTTCCTGGATGTTATTGTCCAATTTGCAGGGAATTAATATGGCGTGCAGTTTATCTAAACACCAACACTAAGCATCTTTAAAAGTTATGTTTTCTACTTCTTGTCATTATGGGCTTCAGGCTATGCTATACATAGCTTTACATTATGAAGAGGGAAAAAGCGTTGAGCTTAGCTCGATTGCCAAAAAACAAGATATTCCCAAGCACTTCCTAAGCAAAATCCTGCAGCTTCTGGTAAAACAGAAATTGTTAACTTCCATGAAAGGACCAACAGGTGGATTTAAACTGGCACGCTCTCCTGAAAACATCAGATTGATCGAAGTTGTAAAAGCAATTGACGGATTGGAAATTTTTAATCAGTGCGGTATCGGACTGAAAAAATGCAACGATGATAAACCCTGCCCGATCCATCATGATTACAAAAAAATCAGAGACCGGATTCGCCAGCTCTTTGAGCAGGAAACCTTACAGGAATTGAGCGAAGGTGTTAAAGTTGGCGACAGTATTCTTAATTTAGACACTTCCTTCGAGGTGAAGTATTGATTGGAAAGCATTTACACTATGTTTTTTAAAAATATTAAACAGATAATCAGGTGTAATTACCTGTTTAGCAAATAAAAATTTACTCACATTTAATAAGCAGACCCAGAGGTTTTACTATGACTACGCAAAAAGTCACACTGGATGCCAATGAAGCTACCGCCTACATTGCGCATCACGTAAATGAAGTTATTGCTATCTACCCTATTACTCCTGCATCACCGATGGGTGAATGGTCGGACTCTTGGTCTATGGCAGGAAAAAAGAATATTTGGGGTACGGTTCCTGAAGTAGTAGAGCTTCAGAGTGAAGCCGGCGCGGCCGGTACAATGCACGGCTCTCTTCAAACGGGCGCTCTCACTACCACTTTTACAGCATCACAAGGGTTGTTGCTGAAAATGCCAAACCTGTATAAAATTGCAGGTGAATTGAATCCGGCTGTGGTGCATGTCTCCGCCCGGACAGTCGCCACTCATGCGCTCTCCATTTTCGGTGATCACAGTGACGTCATGGCCATGCGGCCTACCGGTATGGCTCTGCTATGCTCCAACAGCGTGCAGGAAGCAATGGATATGTCTCTGATTGCCCATTCAGCTACATTAGAATCCCGCGTACCATTCATTCATTTCTTCGATGGCTTCCGCACCTCTCACGAAATTCAAAAAATTGATCAAATCACCACTGATCAGATGGGCGAAATGATCAATGATGATCGGGTGATTGAGCATCGCAACCGGGCCTTAACTCCTGATGATCCTAAAATCCGCGGAACCGCTCAAAACCCGGATGTCTTTTTCCAGGCCAGGGAAAGCGCGAACCCGTACTATGATGCATGCGCCGGAATTGTCCAGCAAACCATGAACAAATTCGGTGATCTTACCGGACGCTATTACAATTTATTCGATTATCACGGGCCGAAAGATGCTGACCGTGTTATCGTCATAATGGGCTCTGGCGCTGAAACCGTACATGAAACGGTTGATCACCTCAATGCTGACGGCGAAAAGGTTGGTGTGATTAAATCCCGGCTCTACCGGCCTTTTAGCATGAAAGATTTTCTGGAAGCCGTGCCCGAAACCGCGCACAGTATTGCCGTACTTGACCGGACCAAAGAACCGGGAGCTTCCGGCGAACCGCTTTACTCGGATATAACGGCGGCATTTCAGGAAAACCGCTTGCAAAACTGGAAGGATTTCAGTGATGAACCACGCATAATCAACGGGCGGTACGGACTTTCTTCCAAAGAGTTTACCCCCACTATGGTTAGCAGGGTTTTTGATGAGCTCAAAGAAGTGAAGCCCAAATCCCGCTTTACAATCGGCATCAAAGATGATGTAAGTAAATTGAGCCTTGATTACGACGAGCAGGCGCTTGAAACTGATTCCGAGGTGTACGAAGCAATGTTTTACGGTCTTGGCGCAGACGGCACTGTAAGTGCCAATCAAAATTCTATCAAAATTATCGGTGAAAACACCGACAATTATGCCCAGGGCTATTTTGTGTATGACTCGAAAAAAGCCGGTGCCACAACGACCTCACACCTCCGGTTTGGCCCGAATCCGATCAGATCAGCTTACCTGATTGATAAAGCGCATTTTGTTGCATGCCACCAGTTTCCGTTTCTGGAGCGATTTAATATGCTGGAACATGCGCGGCACGGTGCAATATTCCTGCTGAATGCCCCATACTCGGCTGACAGGATTTGGGAATACCTTCCCAGAGAGGTTCAACAACAAATAATTGATAAGGAGCTCCGCTTCTACACTATTGATGCTTATAAAGTTGCCCGGGAAAGTGGAATGGGCAATCGCATCAATACTGTAATGCAGGCCTGTTTCTTTGCTATCTCCGACATCTTGCCGAAAGATGAAGCGATCAAGCTCATTAAAGATGCCATCGAGAAAACCTACGGCAAGAAAGGCGAAAAGGTTCTGAAGAGCAACTTTGCCGCAGTTGACAATGCAGTGGACAATCTCCACGAAGTAAACGTGCCTGCCGAAGTAGAATCCGATTATACGATGAGGCAGCCTGTTCCGGATGACGCTCCGGACTTCGTTAAAGAAGTAACTGCCGAAATTATCTCCGGAAATGGTGATAATCTACCGGTCAGCTCATTTGAAGCGGATGGCACCTTCCCTACCGGCACTACAAAGTATGAAAAAAGAAATATCGCGGATCAGGTGCCGATTCTGGAATCGGATATCTGTATTCAGTGCGGTAAATGTACGATGGTTTGCCCGCACGCCTGCATCAGAATGAAAGCCTTTGATGGTGAGCTTCTCGCAGATGCGCCGGACACCCTGAGATACATGGATGCCAAAGGCCGCGAATGGCCCGAAGATACAAAAATCAGTATTCAGGTATCTCCTGAAGATTGCACCGGCTGTGAGCTTTGCGTACAAGTTTGCCCGGCAAAGGATAAGAAGCAGGTGAATCGCAAAGCATTGAACATGCATGAGATTATACCGAATATCGAAACCGAAAAGAAAAACTGGGAGTTTTTCGAAACCATACCCCAGTTTGATCGCACCAAACTGAAAACCGAAACGGTTAAAGGCTCTCAATTCCTGGAACCCCTCTTTGAATTTTCCGGTGCATGTACAGGTTGCGGTGAAACACCCTATATCAATGTCGTTTCCCAGCTATTCGGTGACCGCATGGTCATTGCCAATGCTACCGGATGTTCATCCATATACGGCGGTAACCTGCCTACTACTCCTTATACCACAAATGATGAAGGCAGAGGACCGGCATGGTCTAACTCACTGTTTGAAGACACAGCCGAGTTCGGACTGGGCTTCCGGCTGGCTATAGATAAAAATGCCGAACAAGCTTCCGAGCTGCTTCAGAAGCTCAGCACGGAAATAAATTCCGGGCTTGTAGAAGAGATACTACATGCCGATCAAACCACCGAGCCGGGTGTATTTGAGCAGCGCGAGCGTGTGGCCAAGCTCAAAAAACGCTTGCATGAGCTTGACAATCCTGATGCCAAACGCCTGCTGACTATTGCCGATTATCTGGTACGCAAAAGCGTATGGAGTTTCGGCGGCGACGGCTGGGCATATGATATCGGTTATGGCGGGTTGGATCACGTCTTAGCCAGCGGCAAGGATATCAACATGCTGGTGCTGGATACGGAAGTATACTCCAACACCGGGGGTCAGTGCTCCAAATCCACGCCTCTTGGCGCGGTTGCCAAATTCGCAGCTGCAGGAAAGCAGGTCGGCAAAAAAGACCTCGGCATGATGGCAGTAAACTACGGAAAAGCCTATGTTGCTCGTATCGCAATGGGTGCCAATGATATGCAGACAATGAAAGCGATCGTTGAAGCCGAGCGCTATCCCGGCCCATCACTCATTATTGCCTACAGCCATTGCATAGCTCACGGCTACGATATGAAACACGGCCTTAGCCAGCAAAAACTGGCTGTCGATTCGGGTTACTGGCCGCTATTCCGGTTTGATCCATCCAAAAAGGATGAAGGAAAGAACCCATTCCACCTGGATTCCAAGAAGCCGAAAGTAGCATTTGAAGATTATGCTTATAACGAGCTGCGCTATCTGATGCTTTCCAAGTCGAATCCTCAAATGGCCAAAAAATTGCTGGAACAGGCACAGGAGGATATCAAATACAACTGGAACATCTATGAGCAGGCAAAGCAGTTATATGAGCCGGCCACTAACGGTGAGCAGTGAAACTGTTGAGAGCCGTGCTGCGGTGCGGCTCTCAATTCCAGGCGCATAACCTTATTGTAATTATTAAACCAAACCCAAATGTTATGAATTTCGAAACCAAGTACCTGGGACTTACCCTTAAAAACCCGCTCGTCCCTTCCGCCTCCCCAATGGCAAGTGAAGTGAATAAAGTAAAAAAAATGGAAGATGCCGGCGCCTCCGCTGTAGTGATGTATTCACTCTTTGAAGAGCAAATCAACCGCGAAAATGAGGCGATGGATGATATTTTAACTACTTCAAGCGACAGTTTTGCTGAAGCTCTGAATTATTTTCCGGAGCCGGATGAGTTTCATAATCTTCATGCGGAAGAGTATCTCGAACAAATCCGTACTCTTAAAGATGCGGTAGACATTCCGGTAATTGCCAGTTTAAACGGCTCTTCCCGTGGTGGATGGAGATCGTACGCTAAAAACATGGAAGATGCAGGCGCTGATGCCATTGAATTGAATATCTATCATATTGCCGCGGATCCGAATATTTCATCCGAGGAAGTGGAAAATATGTATCTGGATGATCTGAAAACGGTTAAAGAAAATCTATCTATTCCGGTATCAGTAAAACTTGGCCCTTATTTCAGCTCATTCGGAAATATGGCGCTGCGCATGCAGAAAGCCGGCGCCGACGGATTGGTACTGTTCAACCGGTTCTATCAACCTGATATCAATCTTGAAGAACTGGAAGTTGAGCCCAGTCTTGAATTGAGTACATCATTTGAAAAACGCCTCCCCCTTCGATGGATCGCGATGCTGCGCCCTCACTTGCAATGCAGCATTGCCGCCACAACAGGTATTCACACCGCTGAGGATGTAATCAAAATGATCCTGGCGGGAGCGGATGTAACCATGATGACTTCGGTCTTACTGCGCGACGGCATTGGCACGCTATCCGATATAACGCGTGAAATGCGCATCTGGATGGAAGACAATGAGTATGAATCCATAGCCGATATGCGGGGTGCAATGAGTTCGGCGTCAGTGGCTGATCCTACCGCTTTCGAACGCGCCAACTACCTGCGCATCCTGCAAAGCTATGAAATGGATTAATCATGTAGATAACAGCGCTTAGCACAGCTGGTTAGATCCCCATTCGATTAGTTTCGGATGGGGATTTTTTATGTGCGCAATTCTTTTTGGTTTCATATCCTCAAAACCTGAGTTCGATGGTTTTATTTATTATTCTCAATTTATGTATGAAATTAATTTTGTACGATTTATTGTGATTCTGATTTATTTCATGCTCGAAATTTGAATACATGAATCTGCGTAAATCAGCGAGAGATAGAAAAAAAGTAGTTTTCTCGCAGAGTTACGCTGATTAATTCGCAGATTTACGCAGAAATTTTACGCATTTTATAATCGAACTCAGATTCAAAGATAGTTTCTGACTTATTATTTAAGTTTGGCAAACTATAAACACACTCTTACAAATACCTTAATCAAATTAATTTTGCTTATGATTAACCTCCTTACCAATGCTTCAACACCGAGGGGTTTTGATGTTGGAATGATCACGACTCTCCTGGCTGCACTCCTGTTTACGGCTTGCGGACCATCCGCTGAAGTTCAGCAACAGGGAAACGAAAGCGACATCGACCGGCTGCTTGAGGCCGCCGAAACCGACGAGGGGTTGTTTGATGTCCATCAGACCGGGGAAAAATTCTTCTTCGAAATCCCCGAAGAAAAGCTCGAACGCGATATGGTCATCCTGACTCGCTACCGCGAAAAAGAAGCGTGGTTTTCGGAATCCGGACCTTTCGCCAACACCAATATGCAGGTGACCTGGGAGCGCAAACGTGACAGGATTTTGCTGCGGGCGGAAACCTATCACTACGATGCCGATGAAAACCTGAATGTGTACAAAGCGGTCAACCGCGACAGCTTCACACCGATTTTGGCATCATTTGATATCGAAAAAGAGCGGGATGGCTCCATCATTATTGATGTTTCCGACCTGTACACCGGACAGTCGGAAGCGTTTGAAGTCAGCCAATTCGCGCGCAATTCCATCGACTCCCGCGGACTTGATCCCGAACGCAGTCACGTGGAATCAATCCGCAGTTACCCGGAAAATATTGAAGTGGGCGCGGTATTGAGTTATGATGCCGGTGATCCGCCGTCAGAAAGCCGGGGCAGCACGATGTCAGCGCATTTGAATCACTCCATGCTTTTGCTTCCCGAGGAAAAGATGGAGCGCCGGTGGTATGATGAGCGAATCGGCCTGCGCGGGATCACCCAGCTCGATTTTGGGCGCGATTATCAGGGCACCGAAGAGGTAAATTATATTCAGCGATATCGCCTCGATCCAAGCGACACCTCGGCCTACCTTGATGGCGAACTCGTAGAGCCGGAAGAGCCCTGGGTCTGGTATATCGATCCGGCCACGCCGGAGCATTGGATTCCCTATTTCAAAGAGGGACTGCTGGAGTGGAACGAAGCGTTCGAGGAAGCCGGATTCAAAAACGCCATTGAAGTTAAAATGGCGCCGGTGGATGATCCCGATTTCAGCATGGAGGATGCCCGGTATTCGGTGCTCCGCTACAACGCCACCAACGTGCGGTCGGCCAACGCCGGCGGCGGCGCGGTGGATCCGCGTACCGGGGAGCTGATCAGCGGACACATCAACATGCTCGATGGGCTGGAAGAGCGGCTGCGATGGTGGATATTCTCTCAAATGGGCGCCCGCCATGATGATCTCCGGGGTGATGAAGTACCCGAGGATATGATGGGCGAAGCGCTGCGCTATGTGGTTTCGCATGAGATTGCGCATGTGGTCGGGCTGCCTCACAATCAGATGGGAAATCACGCATTTCCGACGGACTCACTTCGATCTGCTTCGTTTATTGAAGAGTGGGGCCATGCCGCTTCGGTAGTCGGACGTACCCGCTTCAATTATGTCGCACAACCGGGTGATGACATCCCCGAGATCGAACGTCGCCGGGTCGGGGTGGCTGACAAGTTCGCCGTAAAGTGGGGCTACAGCCCGATGCCTCAGTACGACGGTCCGGATGAAGAGTGGGATACGCTCAATCAGATGGTGATGGAACACAACGAAGAACCGTGGTTCCGGTTTCTGGAGGGTCAGTACACCGCCGAAACCGAGTGGGATCCATACCGCCAGACCGAATCGATGAGTGATGACGGTGTCAAGGCAAGTGAATACGGGATCAAAAACCTCAAAAGGTTGATTCCGGATCTGGTCGAACGCGTCTCTGAGGACGGTCAGGATTACTGGGATCTGGAAAACCACTATCTGCAAATTCATCAGCAGTGGCAGCGTTTTATGCAGCATGCCACGGTGCAGGTAGGCGGAACCTACACGCACAAAAAACGCCACGGCGAGGATGGTCCGATTTTCACGCCGGTAGAACGGGAGGATCAAATCCGCGCGATGGAGTTTTTGGCAGATCACGCATTCCAGACTCCGGAGTGGCTGCTGGATGAGGATATCCTCCGTCTGCTTGAACATGCCGGAGCGCTTGAGCGGGTCCGGGGCTATCAGATGCAGGCGCTGAAGCGTTTTCTGCTGCCCAACCGATTCGGGCGCATCGCCGAGCAGGAATATTTTCTGGGTGATGAAGCCTACTCCAACCCCGAGATGATGGACGACCTGCGCGAGATGCTGTGGAAGGAAGTGAGCGAGGGCAAAGAAATTGACGCCTTCCGTCGCAATCTTCAGCGCGGCTACCTCGACCGGCTGCAGTGGCTGATGACCGAGGCGCAAATGGAGACCTTCAACCCTCCCGTTTCCGGCAACCTGCGGGTCGGCAGTTACGAAGATCCACCGTTAAATGCCGAAATCCACGTGAGCCAATCCGATGTGCGGATGCTTGTGCGTGACCAGCTTAGTCAGTTGCAGGATGAAATCGAAGAATACCTGGACGACGCTCCGGACCGGCATACCCGTATTCATCTTGAGGATGTGCTGGTGCGAATTCAACGGATGATGTAAGGGTTGAAATAGTTAGCCTGAGCCGGACACTTTAAAGAGGTGAAGAAGTGAAGATGTAAAGATATGAAGATGTGAAAGTTTGTTTTCCGTATCTGTAGCGTATTCCTGGGAAATCAGGGGTTATTGGTTGTAAATCAGCTTTTAGCCCCTGGTTTTGATCAAAGCCAGATTCTTTCATGTGTCGTAGGCCATATCAAGCATTTTTTTGCAGAGAAGATGCAGCATAATTTTGGGTTCACTGGGCGGAACCAGCCGGGCAAATTCATCCCAGGCTTGTTGACTCATGGCGTTGGCTTCCTGCTTGCATACTTCGAGGGCACCTGATTTTTTTACTGCAAAACCGGGTTATTTCCAAAAAGTGTGGAGTATAAGATGTAAAATTTTGAATCTTTTCTCTGACTTTCTAATCGACCTCCATCTTTTCACCTTTAGCCATCTCGAATGACCACAAGTGGAAAAATTTAAAACTATTTAGCTACTCGCCACCTTTTGTAAATGATACAGGATTTCTATCAGCCTTCTTTCTATAATCAATACTACACAAAATTCATTAAAATAATGTAAACACATGTTAAGAATCTGCCGTTAAATTCTTATATTGAAGAAAGAAAATTGGTGGAATATGGTATGGGAAACACACCTCAATCAAATTACAGGTTGCCGTTCTTGCCTTATCGATTCAGATATGTTTCCTTTCTTTTACTAATAATAAGCTTCGTGGCAGCCTATTTTTATTTCTGGGGTGGCAGACCTGCCTTTTTTGAGATTCCTGTTTTTGCCATAGTTACATCATACGCTGAAACCCGATGGATGGTTGTGGCCCAGACAAATGCCCTGGATGAAATAGCCGTAGTATTTGGCATTCTGGGGTTATTGTTTTTGGGCTTCAGCAGAGAAAAACAGGAGAACAACGAATATGATCCTATCAGACTTAAAGCGCTTTTATACTCGGTTTCAGTAGTGTCCGGTTAATCTAAATTTCAATTCTTGTAACATGTTGTAGCAC
>CAZDIA010000022.1:0-47768 GCA_964505385.1 uncultured Chitinophagales bacterium
TCGTACCTAAATTTACGTGTGGCTTACTACGATCAAATTGCTCTTTTGCCATGGTTTTAAGCGTTTAAGCGGTTGAAATTTTTATAGTTCACTACCTTTTACAATCTCGGCAGCAATGTTGTCTGGTACTGGAGCATATTTCTCAAACTCCATGGTATAAACTGCTCTACCCTGCGAAAGTGAGCGCAGGTTTGTTGAGTAACCGAACATCTCAGCGAGCGGAACTTCCGCATCAATTACTGAGCCTTCAGCCCGGTTTTCCATTTTCCCAACTACTCCCCGGCGACTGTTAAGATCTCCAATCAGATCACCCATATATTCTTCAGGAGTTGTAACCTCCACCTTCATAATTGGTTCGAGAATAATCGGGCTTGCTTTACGGGCTGCATCACGAAAACCGAGTTTAGCACAGGTTTCAAAACTTACACCATCAGAGTCGACTTCATGGTAGGAACCATCAAGTACGCGTACTTTTACACCTTCTATAGTGTATCCGGCTTGTATACCTGAATTAAGTGCTTCTTTGAAACCTTTTTCCACAGAGTTCATAAACTCTTTAGGAATCGCTCCACCTACAATTTCATCTACAAACTCAAAACCTGTGTGCCCTTCAAGCGGCGAAATTTCAAACTCAATATCCGCAAATTTTCCTTTACCACCGGTTTGTTTTTTGTAAATTTCACGATGTTTTACAGGCTTGGTAATGGCTTCGCGGTAAGATACCTGCGGATTACCAACATTAGCCTCAACTTTAAATTCCCGCTTGAGGCGATCTACAATAATTTCGAGGTGGAGCTCGCCCATGCCGGCAATGGTCGTCTGACCGGTTTCATCGTCAACATTAACTTTGAATGTCGGGTCCTCTTCGGCAAGTTTGGACAAACCTGTTGTCAGCTTATCGTTGTCTGCTTTGGATTTCGGCTCAACGGCAAGTTTAATTACCGGCTCAGGAAAAACCATCTGCTCGAGAATAATCGGCTTCTTGTCATCAGCAAGAGAATCGCCGGTTTTAACATCCTTAATACCCACTACGGCGCAAATATCACCGGCACGTACGGTTTTCAACTCTTCTTTGCTGTCGGCATGCATCTTCAACAGACGTCCTACGCGCTCTCTCTTACCGGTCGTTGTATTTTTTACATAAGAACCAGCGTCAATCTGCCCGGAGTAAACCCGGATAAATGTGAGTTTCCCGACGTAGGGGTCCGACATAATTTTAAAAGCCAGCGCAGAAAAAGGCTCATCTACAGATGCTTTTCGCGAAATGACCTGGCTTTCATCATCCGGATGCTTGCCTTCAATGGGAGGCACATCAAGCGGAGAAGGCATAAAGTCAACAATTGCGTCTAATACAGCTTGCACACCTTTGTTTTTGAAAGCGGATCCGCATAGCACGGGAGTAATACTTAAACTAACTGTAGCATCACGAATGGCATTCTTAATTTCTTCTTCGGTGATATCCTCATCGGAGAGATACTTCTCAAGAATTTCTTCATTTTGATCGGCCACCGACTCGACCATAATTTTTTGATATTCTTCAGCCTTGGCCTGTAAATCCTCAGGGATCGGCACTTCATCATATTTCATGCCAAAACTCTCTTCATCCCAGATGTATGCTTTCATCGAAACCAAGTCAACTACGCCCCGAAATGAATCTTCTGAGCCAATTGGAATTTGAAGCGGTACTGGATTGGCGTTCAGGCGCGACTTCATTTTATCAATCACATTAAAAAAGTCCGCACCTGTGCGATCCATCTTGTTTACAAAGGCCATTCGCGGCACACCATATTTATCAGCCTGTCTCCACACCGTTTCTGACTGCGGCTGAACGGCAGCCACTGCACAGAATACAGCAATAGATCCGTCAAGTACTCGCAAAGATCGTTCAACTTCAACAGTAAAATCGACGTGTCCCGGAGTATCAATGATATTAATTCGATTTTTATTCCAGTGGCAGGTGGTAGCAGCGGACTGGATAGTGATTCCGCGCTCCTGCTCCTGGTTCATAAAGTCCATTGTCGCTGCGCCATCATGAACCTCACCAAGGCGATGATTAATCCCGGTGTAGTACAAAATACGCTCCGTAGCAGTCGTCTTACCGGCATCAATGTGGGCCATGATACCGATATTACGGGTCTTCTTAAGCTGCTCTAATACTTTTGTGTTTTCTTTAGTTTCTACTGACATGGTATTGACTCAATTTAAAATCGGAAGTGTGCAAACGCCTTGTTTGCCTCAGCCATCCTGTGTGTTTCATCTTTTTTGCGAATGGCTCCGCCTTCATTATTGGCTGCATCCATCAGCTCCCGTGCAATACGGGTAGACATGGATTTATCATTACGCTGCCGGGCTGATTTAATCAACCAGCGCATACTCAGAGTGGTTTGCCGGTCAGGCCGCACTTCTACCGGGACCTGATAGGTTGACCCGCCAACACGCCTGCCTTTTACTTCAATAACCGGAGAAGCATTCTCAAGGGCCTCACGAAACACCTCAAGACCTTCCTTTCCGGTCTTTTCTTCAATGATAGAAAACGCCTGGCGCAGGATCTTAAGAGCAGTGCTCTTTTTACCATCCCGCATCAGATTGTTGACAAAACGAGTTACCAGTTTGTCTGCGTATAATGGATCAGGAGTTACTTCCCTGACTTCAGCTCTACGTCTACGCATTATAGATACAACTAAAGATTAAACTTAATTTCTATTTTTTCGGACGCTTGGTACCATACAAGCTTCTGCCTTGCCGGCGTTCTTCAACGCCTGCGGTATCAAGAGCTCCACGAACTACGTGATATCGTACACCCGGCAAATCTTTTACCCGGCCACCTTCAACAAGCACAATGCTGTGCTCTTGCAAATTGTGTCCTTCACCCGGAATATAGGCGGTAACCTCAATTCCGTTGGTTAATCTTACACGCGCTACCTTGCGCAAAGCCGAGTTCGGCTTCTTTGGAGTCGTCGTGTATACACGGGTACATACCCCGCGACGTTGCGGGCAGTTTTTCAGCGCCGGTGCTGTTGTTTTCACCGTCTTGCTTTTTCTGCCTTTTCTGATTAATTGTTGGATCGTTGGCACGGATTTACTGCGTTAATTTACTGTTTAACAGAGCTTCCAAAGGTAAAACTTTATTGGTGGCAGTGCAAACTTTTTATTCTATTTTTTCTTTAAAAATCGCCAAATTTAGCTCAATTACGACTCACACCCTTTTTACCGGTGCTCGAGATGTTTTGTTTTTGAACAACTGATACATATCATTATATCAATTGAAATTAACTGATTTAAAAGGATTAAGTGACAAACGCGAAGAAGCGCTCCGCAATGCAGGGATAACTTCGCCGGGAGATCTGCTGGAATTGTTTCCGAGAAGATATATTGATAAATCGGTTATCACTCCCATCGGGAGAATACGCGGAGATCGCGAAACCGTTTTGACGGCCGGAAAAATTTTAAATATTCAGCACGCTGGTTTCGGAAAAAAACGTCGACTTGAAGCTACTATTACTGATCAAGCCGGCATACTAAAACTCGTCTGGTTCAAAGGTCAGCATTATTTTCAAAAAACGCTAAAAGAAGAACAGCGTGTAAGTGTTTTCGGGCAGGTAAGAAGGTTTGGCCGTAATCTGTCGATGGCACACCCCGAATTGGAAATTCTTGAGGATGACAGCCCTTCTACCGGAATATTTCCGGTTTACCCAAGTAACAGTGCATTTGAAAAAACCAACATCACCTCTAAGCTGTTGCATCAATGGATAACAGAAATACTCAAGCATCATCAGGAAGCTGAGTTTCTTCCGTATTCACTGCTCAAAAAATTAAACCTTCCGGATCGGGACTCTGCCCTGCGCTCAATCCACATGCCTGAAACCCAACAAGATCATCAACGGGCCTTAAAGCGCTTTAAGCTGGAGGAACTTCTGCTTTTTGAGCTTGCTGTAATTTACCTCAAACACCGGGAGCTCGATGATGCCAAAGGTCCTGTATTGAATGTCAAAGGAGAACTGGTAAAATCGTTCTTTCTGCATCATCTCCCTTTTGAACTTACCGAGGGACAAAAGAATGCACTTTCTGATATCAAAGAAGATCTTATCTCAGGGAATCAAATGAACCGGCTTATCCAGGGAGATGTGGGCTCAGGAAAAACTGTCGTCGCTTTCGGGGCAATGCTGATGGCTATCGACAGCGGTTATCAAGCTGCGTTTATGGCTCCCACTGAAATACTTGCAGAGCAGCACTTCAAAACGCTAAGTAAACTCGCAGAACCGCTTGGTCTTGATGTGCGTCTTCTTATCGGAAGTCAGAATGCACGTACTCGTGAAGAAATCCACACTGGAATTTCCGGAGGTCATACCCAAATTGTTGTGGGTACACATGCCATAATACAAGAACAAGTTGAATTCGCTAATCTCGGACTTGCTGTGATTGATGAGCAACATCGCTTTGGCGTTGCACAGCGAGCATCTTTGTATCAAAAAGGAACAAACCCCCACCTGCTGGTGATGTCGGCAACTCCCATTCCCCGGTCATTGGCGATGACGATATACAGTGAGTTGGATGTCAGCATAATCCGCGACATGCCCGGCGGGCGCAAGCCGGTTCGAACTGCCATGCGTACGGAAAAAAAGCAGGAAGATGTTTACACTTTCATTGATAATCTGGTGCGGGAAGGCGGCCAGGCCTATATCGTCTATCCGCTAGTGGAAGAATCAGAAGTACTTGAGCTAAAAGATGCCACCGTAGGATTTGAAAAAATCAAAAAAAGATTTCCTGATCTAAATGTAGGCCTGCTTCACGGGCGGATGAGCACCGAGGAAAAAGAAAATGTAATGAGCGCATTTGCTGCAAATGAAATCCAGATTTTGGTGTCAACCACCGTTATTGAAGTCGGCGTTGATGTTCCGAACGCATCAGTCATGGTGATTGAACATGCAGAGCGATTTGGACTTTCACAACTCCATCAACTCCGTGGACGGGTAGGTCGTGGTTCAAGGCAAAGTTATTGCATCCTGATGGCAGGCTCCAAACTCGGAAACGAAGCCCGTCAACGCTTGCAAACTATGGTAGAAACCAGTGACGGTTTCAAAATAGCAGAAACAGATCTACGCCTGCGAGGTCCCGGTGATTTTATGGGAACTCGGCAATCCGGCCTGCCGGAATTCAAATATGCTGATATTGTAGAAGATCAGGAGTTGTTGCAGGAAGCCAAAACCATAGCTTCGCAAATAATAAAAAACGATCCGGAACTTGAACTTCCAGAAAACCGGGAACTGGAAAAACACTTCCGACCTTTTCTCGACCAAAAGAAAAAATTCATGGCCATAAGCTAATCGCAACTACACTGCCGAACTTATATTCAGCCTCTGATTGAACAGATATAAAAGTATTTTACATCAGCATTTGTATTCAAGTTAGATTTTCATAATTTGTTAACCGTAGTAAACTTATAATTTTCCTGAATTTTCATTCAATACAATTGATCGTAAAGCTATGAAATTAACTTCAGCATTTGTATTAATCGTCTTATTTGCCGGGCAGGCGATTTCACAGGAGCCACAGCCATCCCTGTTGATGCAGGAAGATTCCCGATCTTTGTTTTGGGAAATCTCGGGCAATGATTTGCAACAGCCATCCTATATATACGGAACCATACACTTAATCTGCCGGGAATATATGGATATAGCCGAAGAGGCTGATTCTATACTTCAACAGACCGATCTGTTGACACTTGAATTGGATTTAACCGATCAAAATGAGATGGCGCAAATCCAGCGGCTTTCAATGAATGAAGGTGGGCATAACATCTCTGTAGATCTTGATGATGAAGCCATTGAGGTGCTCAATGAGCTGCTTGCTCCAAGTGTCGGGATCAATATGGATCAGGCAGGAATGATGAAACCAATCGTATTGCAATCTATGGTGATGATGGCCAAACTTTCTGGTTATTGTGAAGAGGGAAGCAGCTCTTATGAAGAATATTTTCTGGAGAGAGCGGCTGAATATGAAATTCCAGTGGAGGGATTGGAATCTGCGGAATTTCAGATGAGCGTTTTGGACCGGATTTCGATGGAGGAGCAAATTGAGGAGCTGGAAAAAATGGTTTTGGAAGACGGATATGTGATCGGACAGTTTCAAGACATTTTTGATCATTATCGCACTGAAGATATCTCCGGTATGTACGCATCATTCCAGGAGGATAAATTGTGGATGCAATACCAGGAAGATTTACTCGATACCAGGAATCAAGCCTGGGTTCCGGATATGGAGGAGTTAATGCGGGAACAGTCGGTATTTTTTGCTGTGGGTGCGGGGCACCTTGCCGGTGAGCAGGGAGTGTTGCAGTTACTTAAGGATGCCGGTTATGAGGTAAATCCTGTGCATTAGTTCTTAATTATTTCTGTAAATTATTTCCAAACTTTATTCGCTTCCATTTCTTATACAGTTAGAATCCGTGGTTAATTAAAAATAAAATATAGGACAAAATACTCTTGTATATTATTATTTTCTTTTATACTTAGCCGCACAAATGAACTTTATTAGATCAAATCTTATTGATCGTAAAAATAAAATGCTGATAAAGTGAGTTTCAGCAGATTGAATTCCCCAGTGATGAAAATCATTAAGTAAAATGTATTCCCTTATGCGGGGAAGAGATAAAATTTTAATCAATTCTAAAAAACAATACTCTCAATATGAAAAATGCAGTTTTAGTATTATTGACGCTAAGCTTATTCCTTTTTTCCTGCGGCAATGGCAATGGAAACGGTGAAGTTGTCGAAATAACCATTGAAGGTGATGACAACATGCAGTTTGATCTCGAAACTATTGAAGTGGAAGCAGGGCAAACTGTGCGGTTAACTCTTGACCACGTCGGAGAAATGCCAGTAGACAATATGGGGCATAACTGGGTACTCCTTGAGGAAGGAACTGACTTCGATCAGTTTTCCAGTGCTGCCATGGGTGCTGCTGACAATGAATACATCCCGGAAGATATGTATGATGATATCATCGCCTACACTGATTTGATTGGTGGCGGAGAATCGACTACTGTAGAGTTTGAAGCTCCATCACCCGGCACTTATGATTTTCTTTGCTCCTTCCCTGGTCACCCGGGTCCTATGAGCGGTGATTTTATAGTAAACTAGTGCCTCTAAGTAAACGCCAATATCTTCGTTGCGCTCGTCCCAAAAATGCTCATCCCGAAAGCGTTCGGGACTGCGCTTTTGGGGACTTCGCGCGCCTTGATCTTGGCGTTTTCTCAGGGCACTTAGAGTTTTCTTACAGACACTAATCAATTTAATAGCCATCAGAAAAAGCCGGTAAAGATGAGCCGCTGATGACTCATTTGCCGGTTTTTTTCTTTTTAAGTTCCCACAACTCTACATACTCCTGCTTTCGGTTATCTCTTCGCTTCGTTTTCCGTGATCCCTGCTTCACTTTTCGCTTAATCACCCTGACTTTTTCAAAACGGTCGTAATTTTGCAACTCTTCATCCATAGGGTGTTCCGTCCCTGCACCTGTGGATTGAGCAAGATTAGAAAACAGTACCACCAACTTGCCCTCCTCCATCAAATATTTCTCTGCTGATTCAAAAAAACGATCATACAGGCCGGGTTCGTAGTAAATTGCTTTATCCAATCCTTCGGTATCCTTATCAGCCGGTAACCAGGGAGGGTTAAAAACTATCAGCTCCCCTTTTTGATCAATAGTATCAAACAAATCTCCCCGGTGTACCGAAATATGGTCACTCCAACCGATATTTCGCGCATTCTCCATCACCGAAATAACAGCATTGGGGTTAATGTCTGATGCAAAAACAAGTTCAAATCCATGCTTCAGCATTTGAAATGTCAGCACTCCGCAACCGGTGCCGATATCTATTGCAACTGATTTATTTCCCTGATATTTCTCAAGCCATTTATCGAACAGAATCAAATGATCGAATCTTGTCGGGAAATAAGTGCCGTAATACGGATAAATTTTTTGTTCAAGCACCGGAAATTGAATCCCCTTCCGGTACCACTGCCACGAACTATTCAACCCCTGCACCTTAGGAAAAGGAAGAAAATACGTGTCGATTTCAGGATATAATTGTTTCAGCCATCCGATTTCCGGTGATTTACGTAACGCAATCCGGTTATTTACAACCGGAACCAATAGCCGGTTTGAAGCGTGGTGATATTCGCTTCGCTGCCTTCGATAGGTTTTAAAGTCTCCTTTTGGATGCTTTCCCAGTAGTTTTTTTCTCAATTCAGAAAGCACCATCAAACCGGTTGGATACATATCGTCTATGAGAATATATTCTCCTGAAATCAGCTTTTCCAATATCGGCCGGAAGTTTGATTTTTTTGTAACTCTTTCAAGCTCTTCTTCTAATATAATCGGTTCCGGGCGCTCCGGTTTGATATGTCTAATGCTGTCATCCATTATCAAAAAATCTTATTAACTGCAAATCATTGGGTAGGTTTCAGTATTGACTATTGTGTAATCATACCAAAGCAAATTGCTATGGTAATGAAGGAATCAGTTGTAATATAATGCACAGAAATTAACCGAGAACTATTAACTCCGGCTGATCTCGGACATCCTGATGCAATACCTTGATTTAATCAACCGTATAATTTTTAGCGGGTCGAAACAAGAGCAAAAAGTAACTCGTATCTTGATTATCATGATAAACGTTTCACTGTTCAAAGCTTGATAACTTTTAATCCCGGATATATGAAAAGATTACCAATTATAATTTTGCTTTTGATTTGGGCATTTAGTTGGCAACCGGCCTGGGGTGAAGTTAGTGATGGTGATGGTGATGATGATAATGACTCCCGTACCGAAGAAGCCAAAGACCGCCTCAGCGGTGAAAGTGGCTCCCTGGCTACCCGAACCGCCCGTCTGATTTTTCACATCGGGATAGATGTAATGCCACGTTTCTTTTATTTCGAGGAAGTCAAAGAAAATGAGCCTCCTTTACGCTACAACAGTTATCCGTATCAAAATTCAAATTATTCCGGGATTCGCAACTTTGAAGATGGTAGCAGTGGACTTTGGGATATAGAAGGCACCGTATCCATGCCGCAAGGCAGAGAAGCAATGCAGCAAGCTTCAGCAAATATTAAAAGAAACTTATCTTACTGGAGTTTGATTGGCGGGTATGAATATCTCAAAGAACAAGGGGCTCCTTACCCGATTCATCAGTATGAGTTTTTGGTTGAACGCAAATTTCGATTTATACCGCAGGGAGACGGTGGATTGCAACTGGGTGCCCGCGGATTAAATCTGGGCGGGGATAATTATGCCGGCCCGAATGTCGGGTTGAATATTGAAGTTTTCCCATTCAACCCCCTTTCATTGGGCTATCGGGGAAGTATCACATTTACCACTTTCACCGAAGTGACCAATCATGAGCTGGATTTCGGTGTTCATCACAATTCAACCCGGTTTTTCTTCCGCTATCGATGGCTGAATATCGGTGGCGTAAATTTTGAAATCTTCACACTGGGCACAGGATTTTATTTTTAATTAGTGCCTTTAAGAAAATTTATCATTCTATCCTTCAAACCAATCCAGACCAAACTGTATCCCGACAACTATAGCTACTGCATATATCAAAATACTTATCAAAGAGCCCCAAATCAGCATATCGCGATTCATACGCAATAATTTTGCGGCAACGGCAATGGCCCATATGCCAACCCACGGAGTAATCAATAAAATATACCACCATCCATATTTATTGATGTTTCGGTGCAGTTTCTCAGAGCCCCTCTTAAGCAACCACCGGCGTACTCGCTGATACCGTATCAGCCAATAATAACCGTACTCTATCAGCAACACGGGTACGAAATTACCAAAGACTGAGAACACAACCACCGATACAGGATCAAGCCCAAGAGCCATACCGGCCGGGACAGCTACATATATCTCAAAAAAGGGGAAAAACCCCAAAAACCAGACTGTCGCAGCCTGATAGATATATTCGATCATGCTACTTTGATTTCAATAACATTCGGATCCATTAATCAATTAGCGGATTTTCGATGATGATATATTCCTCTACAGGATTCCCTTCTATCAAATGTTCCCGGATGATGCGCTCCAACACCTTGGGTGTGCACGAATGATACCAGATTCCCTCCGGATAGACTACAGCCACCGGCCCCCTTTTGCATATCCTCAGACAGTTGGCTTTGGTACGATAAATCCCGCCGCTACCCTCAAGATCAAGCTCTTTCAATCTTTTTTTCAGATAATTCCACGCCTCAAGCCCGATTTCCTTTTTGCAGCATTTTGGTTCAGTCTGATCAGCACATAGAAAAATATGTCGCTTAACTTCTGAAATACCCAGCTCATCGACTTTAGTCTGAAGCGATTTCAATTCATTTTTTATCGGCATTTTTATTGCTCCAAAAATATACAAGACTTGTATCAATAACCTTTGGCGATAAAGATACAAGTCTTGTTATTTATTAAGTCAAATATCAGAATCTGATAGCCGGATCATTTACAGAACCCGGTTATAATTTTCTTCAGCCTGTTCCCAGTTCAGTACATCCCAGAAATTTTCAAGGTAATCACCGCGCCGGTTCTGATAATTCAGATAGTAAGCGTGTTCCCAAACATCTACACCGATAACCGGATACAATCCCAGTTCAATCGGGGTATCCTGATTAGCAGTTTGCACCAGTTCCAGGTTCCCCGCTTCATCAGTAGCCAGCCACCCCCAGCCGCTTCCAAAAACGCCGCCAGCATTGTCATTAAACGCTTCTTTCATTTCATCAACACTTCCAAATGTCTGATTGATAGCCTCTTCCAGGTTGCCATGAGGCCTGCTTTCTTCCGGCGTAAGCAGCTTCCAAAAAAGATCGTGATTATAATGACCACCACCGTTATTTCTGATTGTAGTTCGAACCTCACCCGGAAGTGCGTCAATGTCGGCCATTAATTCGCCAAGTGTCATTTGCTGCAACTCGGCATGATCTTCAAGAGCGGTATTCAGATTATTGATATAGGCCTGATGATGACGTGTATGGTGAATCTCCATCGTTCGTTCATCGATACTCGGTTCGAGTGCATCCGGGCGGTAGGGCAAATCAGCCAATTCGTAAGGGTAAGTTAATTCTCCCGAACCGGTTGCGGCTTTATTTAGATTGATATTTCTCTTTCGCGATTCCGGGGATTTGGCATGGGTTGAAAAACGGGTGGCCAACATTGTCAATCCAAGTCCCCCCACAATTGAAGTGAGCGCTTTTCTTCGGTTCATAATCTATTTTGTTTGGTTATGGTTTATGCTCAGGTCACTAAAAGTTCTGTAATGATTGAGTAACATCTTCGCATACAGAAGCTGTTCCAAAAACGTCACATCCTTCAACTAATGTTACTATAATGATAAATTATCTACCGATTCTCAACAGTTTCACTTCAAAATCGTTTCGGAGCTAAACCGGATTTGATAATCATGAGATGCTACAACCCACTGTAACAGAATAGAAACCTGTTATTTACATAGTATAATTAGTGCCACTAAGAAAACGCCAATATTCAGGGGTTGTAGTTGCAAATATGTTTTCTGTTTCTCGTTAGTCGTTGAGAATATATAAGATGCCTAAATATGGTTGACGTTTTTAGTTAACCGGCTTCTTGTTGAAGTTGCTTTATTATTTTTTCCGCCTCGGCTTCGACTTCTTCATTATCCTGCTTCAGTGACTTTACAAACTTATTCTCATCCGTTTCGCCCCGCACCGTTTGAAAGTCTTCTTCGTTATGGCCGAATACGCCATAGGAGATCCGGCTGTTGGAATCAAATTCTTTCTTTGCATCGCTGTTAATCATGTTGTTGAATTTGATCTTCTGATTTTTCCATTCGTCTATAACCCGGACAAGAAGTTCAGCATCCCACTTTTCAACCGGAACATTATGTTGCTGTTCGATCAAGTGAGCACAGCTGGCCCAAGCGTATTCTTCATAGCTATCGTAGATCTCCGAAAGTTTTTTGCGCAATGCTTCCGGAGTTTGAAAAGTCCCGGCTGCCACATCCTCCAGCAGTTGCTGAAATAGCTCCGTAGGGATGTACATTCCGGACAGATCCACCCAATCCTCACAACGCGTTGATGGAGTGTATTGCAACTTTTGGATAATTTCGCGGAAATTTCCTGAGAGATCCGTTCCGCGCAACCGTTTGAGCAATCCGTGGCCCATGAAAATTTTGACGGCCATATCATAATACCGGCTACAGGTTTTGAGCAGCACTCTTTTGATGTTCAATCCCTTATAATGAACAAACCGCTGTTCTTCGGAAGCAGATTCCTGCAATTTTACCATAGCTTCCTTCGCTTTGAGCACCTTGCCGATGAGATAAGGATTGAAAAGATCAAAATGAATCCAATCAAATTGTTCCGGGTCTTTTCGCCGGTCACGATCAGCCCACTTGGCACTGTCCCGCAGTGTTCCGACGGTAAACAGGTTCATGGCCGGGGTTAGCACCGACCTTCCTTCGGTTTGATTAATATATGAGAAGGGAAACTCGGACGAGTCGAAATGCCCGGTGTGTTTATCTATTACAGCGGTAAACGGCCCAATGTACGAGGGCCATGCCATGTAGCTAAACGAGCCTGTTTTAACACCTCTTTCCATAACGCCCTGATGCACCGGCCCCAGTTTGTACATGTGGTTGCTCTGGTTGGTACCGCTACCCACATTAATGAAAGAAGTCATGCAGGCGATCAGAAGAGTCGATTTGTGATGGGTGACCGTATAGGGACCAGCAAACAGGCTTACCGCCTCTCCGTGGTAGGCTTCACTATTGGCGAAAAATGCCGAGTTTTCCGCCGAGAACTGTTTTCCAATCTTCACACCTTGTCCGACAAAACAATCTTCCAACAAAGCACCGCTTTCAACAACCGAACCAGACTGGACGATGACATTACTGGCGATAACGCCAGCTCCGATTTGCACCTGGTCTTCTTTACTTCCGGCAAGGGTACACTCTTCCAGACGAACAGCATTATTGATGCGGGTATATTCACCAACGTGGACATTTTTCAGCTCGCCCGAGTCTCGGATTTCCGCACCGCTACCGATCCAACCCCGTTCCGATTTTTTCTCTTCAGCATATTGCCGGATCATCGATTTAAGCTGGTCAGGGATACGCGTGTCATGCCGGCAGGTCGCCATTATGGCTGCAATCTGCGCATTCATGCGATCATACATGAATATCTCACGACCACCCCCTTCGTTGAGAACCGAAATCTCCAAACCGTTGCCAAAAGTGGTTTCCCCGGAAATCCTAATCGTACCTACATTCCTGATTATCGCACCGGTTTCTACATGGTACCGGGAAAGAAACTGCACCGAAGCAATGAACACATTGTCTTCGATAACCGTGTCACGCAGCGTAGTATTATAGATGCCGCAACGAACTGTTTCACCCTCTTTGACCTCAATTGTTCCATCAAATACACCAAGGGTGTTCTCCCCTGAAAAATACACATTCTGTACCCGGTCTGGCTGAAAATTCTGGCTCACCTGAATATGATCCCAGTTATCTGCCTGGCAATTGTTCTTTTTGAGAATAGATATTTCGTCGTTACTCAGATTTCTGTAATTCATGGCGATTTGGATTCTACTGCAAGTTGAAAAAAGTTTTACCGGTATTATTTGGCGAGCCGGATAGGTCTCGACTCGCCGTTTTGTTATCAAAGCTCAGGCAAATTGCTCAAGGCCTCCCTTTCGATGTCCTTGAAATATTTTACCGTGCCGACTTTCAGTTCCATGGTTGCTTCTTCGTCGCAGGCGACCATACCACGGGAATGAAGTTGTAGCATAGAGGAGGTCCACATATGATTTATTCCACTTTCGATCATCATGTGCAAGGCGCGCGCCTTCTTTATGCCATTGACAATGATGAGTACTTCATCGGCATCCATGACCGTCCCTACCCCTACCGTTAATGCTGTTTTGGGAACTTTGTCGATATCTCCGTCAAAAAAACGGGAATTAGTTACGCGTGTATCATAGGTGAGCGTTTTTAGTCGAGTTCGGGATGAAAGAGAGGAACCCGGTTCATTAAAAGCAATGTGACCGTCTTCCCCGATTCCTCCGAGAAACAGATCGATACCGCCTACTTCCCTGATCCTTTCCTCGTAGCTTCGGCACTCTTCATTCAGATCTTCAGCATTACCATCCGGGATATTCACCTGTTTTTCAGGAATATCAATATGGCCGAACAGGTGCTCTTGCATGAAGTAATGATAGCTCTGAGGATGATCTTCGGGAAGACCAACATATTCATCCATGTTGAAGGTAACCACGTTTTTGAAAGAAACCTTGCCTTGCTTGTACAAATCAACCAGCGTTTTGTAGGTGCCCACAGGAGAGGAGCCGGTGGGCAGCCCCAGCACAAAGGGTTTATCCTGTGTCGGCTGCGCTTTGTTGATGCGGTGGGCTACATAGTGCCCTACCCACTCGCTTAAGGTGTTGTAATCACTAAAAATAAGATTTCTCATATAATTAATTATTTGTTTTATTTTCAAGTATTATTCGGGCATCGGCAGCAAAACTTCCTTTGCCTTCTTCGAGTACGAAAAGTGGATTTATATCCAGTTCTTTGATCTGAGGACAGTCTACAGCCAATTGTGAGATTCTTTCGATGCATTCTTTAATTGAGTCCGTGTCGCGGCGCGGCCTTCCTCTTGCACCGTAAAGCAAGGGTGCTGCCTGGAGTCCGGATATCATTTTATCTACCCTTCCGGAATCGACCGGTGCAATGCCGAAGCTCACATCTTTTATAATCTCAACAAAGATTCCTCCTAAACCGAACATCACAACCGGTCCGAAAGTGGGGTCTTGCTTGGTGCCCAGTATGACTTCTTCTCCTTCCGGAATCATTTTTTGTACCAAAAAACCTTTGATATCGGCATCAGCCTTTGATGCTTGCACCCTTTTTGTCATATCCCGGCACACTTGGCTAACTTCATCAGCTGTGTTAATATCCAGGACAACCCCTTCGACATCGGATTTGTGCACGATATCATCAGAGACTACCTTAACTACAACCGGATACCCGATCCGATCGGCTATCTTTGCTGCATCTTCCGGCGTTTGACCGACCTCATATTCAGAAACCGGAAGACCATAGGCTTGCAATACTTTAGCAGCCTCATTTTCAGGAAGCCAGGTCCGTTTTTGCTCTATGGCTTCATCAAGGATCCGGTGGGCAGCCTCGCGGTCAACATCGTTATAGGTTTTAGCCGGCTCAAATTTATCTGAAAGCGCTTTTTTGAAACCGTTTGTAGCCGCAAAAGCTTTGCTCATGGATTCGGGAAGAATGTAGTGAGGGATGTGGTTCTTTTGCAGAATATCGATTCCGGATGCTACATCAGCCTCACCCATGAATGATGTATAGATCGGTTTATCAAACTTTCCCGACAAACGACATATTTCCTCAGCAATTTCGTCGATTTCAGTCATGGATTGCGGAGTGAGAATGATAAAAATTCCATCTACATTCGCGTCTTCAAGTATTTGGGAAATAGCCACATTATAACGGTCGGCACGTGCATCACCGATTACATCGACGGGATTTTTAGTATTGGCGGTATTCGGTAATTTCTTTTTTAGAACGGATGCCGTTTCTGATGAGAATTCGGCAATTTTAAGACCGTCCTCAACCGCCGCATCAGTAACAAGCACGCCCGGACCGCCGGCATTGGTAACAACAGCAATACGATTGTCTTTCGGAAGCGGTTGATAAGTGAAGGCAATCGCCTTGTTGAACATCTCTTCTATGTCATTGCATCGCATGATCCCTGCCTGGCGGAAAGCCGCTTCACAGATTTCGTCGCTTCCGGCTATTGAACCGGTATGCGATGAGGCAGCGGATGCACCCGCATCAGTTTTACCCGCTTTGATGGCAAGTACAGGTTTGCCCGCTTCGATCACTTCTCGCGCTGCCTCCATAAGAGCCGCGCCGTCACCGATATCCTCAAGATAGAGCAATACTACCTTGGTTTTCGGATCATCTTTGAGGTAGTATAGCAGTTCAATTTCGCTGATATCGGCCTTATTTCCTGTACTTACAAATTTCGAAAAGCCGATATGCTTGGCTTGCGCGTAATCTAATACCGCCGTACAAAGTGCACCGCTTTGCGAGATAAACGCAATGCTTCCCTCTTCAGGCATTTGACGAGCAAATGAGGCATTCATCGCCACGTTCCTATCGGGGTTGATTATACCCAGGCAGTTAGGGCCGATGAAAGAAATCCCATATTTTTCAGCGATTTCCACGACCTGCTTTTCCAGCTCGGCTCCTTTTCCGCCTACTTCCCGGAATCCTGCCGAAATGATCACTACATTTTTGATCCCTTTTTGCCCGCATTGTTCCAGTGCCAGGTGTATCACCGAACTGGGAAAAACAAGGACCGCAAGATCGACCGGTTCCTCTATATCAATCACATATTTATAGGATTTTACCGAAGCGATGTGCTTTTCTCCGGGACTCACCGGGAAAAGCGTCCCCTGAAATCCTGACTTCAGTAGATTCCGGAAAATATCTCCTGGAACTGTACCTATTTTATTATTGGCCCCGACCACAGCAATAGATTGGGGCTCAAACATCGTATCCAAATTCTTGACTCGTTCGGTGGTGTTTTTCTTCATTCTCATCCTCCGGGAGTTATACGTTTAATATTTAAGAAGATACACCTGTTGATGTGCAAGTGAGGAGCTTCTTTTGCACAAAACTTGTTCTTATGGTCAGTAGGGAGTTCAGTAAAACTTTGATCTTACATGAATACCCCTGTCGCCTGCAACTGAGCACAATTTCTAATCAACCTGTTATAGTATAAAGTTATCTTTTGTGCACCATACAGGAACAAACCCATGCTTTTTTTACTCGAGTTAATTATCGAGGTATCCGGATATAAACTCTACTGCATCGGATACGTTTTGTACTTCCAATGCTTTTTCCTCATCCATTTTTATATCAAACTCTTCCTCAAATGAAGCCACCAGTTCCATACTTTGCATAGAATCTGCTCCAAGATCGAAAATAAAATTGGCATCATCCGCTATCTGATCCTCTTTTATCTGAAGGACATTTGCAATCACCTTCTTGACTCGTTGTTGCGTGTTGTTTTGCATATAAATCCCTACCTGTGTCTAAAATGAAATGCATAATGATGAAAGAGCAGGCAAGTCCCGTATTAAAACGAATTTACCTCTATCAATTTCCAACGGGGTATTTTAACCAACATAATGAAACAAAACCCCAACAACCATTTATATCAATCAAACGTTAGCATAATATTTTCTTTTTAAAATTGCAATAAATCTGCAATGTTTAGATGGGAATGAGTGAGGAGAATTTTTGTCATTGCTAAATATTTTAAGCATCTCAAATAACTCTGCGTGGAAAATACCCGGTGCGCCGGAGTTATTTACTACGACAGCCAGGTATTCCACTAAAAACATCTCGTTATCTACTCCTATTTCCGGGGTATTTACTTAGTACAAGAATATCCTTGCGGAAAAGACCGGTCTTTAAAAAGTGTTATTTATTTAAAACCGAAAAACTGCCGCCAGCTGTCCACCATTGGGTATATCTTTCTTATCTATCGAATAAACTGTGCTACCCGATGAAAGCGCCTTGACAGTTAGTGAATCAATAAGGTCTTCAGTTTCAGCTTGTTCGCGATTATTGCCAAGTTCAACATTTCCATGTTCGTCGTACCATCCGTAGATTATATCTTCGGAAGAGATAAACAACGTTTTGATCCTGCCCTGAATAACTTCCGATATCGCTTCTTTGATATCATTTGTCGTTTTACCGGTGCCGGAAAGCTCTTTGAATTCAGACAGTTCACGATTCAGCTCGGCTTCAAAATGAGGTTCCACAACTGACCACGCACTCTTATGTATCTCCTGATTAGAAATACGGTCCGGGCTGCCCGAAACTCCCTCTTCCATTATTACCGGATAAGAGTTAACCTCCTTGTATAATGACCTGAGCTCATCCACACCGGCAAGTACAATAGGCAGTTGCTCACCTTTCAGTATATCAGAGATTCCACGGTCTACTTCTCGCAAATAACTTTTGATTTGAACTTTTTCATCAAATTCATCCCCATGACCGTGGAATATAGCCTGCCGAAGCGAACCGGCACGTCTGGAGCCGGTATGAAACTGAAACCCACCGGGAAACTCAACTTCTTTCAGAATTGATGTTAAACTTTCCGGAATTTTATCCTCTATTTCTATCTGGTCTACCGTATGCCGGGTGCCTTTTAGCAAACGAATCTCTTTTTTGGATAAAGCCAGTACATAAAAATAGCCGTTATTAGTAAACATCGGCAAAAGCGGCTTGATATAGAACCGGTCATTTACGACAACCTGCTCTGCAAAACTTACAGGCAATCTGTAGAGGTCAAACCTCTCATCCGTTCGGTAAATAGCAAGGCCGTCATTCATATACTTCCAGATTTTACCATGGTCAAGCAAATCCCGCATCGGCTGCAAGAGTTTGTTGATGCGCTGCTCATCAATATTTTTTTCCTTCAACTCTTGATCAGCCTGCCTGATTAGATTTTTCAATCTGATTCGACCTTGATGCGTATCACCACTCCGTTCAGTTGGCATAAATATCGAAAGACTTACATCCCCGCGATTTTCCATCAAATCATTTAATTCAGCTTTTGTTATAATATCCATAAATAAACTCCTTTTGTTTTTTGGGATGTCTTGGTAAAAAAAGTAACTGGCAATTATTCCTGTGTTGTTGATTAATTCCTTAACTCAACTCCGAGGTTGATTGTTTTGTAACATATCAAACTAATTATTTCAAGATTCACTTTTAAAGATATATTTCAGTAAGTCCATCTGCTTTATATAATTAAACCAACTATTACATGTCTTTCATTCCAAATATACGGTTATATGATTTACGTACGGAACGTTTTTCTATGTCAGTTAACTTATACAACCGTCTTTCTGATATATTCGGTAAAAATGAATATATTGGGTGATTTATATAGCCCTCAATATGTAATTTGATTACTTATGCTCCTGAATTCAGGGTGATTATATGTTGGCTTATATTGATTAAATTACGCCATTTATATGCCTTACAGGGCTATACAATTCAACGAATAAAAACGATATACTGACCAATTGACTGATGCAGTCACCTAAAGAAACGGTAAAAGAAGTAGTATATGCCATCATCCCGGTTACGGTTGTGATTTTTATATTACAATTTACCATTATCTGGTTGCCTGCCGCAGAGTTTATGCAATTTGTAATCGGGGTAGTGATGGTCGGCACCGGCCTGGCGCTGTTTCTGATCGGGGTCCATATCGGCTTGCTGCCGGTCGGGGAGTTGATCGGATCATCCCTTCCGGGCACCGGAAATGTGTGGCTGGTGCTTGGTGCGAGTTTTCTGCTCGGTTTTGTGGTAACCGTTGCCGAGCCGGATGTCCGGGTATTGGCCAACTATATCGAAAGTGTATCTCAGGAGAGCGAAGTTGTCGAAGAGATCCCACGCTACATATTGATTTATACTGTAGCTCTGGGGCTGGCTGTATTTGTCCTATTTGCCATTGCCCGAATTATATTTAATATACCGATCAACTACCTGCTTGTAGCAGGATATAGTTTGGTATTCATTCTTTCCGCTTTTGCCCCCACTGATTTCATCCCTATCTCATTTGACGCCGGGGGCGTTACTACCGGTCCTATGGCAGTGCCATTCATTCTTGCATACGGTGTTGGTGTTGCTGCCGTACTCCGGGGCAAGTCATCCTCGTCTGATGGTTTCGGACTGGTTGCACTTGCATCTATCGGACCTATTATATCAGTGTTAACTCTTGGAATTATCTACGGTTAAGTTGTATGACAGAAGTACTTGCTGAAATAACAATATTTAAAGGATTCGGCGATGTATTACTGGAGGTCGCTTTCGCACTTATCCCTCTGTTGATATTTTTTGCAATCTGCCAGATTTTCTTTCTAAAACTGCCACGAAACCGGGTTCTGAATATCATAAAAGGGGTAATATTCACCTTCATAGGCCTTGCGTTGTTTCTACAGGGTGTTCATGTAGGTTTTGAACCCGCCGGCACCCTGATTGGAGAAACACTTGGCGATATGGAACATCGGTGGGTCTTAATACCGGTTGGTTTTATTCTCGGTTTCGTCGCTACGATAGCCGAACCTGCTATTCGGATTCTGAATCACGAAGTGGAGAAAGTATCCGGTGGTTACATCCCCCAGAAAGTATTGCTTTTTACGCTTTGTATTGGTGTCGGTATATCTATTTCACTTGCTATACTAAGAATCATGTATGGCATTCCGTTATACTGGCTGATCCTGCCCGGTTATGCCATCGCCCTGGTTCTGATCTTTTTCTCCACTGCAACTTTTACTTCCGTGGCATTCGACTCCGGCGGAGTAGCCACCGGCCCGATGACTGTAACATTCATAATGGCTATCGCAATCGGTGTGGCATCGGTAACGGAAGGGCGTGATCCCCTTGTGGAAGGATTCGGAATGATTGCCCTTGTCGCACTCACTCCGATACTTTCGGTTTTAGTGCTCGGACAAATATATTCCTGGAAAGAAAGGAAAGAGGCTGACAATGGTTGAATATCTTAGGCAGCATCAAAATCTGATACTCAGCATCGTAAAAAAGGGGTGCGGCTCAAAAGTTGTTGAGCTTACTAAAAAACACGGTGCCGAGGGCGGGACCATTATCATGGGAGAAGGTGTGGGACATGCCGGACACGGGTGGTTTATGGGGCTGCAATACGATAATGAAAGAGAAATTGTGATGTCACTCATCCCCCAGAATAATGTCAAAGCCGCATTAAGCAGCTTAGTTGATAATCTTGAACTTAACAAACCTTATTCCGGAATATCGCTATCCATCGACGTAATTAATGTTGTTGGTGCAGTTCATCTCCTTGAAAGACAGAAATCCAAAACTCAAAAATCGTCTGTAAAACCTGCTATGTCACAAAAAAAAGAGGTTGATTTTAACTTGATCGTCTCCATCGTACCCAAGGGAAAATGTGATGTAATAGTTGATGCATCACGACAAGCGGGGGCTGAAGGAGGAACGGTCATCACCGGCAGAGGCACCGGTATACATGAAAAAGCCAAGCTATTTTCCATCCCAATAGAACCGGAAAAAGATATTGTTCTTACTATGGTCCCGATGGAAAAAACCGATAACGTACTGGAATCTATCGTTGAGAAAGCGGAACTGGACAAGCCCGGAACAGGAATTGCTTTTATATTGCCTGTTGAGCAAACAGCCGGTATTCATCATAATGTGAGTACATAAAAATCATACCACACTCACGCCGGTTTATATTCAAATACGGATTCAACTACCTGTCAGCCTGAGTTTATACCTCTGCCGTGTAGGATCAGCTCGCCTTTTTAACCATGTAGAATTTTTACTGTTCATCAAACAAACAGACAGTATTTGTGAGAAAACTCTAAGTGCACTAAATAGGTATATACGCTTCTTAATGCGTATACATGAATGAGCAACATCCTCATCACCTTGATGTAAATTTTGTGCAGGAGTTGTAATGGTAAAGTGAAACTTTTGTTTTTGTTTACCGATATATAGAGGACCATCAGCCCCTGTAATTAGCCATCAGGCTGGCATTCAAAAATGCTTTTTCTTTTATCACTTATAAAAATTTATTAGCTATGACTGCAGATATAAAAAATGCATCTATACTGTTGGTAGAAAATAATTCAGAACTTTCATATGGTTTAACTAATAATCTTGAGGTGGAAGGTTATAACGTATCCAGTGTTGCTGACGGCCGCGAAGGGCTAAACGAAGCTTTAAAAAATGAATTTGATTTGATTATTCTTGATTTAGTGCTTCCAACATATGACGGGTATTACATTTTAAGTAGAATCAGAGGAGAGGGTATAGATACGCCGGTAGTTGTTGTATCAGAGAAGGCGGAAGAGCTGGATAAAGTAAGGTGCTTCAGGCTCGGAGCTGATGACTTTGTGAGCAAACCATTCGGAACGATGGAGTTGCTGGTCAGAATTGAAGCTATACTGCGAAGATCGTTTAATTACAATGGCTCTTCGGCAAACTCCTGGGAGTTTGATGACATCCAAGTAAACACGTCGAGTCGAAAGGTGATAAAAAGCGGAAAAACTCTTCAGATGACCCCGCTTGAGTTCGATCTGCTTGTAGCTCTTTTGCAACAAAAGGGCAAAGTTGTACCCCGTCAGGATTTGCTCAGAGAAGTTTGGGGGCATTCTAACTCAATCCATTCCAGAACGGTAGATACTCACATTGCAGAGTTGCGGAACAAGATTGAGAATACACCTTCACGACCACAGTATATTAAAACGGTGCCCAAAGTTGGCTACCGAATGGAAGTTTGACATGCACTATAGGCGGAGGCTCTACAAATGAATTGTAAAGCCCCCTGTTAATTGTTAATTCTCTTCCAGGCAATTATTCTTCGCCCGGCCTCCATTCTCTGAAACCTTCAATCGCTTCATACTCAGCAAGGCCGAGCTTATCATAAAGTTCGGCTGTTCCGCGATTGCGGTCTTCTGCCCGTTGCCAGAACTCCCGCTTATCCGACCCCGGGAACAGCGGGCGGTCTTTTTGGGACTGGTGCTTAAATATAGCTCGGCGCTTTCTTGCCAATTCACCCGGACTGAGTGGCACTGCCATCTCAATATTTTCAATTTCCCATTCCTGCCAGGCGCCACGATATAACCAAACTCTGCAATCTTTGATCCAGTCATCATTCCGGCACACTTTTACAGCTTCCGTCACAGCTTTCAGGCAGGTTCGGTGTGTACCATGCGGATCAGAAAGATCACCGGCAGCATAGATTTGATGCGGTTTTACCTTGCGAAGAAGATCGACCGTGATCTGGATATCCTCATCAGATAGCGGCTTTTTGCGAACCCGGCCGGTTTCATAAAAGGGCATGTTCATAAAATGAATCTGCTCATCTTTCAGGCCAACGTAACGAGCAGCAGCCTTGGCTTCACCTCGGCGAATCAATCCCTTTATGTTTTTGACTTCATCAGAATCCACCTGTCCCGGTTTTTTATTCTCAATAAATTCACGCACTTCCCTGAGCATTTTTTCAGCTTCTGATTCAGCAAGGTCAAATTGCGAACTATAGTCTCTTACAAAATCAGCAAAGCGGAGTGCATCGTCATCAAATACAGCAATATTGCCGGAAGTCTGATAAGCCACATGTACATCATGCCCTTGATCAACTAATCTTAAAAATGTACCCCCCATAGAGATTATATCATCATCAGGGTGAGGACTAAAAAGAATGGCTCGCTTTGGAAATGGTGTAGCTCTTTCCGGTCGATCAGAGTCATCTGCATTCGGCTTGCCTCCGGGCCATCCCGTTATGGTATTTTGCAATTGGTTGAACACTTTGATATTGATATCATAAGAAGACCCGTATTCGGTAACCAGTTCCCCCAGACCGTTCTCATTGTAATCCTCATCAGTAAGCTTAAGTACCGGCTTGTCAATGCGTGTTGAAAGCCATACAACAGCATTTCGCGTTAAAGCATCATCCCAATCACAAGAGCGTACAAGCCAGGGTGTTTTGGTCCGCGCAAGCTCAGAAGCTGCTGCTTCATCCAATATGAATTCAGAATTTTCATGCTCCTGTAAAAATGAAGCCGGGACCTGAGAAGTCACTTCGCCTTCTATTGCTGTTTGAATGATCTGCGCTTTTCCTTCGCCCCATGCAAGCAGAAATATCTTTTTTGATTTCAGAATAGTACTCACACCCATGGTTATAGCACGGCGTGGCACATTTTCTTCTCCAAAAAAATCACTGGCCGCATCCTGTCTGGTAACCTTATCCAGAGTAATTAAACGGGTGAGTGAGTCTTTAGTCGACCCGGGCTCATTGAACCCTATATGACCGGTACGGCCGATACCAAGAAGTTGAATATCAATTCCACCTGCCTTTTCAATTTTTTCTTCATATTCACGACAGAATCTATAAACCTCCCCGCGTTTGATAGTACCGTCAGGGATGTGAATATTTTCCTTTTTGATATCAATGTGATCAAATAGATGTTCATTCATAAACCGCACATAGCTTTGATGAGCTTGCGGGTCCATTGGAAAGTATTCATCGAGATTAAAAGTGATCACATTTTTAAAAGAAAACCCTTCTTCTTTGTGCATCCTAACCAGCTCATCGTAAACACCCGTTGGGGATGACCCGGTAGAAAGCCCCAAAACCGCATGATCGTTTTGCTTTTCCTTCTCGCGAATCAAATTTGCTATTTCGACAGCAATTTTTTTAGAGGCCTCGTCCGAACTTTCAAAAATCCGGGTTGGTATTTTTTCGTACTGCCTGGCCTCAGGATTATGAGCAATTGTAGCCATAAGTGATAATACTAATTGAGAATTCCAGTTTTTGCCTGATTTTAGGTATTTGACCGATTTTATAATGCGGCCGCCTGATTGAGATGGGATATCACTGTTGAAATACTAAAATAATGTTACTCCCATCAGCCGTATCAGCTTTACCGGTTTTACCTGTTTATTGATTTAACTGGTGAAATTAATGAATTACCTGAAAAATTGACAGCAACTCATAAATCATCATTAAATGATAAACGCCGACAGGTCCGGTGGACGCTGTCGGGTTTTTAAGCGCCAAAACTTCCAATCCCAATTCGGTGACCGGGTTATTCCGAATTATCCGGACTATTGTTCCCAAATATCCCGGTTCTTATAAGATAGGACAAGTATCCTACGCTGATCACCACAACTGAGCCTATCAGGGTATATAACGTCCATGCTACCGGCAGACCTGATCCGGGCAGAAATTCCTGTATCACTCCTTCAACAAGGTAAAGCATTACCAGCAGTCCGGTGAAAAAACCAATTGAAGCGTCTGTGATATTCGGTTTGGTAGTAAACAGGCCAAACAGAAATACACCTAACAATCCGCCATATGTATATGAAGCAATTTCAAGGCCGAGCTCCACTACGGCAGGTTGCTCTTCTTCCGCCTGTACCTGAAGCATTGCAAAAATAAATGCGGAACCGGTAATAACTATGCCCCAAAACACGGTCATGGCGCGGGAAATCCACAGGTCTTTCTGTGCTGAATTATCCTGCCCGAAATAGGGTTTGTACAAGTCCAATGTTGTGGCAGAAGCCAGCGAGTTGAGAGATGAACTAAGTGTACTCATGGCCGCTGCAAACAATGCGGCAACTATAAGACCTGATATACCTACCGGCAACTCCTGGATGATGAACATTGCAAAAATCTCATCCATATTGGATAAGCCAAGCTCCTCGGGAGTCTGAGCGTCATAAAAACTATAAAGCAACAGGCCGATGAAGAGGAACAAAGCAAACTGAGCACAGGCAACAATACCACTTCCTATCAATGCTTTCTGACTCTCACGCAAAGAGCTGGTGGTAAGCAAACGCTGTACAATCAGGTGATCAGTACCGTGAGAAGCAAGTGAGAATATGGCACCACCAATCACCGCTGTAAAAAAAGCATATGGATTCATTATGGAATCAGTAAACGAACCACCAAAGTCGATGAGCTGTAATTTTCCTTCAGCATAGGCAGTACTCATAGCCTCCCCCACGCCTCCGGTAATATTTGCAGCAAGAATGAAAATCGCCAAAATGGCCCCTCCTACATAGATGGTCATCTGCATCACATCCATCCATACCACCGCTTTAATCCCCCCGATAAATGTATAAATTATCGTAATACCTGCTATGGCTGATATGGCAATAAGATAGACATTCAGGTCGCTCATCTCGGTAAAGGCACCACCGAGACGTAAAATAACGGCAAGGGGTATCGCTGTGGCAAAAAGGCGAACTCCATCCGCCAGAAGGCGGGTTATCATAAAGGTTGAGCTGGTGATATTCCGCATCGTTCCACCAAAGCGAGCAGCAAGATACTGATAAGCGGTGGTCAGCTTGCCTTCATAGTAAGCGGGCAGAAATATCATACTTACTACTATCCGGCCAAGAATATATCCGAATGTTATTTGCAAAAAAGTTATATCATCCCCGTATGCAACAGCTGGTATACTAATGAAAGTGAGTGTACTGGTTTCAGTGGCAACCACAGATATTAATACTGCCCACCAAGGCATATTTCTGCTGCCCAAAAAATAGTCGGAAGTTGACTTCTGGGCTCCGGCCGCATATATACCCAACAGCGCTACAGCAATAAGATATACGACGATTACAATGTAATCAACTACTACAAATTCCACGTTAATTTATCTCCCGGTCGTTAATTAAATAATTGCCTGATTTCGACCAATTGAGAAATACGAAATCTGCCGGAAAACCTCAACATGGATTTTAACCTAAATTTGGTTTCTAACTTTCTGATCCGATCTACGTATAGTATCGATGGTATCAGCGATAAAATTTGCCCTTATATTATGCAACTGATGAATCAGGAATCACCCCAAACTGTTAACAGCTATGAATTTAAAAGTTATTTTCACTTTGCTACCATTCATGATTAGTATATCAGGATGCTATACAGCTACTAACACCAGTTATAGTACGATTACACATGAGCGGTACGATGAGGCTGTGGCACTAACCGGGGCAGAACGAAATCTCAATGAGTTTGAAAAAATCCAACTTAGCGGAAACTTTAAAAGCACCATTATACCCTCTGATAGCTCACATATCACTATAAAAGGTGATGATGTGGATCGTGTGCTTACCGTAGTTGAAGATGAAGTGCTTTATGTTGAGCAGGAGCAACGGCTTGGCTTATCTACCAGATCTCCCCGGGTAGAGCTGATCATTGAGTCGCCTCTTGATATAACCGAATTAAGTTTGAGCGGCTCCAATAATTCACACCTGACTAATGGTGATAATCTGAGACACCTTAAGCTTTCCGGTTCCACAAGATTAAAAGCGGATGATATCGAAACAGAATTTCTCAGCATTCGCGGAAGCGGTAGTTCAAGGATTGAAGCAAATGGATTCGCAGATGAACTGGAAATGAGGCTGTCAGGTTCATCCAGTTTACAGGCAGAGCATCTCAGGTCTGAAAACTCGATTATTCGTACCGGAGGATCAAGCAGAATCACACTTTATGTTAGTGAACAGCTTGATGTGCGCTCTTCAGGATCTTCCCGTGTTTACTATGGTGGCTCTCCATCAAAAGTTGAGACTACAACAAGCGGCAGTTCAAGAGTGCAGCCTATGGATAAGGTAAGCAGTAAATAAAACCGGTTTAAAAATGTTACAAGCCGCGGTTATTAGACCGCGGCTTGTAACATATTTGTATTTATTATGATATAAATGCTGACAGGTCCTTCGGACACTGTCAGATTTTTAAACTCCGGCCAGCGTCCATCGGACCTGTCGGCGTTTATCATTACTCCAACCTTTTTAAAACCTGTTTGGCCTTCGGCTTGTCCGGTTTAGGTTGTGAAGACTTAATCACGAGGTTCTATGCGGTACAAACCACCGTCGCTGTGATCTGTTAAAACATAAATGTTTCCATTCGGCCCTTCGCGCACATCGCGGATTCGCCCGATTTCCTGAAGAAGTAATTCTTCATCGTGAAATACTTCATACTGGCCCTCATATTCCCCGATCACCAGACGACGAATACGTTCTGCACGTAGGCCACCGGCTAACAAATTGCCTTCCCAATTGGGAAAGTTATCCGCTGTAATCAGTGCCAGACCTGAGGGTGCAAGGGTAGGAAGTAATTCATAAACGGGGTCTTCCATACCGTCTTTGCGGCGCGATTCAGCATGTGGAAACTCTTCTTCTGTCCTGTAATCAAGTCCTAAAGTTGCTACCGGCCATCCGTAATTAAGCCCCGGTTCAATATAATTTAGTTCATCACCACCACGGGGTCCATGTTCGGTTACCCAGATCTCATTAGTCTCAGGATCTACTACCAATCCCTGGACATTGCGAAGCCCATAAGAATAGATTTCATCAAGCGCATTATCATCTCCAACAAAAGGATTATCTGATGCTGCAGATCCATCATCATTTAATCTTAGTAATGTACCGGCATGGTCATTTTTATCTTGAGCTCTTGGAGGATCGGCACCGCGATCTCCGATACTCATCAACAGATAACCATCATTTGTCCACGCAAGCCTGGACCCATAATGCCGCCCCGGACCTGAAAATTCATTTTGAACAAAAATATCCTCTACATTTACAAGCTCTTCACCTTCAAGCTGCCCACGGGCTAATGCGGTTGCTGTGTTTTCATCATCTCCCGGTTTGGAATAGGTAAGATACACCCATCCGTTATCTTCATATTCCGGATGAAGCGAGACTTCCATCAAACCTCCCTGACCATTGGCCGCAATTTCCGGCAAACCGGTTACTTCGGTTACTGAACCATCCTCCGTTACAAGATTGAGCCTTCCGGGCCGCTCGGTAACCAGCTTTCTGCCATCCGGTTTAAATGCCACAGACCAGGGATGTTCAAATTCAGCAACCCTGGTAAGCAGCATACTTTCATACTCGCTATTCAGTTCCTTGGGCTCCATGTCAATATCATTGTTATTATTATTTGGCTGATTTTGTGCCTCCGGTGCACATCCATAACCAAATAAAAGAAAAGCTCCAAGAACAAAAGTTAGCTTATTCATTTTATTCATACAGAATCCTTTTTTGATTAGATTAGTTTATCCCGAATATGTGACTTGTTTATCTACTTCAGTTAACCAAAAAGTTCAAACTTGAAGTTTCCTTTAAAAACTACCCAATCCCGATACTATTGCAAACACATTTGTTCAAATTTCCGGGGTAACACTCCCTTTCAAAAGTTTGATCTGGTAAGAACTTCCCGGTTTGGTCCATCCTAAATAAATATTCGACCCTACCCGGGCCATACGGGGAAATCCGGAAGCACGGTCGGCAAGATAACTTCCTGAAGCAAGCTTCTGCGGAGTACCTTTTTCACCGTTTTTGTTTATTAACCTGGCCTTTAATAAGGTTTCATCGTCCTGCTGCTCAATCCATGAGACTACAGCCGTTTGCCGGTTAATCATTCTCAAATCTACTCTTCCCAAAGCATTACCTATGTGAATCTCCACCGGTGCAGTAAAGCTGTTGCCATGATCATCAGAAAATGCAACCCGGGTTTTCGGATTATCCGAAGGTGAGGTAAACCATGCTGTACCAATCACATCTTCATAAGAGTCGGCAGCCGGGCCGTTAACGGGGCACCCATGCACCTGCCAACCATCATCAAACAAATACTGCGGCTCACTCCACTCATGCCGGTCAAAATTATAGGCTACTACCGAGATATTTCGTGTTTCATCATCAGCACGATCGCGATAAAAAAACTGCGCAGCTTCGGAAGTTTGCGTAGAGGCGGTCGGGCAGCATTCACATACCCGGCGATCAAGTGGCGCTTTCTTCTGTACCCCATCTGAAGGATCCACCATTGCATGCATCAGCATCATATCTCCATTTCCATGGCTATCATGATCAGACCTTTCATCATCATCTGAACTTTCCATTTGACGCCCGTCCAGCCAGATAGTTATGACCTTATCTTCCATGTATGGCTCCATAGATGCAAAACCATGCTCTGTAAGGGTGCCATCTTCATGCGGGATGAGCGAATCGTTCCACCGACCGTCCATTTTGCTGATGAAATTCAAATCGTATTCAAAAGTCCCCGGACCGCTGCTGGTCATGAAACTCATCATTATACTGCCATTTTCGGATGATCCTATTACCGGGAAATCAGCCCAGTTTACAAACCAGTCGCGTCCTTCGGTTACCTGTTCGCTATTAGAAAAAGAACCATCATTGAGGCTTCCAAGATAGAGCCGGGTAGTTTCGTCATCTATTACAGATTGCCAGCCTACCAGCAAGGAATCGCCTTGTTCGTGTAAATATGGAAACCGGGCGTCGGCATCTGTTGGTGAATCGATTTCTTCGAAGGAAGAAAATGGTTTGGGGAGCTCTTGCTGCTCACAACCAACAAGTAATAAAATCACCAATAAAAAAACAGGAGTGCGCTGCAACATAAATCAGCAATTATATAAGATGGTTTCTTTTAATGTAACCAGCCTTCTTTTTTTTACCAAGAAGATATTTTCATTACTTTCCACCATAATTTTATGCCAATTAGTTCATTATTTTTCAAATACCGGTCTTCTGAAATTATTTATTTACAATAAGGTGCGGAGTAATTTCTTTGAGCTTCAACAACGAACCATTTCTTATCATACTAAACACCGGAGCTCACCGAGTTTTACATAATACCGGAATAGCTAATTTAAAAGAGTGTCTTTCTCGCCACGGCATCAACTATGAAATCAGTAAAACTTCTTCACACTTCGAATCAAAAGTGGTAGCCAAAGAGGCTGCCGGGTCACGTAAGACCATAGTTGCTGCAGGCGGGGACGGTACCATCAGCTCTGTTGCAGCAGGACTTTCAGGTACTGATTCCACACTTGGTATTTTGCCTCTTGGTAGCGGAAATGATATTTCAAGAGGTTTGCGTATTCCACGAAATATTGAAAATGCGGTTAATTTGTTACATCATGGTACCATACATACGATTGATTTCGGTACGTACCTCGATACGGGCGCATTCTTAAATACGCTTGGGTTCGGGTTTGATGGCAAAGTCAGTTATGATGCTTCAAATTCAACTCTATTTAAGGGCAGATTTAAATATATCTATGCTGTTTTGAAATCAATTTTCACATACCGCGCCTCCCGAATGACGGTTGAACTAAATGGTGAATCCTATTCAGACCGGTTTTTAATGGTAACCATTGCAAACGGTCCTGTTGAAGGCGGTGGCATCCGGATTGCACCTGAGGCCAGTTTAAAGGACGGCCTGTTTGATGTTGTAATGATTACTGACGTAGGGGCGCTGCGGCGAATCCCACTGTTATTGCGTATCTTAATCCGTGGAAACAAAAATGAAAAATGTATTCTTGTTCGCAGAAGTAGCTCCGTAATCATTCAAAGTGATGAGCCTCAATATGTGCATGCTGACGGGGAACTCATTAGCAAATCACTGGATCAGATTACGGCAACAATCAAACCAGGGGTGGTACAGGTTATTACCGGGTGGTAAGGCTTATGCCGGCCTCGCGGACAACCCGCGCAGAAAATTCCAGACTCCCAGCGCAGCAAGCCGCACTGTCTGATCATCACGGTCGTATTCCGGGTTGACTTCAACCAAATCCATGGAGCGAACATCCTGGTTTTTGCCGGCTATATAAGTTGCCGTTAAAAACAGTGATTTTGACAATCCGTCAGGGCATGGAGCGCTCACCCCAGGCGCTTCAGACTGATCCAACGCATCCATATCAAATGTCGTGAGCAGGTTACCTTTTCGGCTGCTGTAAACATGTCTTAGCAGGATATCATCCACAACATCTTTAAAATAGGTTTGCCCGCTGTTATCTTCCATGTATCTTTTGTGATCAACAGCAGTAGCCTGAGGCTGCAAGCCTATCACCTGATAAGATTTACATAACGAGTTGCTATCATCCAGTATCTGCCTGAAGGGGCTGCCCGAATGCCCTGCACCCTCTTTCAGCGGCCGTACATCCGCATGTGCATCCAGATTGATGATATGATGGCTGATTTCCGCATTGCGATATCCGAGATAATGACCATAGCTTGTCTCATGGCCCCCACCCAGAATGATAACCGGCACGCCTTTCTCAAGCCAGGGTGCAACGGTATCCCCCAAATTTTGCTGCATTTCCTCCATAGTGCCCGAATCAATATTCCCCAGATCTTTTCCAAATGAAACCAGTTTGATAAATGCTTCATCTTCCTGCGGAGGCGGGGTCATTTTTTCAAGATATGTGCGGATCAATGATGGTGCCCCGGATGTTCCTGCTCTGCCTCCATTCCGAACCACACCTTCATCAACCGGACAACCAATAATTACAAATGACGGGATGTCATCTTCAGCAAGCCTGGAACCTAAAATATTTTTAAATCGTGGATCTTGTTTAGACATAATTACTTCAGGATTTCATTTCTATTTCATCACACCATCAAAAATCTTTACTCTAACCCGGATAACCCAAAAGTATCAAAATGCGAAACAAGTAACCAAGCTCCCTTTGTTGCATTGATTATTGGAATTTTTTTGAGATTTGTTATTTGAAAATTGGCGGTTTCAGACCTCTGTTTCTTTGCTAACTTTCATGCAAACATTCCCCGCCTGCCCAAACTCTTGCCGCGCAGTTTGGCTGGAAATGATACATCCACTGATTAACGGAATCCACATCCAGTTCTACAAAATCCGCTTTTTTACCTTTTTGGATTGATCCCGCAGTATCTTCCAGACCCAATGCTTTGGCGCCATAAATGGTTGCGCCTTTGAGCACTTCAGCGGGGGACATATATTGCAATGTGCAGGCGATATGCATCGCCATCGGCAAGTGGTAGCTGGGAGCCGATCCCGGATTAAAATCAGTGGAAACGGCAACCGGCACCCCGGCTTCGATAAGCTCACGCGCGGGCAGCGGATCTTTGCGAAGATAATATGTTGCAAGCGGTAAACTCACCGCAATTGTGCCGGCTTCCTTCATTGCCTTGATGCCATCATCCGAAATGCATTCAAGGTGATCTGCGGAAATCGCGCCAACTTTTGCGGCAAGCTCCGCGCCCCCGTTTGCCGTCAGCTGATCAGCATGCAGTTTGGGCGTCAATCCCTTGTTTTTCGCTTCGGTGAGTATACGCTCGGCCTCTTCATTGGTGAAGGCGGGCGCATCAGAAAATACATCACAGAATTCTGCCAGACCGCCGTCCACGACCTGGGGCAACATCTCATTGAGCACCAAATCAATATAGCTCTCCCTATCCTGTTTGTATTCAGGCGGGATCGCATGAGCTCCCAGAAAAGTTCGCAGAATACGCACGGATGACTCTTCCTTCAGTTTTTGATAAACCCGGAGTTGCTTTAACTCATCCTTAACCGTAAGCCCATACCCGCTTTTACATTCGATTGTGGTAACTCCAAGTTGTGTAATCAGATCAAGAAGTTTCGCACTTTTGTTATAAAGTTTATCCTCCGGAATTTCCCGGGTGGATTTCATCGTGCTCAATATACCACCTCCGGCTGAAGCAATTTCTTCATAGGTGCGTCCGAGCGACCGCATTTCGAATTCATCCGGCCGCCAACCTCCAAATGCGAGATGCGTGTGGCAATCCACCAGACCGGGTATTACTAATCTGTTTCCGGCATCATAAACTTCCTGAATTTCCTCGAATTCCGGCAGATCAATTTCCGCGCCGGCCCACACAATCGTATCACCTTTCCAGGCGATAGCAGCATTATCAATTAATTCAAGATGATCCTGTCCTCCGTTTTCAGGGCAGACAGCCAGTGTGCCGATATTTTTTAGCAGTTTCACTATTTCAGGATTTGGCATGATGATTCTACCTTCGCGATCAAATTTGTATCCCTCAACAATTCAAGACTTTGATCAATTTCATCCCGCATAAACCTATCTTCCTCCAGGTGTGGAATTACTGAACGAAAATAATCATGTGCAACTTTTACGCCTAAACCGGGTTTTAATGGCGTTCGAAAATCCAGAGCCTGTGTAGCTGTTAAAAGCTCAATTGCCAAAACGGTTTCAACATGATTAAAAACCTGAAGCAGTTTCAGCGCGGATATACTTCCCATACTTACATGATCTTCCTGACCCAGACTGCTCGGGATCGAGTCTACCGATGCGGGATGGGATAATATCTTATTCTCGGATACCAGTGAAGCAGCAGTGTATTGCGGAATCATAAACCCGGAATTGATGCCGGTCTCCTGCATCAGCAGTGCGGGGAGCCCGTCATGCCCTTCGAGCAACAGGTAAATCCGGCGCTCCGAAATATTGGCCAGTTCCGACAGGGCGATAGCAGCATGATCCAGTGCCAGGGCAAGTGGCTGACCGTGAAAATTCCCGCCACTTAAAATGTCGCCGTTTTCAAAAACCAGAGGATTGTCATTCACCGAGTTGATTTCGGTTTCAAGCACTTGTTTGCAGTAGCGCAACGCATCCCGCGTAGCGCCGTGCACCTGAGGAACACATCGAAGACAATAGGGATCCTGCACTTTGCCACAGTGCCGGTGGTTTTCCAGTATCTCACTTTTCACCAATAAAATTCGCACATTTTCGGATACCTCCAACTGTCCTCTGTGCGGGCGGATTTTGTGGATGCGCTCATCAAACGGAACGATGCTCCCCTGCAGCCCCTCCAGGCTCATTGAAGCAATGATATCCGCCATCTTCAACAGGTGATTAGACTTTTCAAGCACCCATGCACCACAAGCAGACATCAACTGTGTTCCGTTGATCAGTGCCAGACCATCTTTGGGCTGCAGGGTGATGGGTTCCAGGCCATGTTCTTCAAGCACTTTTTCTGCCGGTAGTTGTGTCATATTCTCCTGATCCCAGAAATGACCATATCCGATCAGCGGGATAGTCATATGGGCCAAAGGAGCGAGATCACCTGATGCACCCAGACTGCCCCGTGATGGGATAACCGGGATGAGGTCATGCCTAGCAAAGTATTGCAGCCGATCGAATGTCTTCACGGAGATACCCGAATAACCCAAACCGAGCGTGTGTAATTTTAGCTGCAGCATCAGTCTGGAGATTTCGACCGGAAGCGGCTCACCCACTCCAACTGCATGACTCAGCAATAAATTCGTTTGAAGTTTTGACAAATCATCATTACCAATCCTTTTCTGCGCCAAAATTCCAAAGCCGGTATTGATGCCGTAATACACATTGCCATCCGTAAGAGCGTTTTCCACAACCTCCCTTGACGACTCCAGCTCCGGTTTTTTCCGCTCCAGTGATTGAAGACTTTCGTTGAGATCCTGATAAAGATTTTCAATGGTTAAAGTGGGGGTGATCATACGTTTTTACCGGTTTAAGCAATTTTTATCTGTCAAGTTTTTTTAAATCAAGCAAATCCTGCTCACGTCCTGTAGCTTTCTTGTTTTGGATCAATTCTTTTTTCCGATAAACCAAACAACTTTGCTACCGTAATCTGATTTAATACGATTGGCGAGACCAATAATCCAGATCCTCATTCTCATCAATATCTATAAGAGACTTTATTTTAATTTCGCCTCGATTCATGGTTTCCCTTATTCAGGAATTAAACTTTTTAACAGATTGAAATAATCACGTTTAATACGTTTATAAATCTCTCTTGAAGTTGCCTGAGAGTAGGTATGAACTAAGAGATTACGGTCTTCAATCATATTCATCCAACTCACTTCATCTGAAATCCACCCCTGAGCAAGTGCCTCTTTAAAGCATTGCCGCGGACTGCTACAAACCAACCCTTCCTTTTCAAGTTCTTGCTTTAGATATTTCCAGCCCAACTCATAGACCAGTTCAAAGCGTTTTATCGTAGCGTCAATTACTATATCATCATCAGGGCCTTTTTCAATAGCATCCTTAAGTCGCCCGATTGCGTCTTGTAACTGTTTTTTCAGATTATCACTTCTCCCGCTCATATACTACAACTCCTTCTTCATCGATAATTTTCTTCAGTTCAGCAGGCGCTTTGCTGTAACGCACGACATCCAGGGCTCCGGTAATTTCATCTGCATCTATAGGTTGATCGGTTACCACTGCAAAATCGGAATCCGAACCTTTTTTGGCATCGCCCCGCGCTTTGGAACCGTATAGTATCACTTTTTTGGGATTCCACAGTTCCACAATTTTATCAACATAGATTCTGACCTCGGGATGGCGGTATTCGATTGATTTCAGATTCTCATCTGCTATTGCTTTTGTGGAAGTCATAATATGGCAATTACTATATTGTTAGCAACTAATCATTTTGAAGGCAAATCCACCCCGCGTTCCTCCGCCGTTTTGATAGCATCTTCATAGCCGGCATCGGCGTGGCGCATGACGCCTGTGCCGGGATCCGCAGTAAGCACACGCTCTAATCTGCGTGAGCCTGAGTCGGTGCCATCAGCGACGGCTACCATTCCGGCATGGATGGAGTATCCGATCCCCACTCCGCCGCCGTGATGCAGTGAAACCCAGCTTGCGCCGCAAGCCGTGTTGAGCATAGCATTTAGCAGCGGCCAGTCGGCAATGGTATCCGAGCCGTCGCGCATTCCCTCGGTTTCCCGGTTGGGGGATGCAACCGATCCGGTATCGAGATGATCACGCCCGATCACAATCGGCGCTTTTACCTCCCCTTTCTTTACCAGGTGATTAAATCGCTCGCCCATCTCCGCGCGCTCGCCGTATTCGAGCCAGCAGATCCGGCAGGGCAGCCCCTGAAACTGTACCTGTTCGCCCGCTTTTTTGATCCACCGGGCCAGATGTTCCTTCTCCGGAAAGGTTTCGAGAACCGCTTTATCGGTGCGGTAGATATCATCAGGATCCCCGGAAAGTGCCGCCCAGCGAAACGGTCCGGCTCCTTTACAAAACAGCGGACGGATAAACTCAGGAACGAACCCCGGAATCTCGAATGCCTCCTTCATCCCCCGTAAATCGGCTACTTGACCGCGCAGGTTATTGCCGTAATCAAATGCCACGGCGCCTTTTTGCTTGAGTTCCAGCATAGCGCTGACATGCCGTTCCATCGAATCCAGCACCAGCTCGTCGTAACGATCCGGATCTTCCGAGCGCAGTTTTGCGGCTTCATCCAGAGACAAACCGGCAGGGATGTAGCCTTCACGCAGATCGTGAGCGGAAGTCTGATCGGTAACCGCATCCGGAACCACTCCCCGGTCAACCAATTCCGGCATTACATCGGCGATATTACCGACCAGCCCTACTGAAACAGCTTCACCTTTCTCTTTGGCATAGAGCGTACGATCAAGAGCTTCATCCAGACTGTAGGAAATGTGATCGCAATACCCGGTATCCACCCGTTTTCGGGCGCGCTGCTCATCCACTTCCACTGCAAGGCATACCCCGCCATTCATCGTTGCCGCAAGCGGTTGGGCGCCACCCATACCACCGAGACCGGCGGTAAGAACCAGCCTGCCCTGCAACGACTCCCCGAAATATTTTTGGGCGCAGGAAGCAAACGTCTCATACGTGCCCTGCAAAATCCCCTGACTGCCGATATAAATCCACGACCCGGCCGTCATCTGTCCGTACATGGTGAGGCCGAGTTCTTCGAGCCTGCGGAACTCCGCCCAGGTGGCCCATTTCGGAACAAGCTGCGCATTGGAAATCAACACGCGGGGCGCTTCATCATGCGTTTTGAATACGCCGACCGGCTTGCCGCTTTGGATGAGCAGCGTTTCATCATTTTCCAGCCGTTTGAGCGTGTGGATGATATTGTGATAACACTCCCAGTTACGGGCAGCCTTTCCGGTGCCGCCGTAAACAATAAGCTCTTCCGGTTTCTCGGCAACCTGCGGATCGAGATTGTTCATCAGCATTCGCATGGCCGCTTCCTGATGCCATCCTTTGCAACTAATTTTTGTACCGTGCGGGGCGCGAATAGTGTCCATATTAATTGGTTTATCAGTTAGATAATCTTTCATCAATATAGCCAAAATCTTGTGAATCGCACCAATGATCACATTTGATTGTCGGGCGCCTGAGTATTTTACCAACCAGAGAAATGTATAATCATTAAAATAATGCTTTCCGATTTTTAAATCATATCGCTATATTTTACTTACTAACTAAGATACTGCAATTTAATAACTTAACCATTTCCTGCTACCGGTATTATGAAAAAACTTCTTGTTACTCTGGGGATCATTATTGCTTTGCTATTGTCGGGGATTTTAATCGTTATCTACGGATATCTTGGTGCTCCCTTTGATCCGGAACAGTCCGAATATTTTTATGAAGATCCACCGGAAAATATCCAGCGCACACTCGATTACCCGGATGCCGGGCAGCGTACAACTTTTGTAGAGAAGTCCTATGATACCGGCGGTGATTATACCCTGGTAGAAGTTGAACTCGAACCTGGTGGTGGTAATGCCCTGCATTATCATGAAGTGTTTACCGAAACTTTCATGCCTGTTAATGGAACACTCGGCCTCAAAAGGGACGGCGAGGAAATCCATGCTGAACCAGGGGATACCGTGATGGTGGATATTAATCAGGAGCACCGTTTTTTTAATCCATCAGATACCGATAGTATAATGTTTCGGGTTCTGCTTGAACCGGGTGCTCCTGGATTTGAAAAAGCACTTTACATCATGTACGGTCTTGCCAGGGATGGAATGACGGATGAAGACGGGCTGCCGGAAAATATCTTTCATACCGCTACCTTTGTAGTTTACGGGGATACGCGTTCCCGTAGCATTCTATCCCCGTTGATGTGGCGGATAGCAGGCCGTGCCCAGCGCGAAAGTATTGAGCAAGAGCTGCTGGAAAGCTATTACTTCGGGCTAACAGAGGAATAGGAATTGATGCAGCCACAATTTGAAGTGTTAAGTAATCATGAAGATTAAACCTATACATAACGACAAAGATTATGAAAATGCCTTAGCCCGTATCGAAGAAATCTTTGATGCTAAACCGGGCACAAAAGAGGGAGATTAACTGGAAGTTCTGAGTATCCTAGTAAAGGAGTATGAAAAAAAGCATTTTCCAATTGAAGCTCCTGAGCCGGTTGAAGCGATCAAGTTTCGAATGGAGCAACTTGGAATGGAGCAAAACGATATAGCAATATTATTGGGTTCGAAATCCAGAGCCAGTGAAATTCTGTCTGGAAAACGATCACTTTCACTTCGACATATAAAAGTCCTGAACCGCAAGCTCGGTATTCCGGCTGAAGTTTTAATTCAGGAATCAAAACCGGTCACCTAATATCCGGCTACAATTGCCATTCCTTATTCAAAGCTGATAGCCCGAAAGCACATGCCAACCCCCTCAACCCGTCGTGCCCAAACCTCCGGCGATGGCATTCAGAACAAGCAGCATATCCGGCAACATTTCATCCGCTTTTTTCTGATTTCCCGATTTAATGTGGTTGCGCCATTCGGTCAGCTGTTCTATTTGAAGTTTGTGTAGCGGGCGCAGCGACTCATTCCGGAACCGGATCATCGTGTACATCCGCGGGCGGCGTTCCTGTAGCGGATGTCCGTAAAGCTGCTCAAGTGCGCTTTTAGTGCGTTCGAATTCCTCCGTAATGGTTTGCAGATAAGCCGAAGCTGTGGTTTGATCCTCCATCAACCCCGCATACCATTGCATAACCTCGGTATCGGTAAAGGCGATGGCGGATGATGCATTCGTAATGATGTACCGGAACGGAAGAAAATCCACAGCATGCTGTTTCAACTTGTCAAATTCGTCGGGGTGGGTCTGTTGCAGTTTTTCAAGTGCCGAACCCACGCCGTACCAGCCGGTCAGGAAAAAGCGGGATTGCGACCAGCTGAAAACCCACGGTATCGCCCGCAAATCCTCGAAGCTGCGTTTGCCAGTGCGCCGGGCGGGACGGGATCCAATACTGCTGGATTCTATCAAATCAATCGGAGTAGCTTCGGAAAAGAACCGAACGAAATCATCCGTCATTACCAGGTTTTGATACGCTTCCAGACTGTAATCATAGAGCCGGGAGATGATCGGTTCCAGCTCTTCGGAATGCTCATAATCAAACGCCCCGAGCTTCAGGCCGGCTGTTCCGGCTTGCAGCAACTCCAGGTTATAAAGTGCCGTGAGCCGGTTTGCGTATTTTTGTGAAATCACTTCGCCCTGCTCGGTAATACGCAAGTCCCCGGACATAGCCTCTGGAGGCAGACCGGAAATAAAGCGATGCGTGGGCCCCGCTCCCCGGCTGATCGTGCCACCGCGTCCGTGAAAATACCTTAAATTCACACCATGCTGCTCAGCCACTTGCGAAAGCCGGCGCTGAGCAACATTCAGGCTCCACAAACTTGCAAGGATACCGCCGTCTTTATTGCTGTCACTGTAGCCAATCATCACCTGCTGCATTTTCGGGCCATTCTGACATAGAAACCCGAGACTTGTCTGCGTTACCGGGTGACCGAGAAAATCATCAAGAATCTGCGGGGACGCTTCCAGATCCTCAATCGTCTCGAAAAGCGGTACAACCGGTAGGATACAAGCCATCCCCGACCCGATTTTTTGCATTAATCCGGCCTCCCGGGCAAGTACGTAAACTACCAGAAGATCAGAAAGCGAGCGCGTCATGCTGATGATCAGCGAACCTATCCCCTGAGTGCCGTACCGGACGATATGTTTGTACAAAACCCGGTAAGAAGCCAATACTGCATCCGCCTGCTCACCGATCCCCTTGCGGTGCCGTACGAACGGACGCGGAGTCTGCAATTCCTTATTTAAAAATGTGAGCCGTTTCTCTTCAGGCCAGTTTTCAAAATCTTCAGCATCCTCTACGCCGGCCGCCGTCATAAGCTGTGAGAGCGCCTGATCATGAAACTTGCTGTTTTGCCGGATGTCCAGTGCTGCGAGATGGAACCCGAACGTATCGGTTTTGCGTATAAGAGGTTCCACATCGGATTGTGCAATACGCCCGGCTCCGATTGATTTCAGGGAATCATGCAGCACTTCCAGATCTTCGAGTAATTCGTTTTCATCTGAATAGTAGCGGCTGTCTGTACGGGGGTCAACCGGCATTCCGTCGTCATCTAATGGTAGCCTGGTGCGCATCACGTTCACAAATTGTCGCCACGGCTCCTCCGGGTTTCTATCCCTGGCTTTTTGTCCTTGTTCCCCGGCTTTTCCGGTGATTTCTACCAACTTGGATTGCAACTTTTCAGGGGGATCTACCTCATAAACCGATATACTGATTTTCCTGCCTAATTCGGATAAATCATCATCTGATTGTTGCAGCGCTTTGCTTCGCAACTGCTTCAGGGTATCAGCCGTAACGGCATCCGTCACATATGGGTGGCCGTCCCGGTCACCGCCTACCCAGTTACCAAATGACATGCCGGGGCGCTGCTTCCGGTTTTCAATATATTTAGGATCCATGCCGGTTGCAGTCCAGGCATCTTTGAGTCGCTCATCCAGCATGGGAAGCACTTTCGGGAACACTTTGGTAAGATAGTGCATCACATTCCGCAATTCATCCTGAATGGTCGGCTTTTGCAGGAAAACCTGACCGGTAACCCACAATCGATGAAGTACAACTTTGATCTCTTCCGTGATATTTTGCTTTTCGTGCGCGGTCCACACCTGATTTTCCCGGCTAACCATCAGCAGGTAAATCGATCGTAGCTGATCAATCACCGTCTGCCTTTTGGATTCTGTGGGATGCGCCGTGAGCACCGGCTCAACTTTGATATCGGGCAGCTCATCAGCTATCTGTTTATCCGAAAGATTTTTGTCTTTCAGATCTTTTAACACCTGGCCCCACAGACCGGAAATACGCTCCAGGCCATAGGTATCTTCCAGCTTTCGGCGTAACTGAATGGATGCGTTTTCTTCTGCAATAGTGATCAATTGAAAATAGAGCGAAAACGCTTTGCTGAGTTTGGCAGGTTCCGCAACTGCTGACTCATCTCCCTGTAACCTCCTGACAATCTCTTCCTCTCCCAGCTCACTGAGCAGATCGAGAAGACACTGATGTAAAAAGGATACATCGTCCTGTACTTTCTGTAGGTCAATTTTGTCGTCAGTGGTGCTGAAATACATAAATAAAATTTTTAAAGGCTGAAATATTTAGATTAAACTCAAAATAAGATCACAAAACCCGTAACCTGCAACCAATTATAGTAAACTTTTATTTAGTTTTTATAAATTAAAGCTGGTTACTTATACGAACAGTTTTAAGCAGGTATTCTGTTAATGACAGTACTTGGACATATTATCAAGCGGGCGATCACGCTTCGTCACTACCTGAACTATGCGGGCCATCAAGACCCGCAATATCAAAACCATGAGCTTTATTCACTACTCAATAAAGCTCAAAACACCTCATTTGGTAAAGCTTACAATTTTGGTGATATCCTGGATTCCCGCGATTATATAGCGGCTTTTCAGCAGTCCGTTCCTATTTTCGATTACGATTCCATTCATCAACAGTGGTGGCACCGGGCACTTGAAGGTGAGGCGGATGTTGCCTGGCCGGGTAAAATTAAATATTTCGCGTTGACTTCCGGCACCTCCGGGGCACCCAATAAATATATCCCGGTAAGTGACGAAATGATTTCCCGGATACAGAGAGCAGGCATCAAACAAATATATTCACTGGCTGCATTTAATTTACCACCGGCCATGTTTCAAAAAGGTGTGCTGATTTTAGGCGGCAGCACCCAGTTAACACAAAAGGATCATTATTTCGAAGGTGATCTGAGCGGCATTAGTGCCATGCAAATCCCAAGCTGGTTCCAGCATTTTTACAAGCCCGGAGCCGAAATATCCGCTCAGCGGGACTGGCACTCCAAGCTGGATGAAATCACCAAAAAAGCGCCGGAATGGGATATTGGTATCGTCTGTGGCATTCCGGCCTGGACTCAGATCCTGTTCGAAAAAATCATCAAGAAATATAATCTGAAAACCATCCATGATATCTGGCCCAATCTGTCAGTGTATATTCACGGCGGGGTATCATTCGGGCCGTACCGTCGCACGTTTTCACGCCTGGTCTCCCGGCCGCTCATAAATATTGAAACCTACATCGCATCTGAGGGTTATATCGCATTTCAGAAAACCCCGGTCAGTGATATGAGCCTGCTATTAAACAACGGGATTTTCTTTGAATTCATCCCGTTTAACGAGCATAACTTTAACCAGGATGGAAAACCGGTATCTAACCCAGAGGTGCTGAGCATATCCGGGGTGGAAGAAGGACAGCCATACGCCTTGCTTTTAAGCACCTGTGCGGGTGCCTGGCGATATCTGATCGGGGATGTCATTCAATTCACCAATGTAAATACATCTGAGATTATCATCACCGGGCGGACCAGGCATTACCTGAATGTTTGCGGTGAGCACTTGTCGGTCAACAACATGGTTCAGGCGATTCAGATGCTGGAAGATCAGTACAATATCTCAATTCCGGAATTCACCACAGTAGGAGTGCCCTGGCAGGGACGTTTCGCACATAAATGGTATATCGGCACAAATGATTATGAATCCATCAATACCGAAAAAATCAGACTGGAACTGGATCAAAACCTGATGAAGGTTAATCGTGATTATTCTGTAAAGCGATCAGAACCCCTTAAAATGCCCTTGCTTGAAGTGATTCCGATACATCTGTTTTACGAATGGCTGGAGCGTCGCGGAAAAATGGGAGGTCAGAATAAATTCCCGCGGGTACTGAATAAAACTCAACTCCCGGAGTGGGAGAAGTTTCTGGAAGAAAAGGGAATTAAGGTTACTAAAAGCATTCCGAATAAAGGTTGACCTCATCCAACTTTTTGTAGAAACGCCGTCAGGTCCGCTGGACGCTGACGGGTTTTCGGAGCTGATTTACCACCCGCCTACCTTGACATTCAACTGCTTAATCTCCACATTAACGGCGTTAACCAAATTTCTTTATGAGTAACACCACTTCCCATATTGACCTGCGCCGCCTTATTCTCGAGCACGCCCGGAAGATGCTGGTTTCGCAAGGTTATAACTCCCTGAGCATGCGTAAAATCGCCACGCAGGCGGGATATAGTGCCACTACTATATATCTGCATTTTAAAAACAAGGATGATCTGCTTCACGCTCTGATTGAAGAAGGCTTCAGTAAACTAAACGAGCAATTTTCCAAAGAGATAGAAAGACACAGCGATCCCCTTAAAAAAATTGAAAAACTGTGCCGCAGTTTTATAGATTTCGGGCTCCATCAACCTGAGTATTATGAAATCATGTTTTTGATGCATCCTGAGCATATGAAACGCTATCCGCCGGAAAAGTACCGGAAAGCACGCCGCACAATCCTAATGCTAAAAGATGTCCTGGACGAAGCTAAAGCCTCAGGAATTATGAAAACCGAACGCACCGATCTGGAAGCTTTCGCCATATGGAGTTCCGTGCACGGGGCTATTGCCGTCATCCATGCCGGGAGACTCGATGTTCGTATTGATCAGAATGAATTTCTGGAAACTGTGCTTCAGGGAATTATGAAGCGATTTAATTGACCGGGGCGCAGCCCGATCCTGCTATAGTTTTATCAAAATAAATACTGCTAAATATGGAAACCGCTGAAGAAACTCTACGCCGATCAATTCGCCGGCCTATTCGCCGTGCGACCGTTTTGGGTTCCGGGGTGATGGGTTCCCAGATTGCCGCTCATCTTGCCAATGCCGGAGTTCAGGTGGATCTGCTTGATCTGCCTTCGGATAAAGGTGATCGCAATGATGTGGTCAACAAATCCCTCAAGAAAACCGGCAAGATGAACCCGTCGCCTTTTGTCACCAAAGATGTCGCCAAACGCATCACTCCCGGAAATTTTGAGGATGATCTTTACCGGCTGGCACATTCCGAGTGGATTATCGAAGCGGTGCTTGAAAATGCGGATATCAAACGCTCCCTTCTGAAGGATGTTGAGCAGCATGCTCCCTCCCACGCCATAATTTCCACCAACACCAGCGGGCTGCCCATTCATCAGATAATCGAAGGGTTTTCTGCGGATTTCAAATCCCGGTTTCTGGGAACTCACTTTTTCAATCCGCCGCGCTATCTTAAGTTGTTAGAGCTGATACCGACCACACATACGCGGGACAAAGTAATCGAAAAAATTGCCTGGTTCGGCCGGCTACATCTGGGAAAGGGCATTGTAAAAGCGAAAGATACACCCAATTTCATCGGCAACCGGATCGGTGTTTTTGCCCTGATGCACAGTCTGCGCGAATTCGAACAGGGCAAATTTAGCATAGAAGAAATCGACACCCTTACCGGTCCGCTGATCGGCCGGCAGAAATCCGCCACGTTTCGCACCGCGGATGTGGTTGGTTTGGATACTCTGATGCACGTCTCTGAAAATCTCTACAATGCTTTGGACGACAATGACGAAGCCCGTGACCTTTTCAAAGTTCCCGGTGTTTTGAAATCCCTTGTTGAAAACGGCGCACTTGGTGCCAAAACCAAAGCGGGTTTTTACCGGAAAGAAGGCAAGGAAATCAAATCGATCAATCCGCAAACCGGCGAGTATGAATCGGCAAAACCGGTTGACCTCGGGGATCTCGAAACTGTAAAGAAACTGCCCTCACTTGGAGAGAAAATCAGCGCGCTCTACGGAATGGAAGGCCGTGGCGGCGATTTTATCCGCAGGCATTTTCAGGATCTGCTTGCATACACGATTAACCGTATTCCTGAAATTAGCGACAATCCCGCCGATGTAGATCGTGCCATATGCTGGGGTTTCGGTTGGCAGGCAGGACCTTTCCGTATCGCAGATTGGATCGGTGTGCCGAGACTGCTGGATGATATTAAAGCTGAAGGCAACACGCTGCCGGATTGGATCCAAGAGATGCAAAAAGATGGCAACGAAACTTTCTATAACTTCGAAAAACGCGTCCAATACATTTACATCCCCGGCTCCGGATACACGATTGATGCGCGTCCCGACGATGAAATCTCACTCAATTTCATCAAATCCCGAAAAGGCAGCCGGCTTTGGAGCAATGAGGAGGCCGCACTGCTGGATATGGGCGACGGCGTAGCCCTCTACGAATTCCGGTCAAAAGCCAATACACTCAGCCAGAATGTTATGAAGGGGCTTTTTGAGGCGCTCGATAAAGTAGAGGCAGGTGATTATAAGGGGATGATCATTGGCAATGAGGGCAGCAACTTTTCAGTAGGCGCCAACCTTGGTGAACTTGCTCACTTTGTGATGGAAGGCAACTGGAAGCCGGTGGAAGAAGCGGTCAAGCGATTCCAACAAGCCATACAGCGGGTGCATTACGCCAGCAAACCGGTGGTCGCTGTCCCCCACAGCAAGACGTTAGGTGGTGCATGTGAGCTGGCGATGGGATCATCCCACATCGTAGCGCCGACCGAAACCTACATCGGTTTAGTGGAACTTGGAGTCGGGTTAATTCCGGCTGGAGGCGGAACCATGCGGATGGCCAAACAAGCCACTGATAAAGCTCCGACTGCCAATGCAAGCCACATCCAGCCCTGGCTGCAGCAGGCATTTGAGACCGTTGCCATGGCAAAAGTAGCTATGAGCGCCCAGGAAGCCAAAGAGCTGGGATTTTTTAAGCCGCAAGATATCATCGTGATGCATGAAGACCGGCGACTCCATGCCGCGAAGCAACAGGTTATCGCGATGTTTGAACAAGGGTATATGCCGCCGCCTGTTCCAACCGATATTCGGGTTCTCGGCAAACCGGGTAAAGCACCGTTATATACGGCCGCCTGGCAGATGCAGCAAGGCGGATTCATAACCGAATATGACTGCTTCCTTGCAGAACGGCTCGCCCATATCTTAACGGGCGGCGACCTGACCGGCCCGGCTGAAGTACACGAAAACTACCTGCTCGAACTTGAGCGCGAAGTATTTCTTTCGCTGCTTGGTCAGCAAAAAACACAAGAGCGGGTGAAGTCAGTACTTGAAACGAATAAGCCGATACGAAATTAAGCTGTATTCCCGGCAAGATTTACAAAAACAATGGAATGCAGTATTCAGCCTTCTTTCTTATTTAAAATTTCAAATTCAATCGAACGGAAATTATCATGAATCACTCCTATATCGTCAGCAGCGTTCGAACGGCCGTTGGGAAAGCTAAACGCGGAGCACTACGACATGAGCGGCCGGAGGATTTCGGGGCGGCCGCAGTGCGCGGAGCCATAGAAAAAGTCGATGGTCTTGAGCCTGAGATGATAGATGATGTGCTCATCGGCTGTGCCATGCCGGAAGGCGAACAGGGATTGAATATGGGCCGCATCCTGGCTTTGGATGCCGGGTTGCCGGAGAGTACATCCGCTGCCACCATCAACCGGTTTTGCTCTTCGGGCTTGCAGACGATCGCCATGGCGAGTCAGGCTATCATGGCCGGACAAAATGAGATCGTCGTGGCGGGCGGAGCTGAATCAATGAGCCTGGTTCCCATGAGCGGCTTTCATTTTCAGCCGCACCCACGATTGAGTGAAGCAGAGCCGGAGTATTACATCAACATGGGGCTCACAGCCGAAAATGTGGCTGACCGCTATGGCATCCCGCGGGAGGATCAGGATGAGTGGGCATACCGATCGCACATGAAGGCAATCAGCGCGATTCAGGAGGGAAAATTTAAAGAGGAAATTATTTCGCTTGAAGTTACTACTTCCGAACCGGTAAACGGTAACGGTGAAGTTCATACCGAAACCAATACGTTCGATACCGACGAAGGCCCGCGTGCGGATACCACGGCCGAAGCGCTTGCCGGCCTTAGACCGGTGTTTAAACATAAAGGTACGATCACTGCCGGAAATTCTTCTCAGATGTCGGATGGGGCCGCTGCAACGGTGGTGATGAGTGAGGATAAAGTAAAGGAACTGGGCGTTGAACCGGTCGCCCGGCTGGCCGGTTTTGCCACAGCAGGAGTAGCTCCAGATGAAATGGGAATCGGGCCGATAGAAGCGATCCCGAAAGTACTAAAACAAACCGGAATGAAACTTTCCGATATCGGGCTGGTTGAACTCAACGAAGCCTTTGCCTCCCAGGTGCTGGCTATCATCCGTAAGCTGGAAATTGATCCGGAAATTGTAAACGTAAATGGCGGGGCGATTGCCCTGGGGCATCCGCTCGGCTGTACCGGTGCCAAGTTAACGGCATCCCTGATTCATGAAATGCAGCGCCGTAATGAGAAGTATGGTATCTGTACTATGTGTATCGGCGGGGGCATGGGTGC
>CAZDIA010000023.1:0-47004 GCA_964505385.1 uncultured Chitinophagales bacterium
TGAAGAAGCAGCCGTGCTTTGCCGGGGCACTTGGCTGCGTGTTCCTCCGCCCAACTTAAATCTTTCTTTCGTAACACCACTATTTTTAGCTCATCGACGTAGGGATAAATCTCCTCCAGAGGTGGTTTGAAACGTTTGGGGGATAGAGTTACCCAGTCAAGAGCGCCGCTCAGAGGCGAGGAGCCGCTGGTTTCGATGTGAATTTTCATGTCTAAAGCATGCAGCGCATTACATAGCGGTTCAAGGTTTTGCAACAGCGGCTCGCCTCCTGTAATTACTACAATGGATACCGGAGTTTCAAGCAGGTTTTCCAGCATTTCCCGAACCGTAACCATCGGATGTTGTTCAGCGTCCCAGCTTTCTTTTACATCGCACCAGGAGCAACCCACATCACACCCGGCAAGCCGGATAAAATAAGCTGCATTCCCGGTATGCACTCCCTCACCCTGGACCGTATAAAAATGCTCCATTACCGCATATTTGGTTTCCAGAATATTTTCATCGATTTGGTACAATCGTGCATACGGTATATGATCGGTATCGGGAATCAAGGCTGAGTTATTTATTTGATTTAGTGTAACATCGGTCAACTGACAACGAACAAAGATACATTTATTTTTTAATGAAATCACATGATATATTTGGATATTCCACTCATTATAATTTCGGTTCCCAAAAATGGCGGTCTAAATCAACCTGATCTTCCATGATAAAGGTAACCCCTTCCTGTTTCAGGCGCTCTTCCATGATATCTCCGCCAAAATGTATTTTCCCGGTCAACAAACCATCACGGTTTACGACCCTGTGGCAAGGTAAATCAGGTAAGTCATCCCGCTCAATGGTCTGATTCAGCGCCCATCCAACAATACGGGCACTTCTGCGCACGCCAAGAGCCTCGGCTATAGCTCCATACGTAGTAACCCGGCCGTATGGAATTTTTTCAACTATTTCGTATACCTTTGAATAAAAATCCGAATCACTCATCGAGAAGGAGTTGAAGTTTTTCAATCTTTTTCGAAGTGAGCGTTTCATTGCGTTTTACAATCGGCATCGTTGCCCGGCCAAAAATTTTATACATATTCAGCAACTCCGGTTTTTCAACAAGATTGTCTAAATGCTTTACAATGGTTGAATCATCTCCTCGGCTAAGAGGCCCGGTTAGCGCACGCTCCACACCCTGTTCCTTTATATTGTCCAAAACCTGTGCCATTAAAGCGTGGAACATAGAGGGAATGCTCGATTTAAGCTCAGGATTGCTGACACACTGCTGAGCCATCTCCATCAACGTAACAAGATAGTTGCCCGCAAACACAGCTGCGACATGAAGTTCCTCTTTCTCATCAGCCGTGACCACCTTTGGTTGAGCACCTAACTTCTGCCCTATTGATTCAAGTGTACTTACGGATATCTCATCGCCCTGAATGCTGATCCAGCATTCCTGAAATACACCGGCTTCAGACTTTCCCGTAAATGTCTGCAGTGGATGAAAGGAAGCGACAGATGCACCCGATTCTTTAGCCGGATTTAAAATTTCACCGGGATGTGCTCCGGATGTGTGAACCACATATTTACCTGAGAGATCAAATTCACCAGCTAATTTTTGTACAACAGGCACTATCTGATCATCCGGCACACAAACAAAGATAACATCACCCAGATTATCAGTTTTATTCGGCCACTGCCCCCATTCCGAGTCGAGCTTAAGCTTGTTTACAAGAGTCTGTGCCCTTTCGGCATTCCGGTTCCACACGGAAACAACCTCATAGTGCGAATTATGCAAGGCAGCACATAGAACAGAGCCAAGTTTGCCGGTGCCGATTATGGAAAAACTCACACTCATGATTCAATTTTTGCAAACCCTGCAGACCCTGCAAGCATACTGCAACCGCTGAGGTGCAGATATCTTTCACTTAAAAAATCTATGTCCAGTTCCCATTCTCTGGCAACGGTAACGCCGGCAACAAAAACTCCCGCACCGTCAATCTTGGACCGCCCGCTGAAGGTATAGTTCATCAACCCGCTCATGTCGTTACTCTGAACTATGGTTTTAATCTGCTCAAATTCATTGACATTATCCGGATTGAGATCACAACAGAATATCAACAGCACATTGCGATAGGCAAGCACCTCTTTAAGTACAAAAACCAGTTCTTTTACGATCGCAGGCCGCTCATCAGCCAGTTGAAGGCTTACTCCTTTAAACTCATCCCGGAAACACTTTACGATCCCGAGGTGATTGTGCGCTCCCATATCAGAATGGCGGCCTTCATCATTAATAAAGAAATCATCTTCCTCATCGCAAAAGTCCTGGCGCAGGTTTTCATCAGCAGGTACGCTGCCGTATTGAGTTTTAAACTCGGAGTCTGACAAAAGCGGGATCGCTTTATCTAGTTGACCGTGGAAAGGTTCTACTACCACCACACTTTCAAATTTATTCTCACGAACCTCAGCATACACCTCGCAAATCTGGTCAATATTTTCATTGTTTACTGATCGGGGAGCAAAAATAATTTTTGATCCTTTATGCCGGGTATTTTCTATGCTGAAAATCTTCTCCCGGATAGCTTCCTTGTCATAATTCAGTTTTTCTGGCATAAGAGATTTCGATTTTGATTGATTGCAATATTATCGGATATCATCTGTGGCTACGGCAATCCAATACTCGTGATAACGCAAACTAATAAGCCTTGCACTTTTATTCTCTATATTTATCGTAAAATGATCATCTGAATTGCGAATGATTTTAACTAATTTCATGGGGTACCGTAAACCTGTACCTTGCCATTTTAATGCAGCTTCCTTTATAGTCCACATCCGAACCACTTCAAGGTTTTCACATCCTATGTCATTAGCACATCGGATGCGAGCGGCCAGACCCGAATGTACTTTACGATCAACTGGTTCGAGATCAACACCGATATTTCCAAATTTGTTTATACCTGCAAATAGGTGTGATTTACTGTGAGCGATACTCACTCCTACTTCTTCGCTGTTTATTCTGCCGTATGGCTGCCCGCTTTCCTTCCGGTATACCTTAAACTCACTTCCATTGGGCAGCCATTTCGTTGCCAGTTGTTCGGCAAGATGCAAACCGGGCGAGTGTTGTTCACCACTCTCTGAAGTTTGAAAATCATCAAACGCACAGATTGCCAGATAGATTCCTGATAGTTGCTTGAATGGATTTTGGTGATGAAGAAAGTTCAAGTTCGGGTACAATAATTTTACTATTTTCTGCAAATCAAATTTAACACCTGAAAAATCTAATGATAATAAATTTTGCGGGACGGTTTCTGTTTTTTCTCGGAACGGGTATCTGGCTCGGCGGCATCCTCTTTTTGGGCTATGGAGTAGCTCCTGTAAATTTTGAGGTTGCCGAATCATGGCAGCTTGAGGGGAAAAATCCGCTCTTGCCCGACCAACACGTAAATGAACGTACTATTGGCGGAGAACTTACGGCATATTCTATCAACAGGCTAAACCACATTGAGTTCTTTGGGTTTGCTCTCGCATTGCTTGGCATTGCCGCTTCATGGTATCCGTCGGGAAAAATCAGCAAATTGCTTATCTTTCGCACCATCTTACTTCTTGTGATGGGGACTCTGCTCTTTTATTACGCGGAAATAATCGGCGGACGATTAAACGAAATTCGTATGACGGTTCCGCTTGATTTCACCACAGATCAACCGGACATGATCCCCGATGAACAGGAAGAATTTGACCGGCTACACAGCCGTTATACGCAATTAACTTCTGTTAATGCGGTATTTTGCGTCATGCAGATAGCTCTTGCTGCATGGATTAAGCGCCCGACACAAAACTAAAATTATTTCTGAACGAACTACTTACACTTTAAATTAAAGAATGAGTACAAGCGAACTTTCTATAAGTGAACAAGCGCAGTTGCGCCGTGAAAAACTACAACAGCTCGAAGAGCTTGGAGTCAATGCCTATCCATTTGAGTATGAGATTACACATCTCAGCTCTGAAATCAGACAGCAACCCGAATTATTACAGGAAGTCCCCGAAGAAGCCCCCAGAGTATCCGTTGCGGGGCGCGTAATGACGCGTCGTATTATGGGAAAGGCTTCCTTTTTCAACCTGCAGGACAGCTCGGGGAATATTCAGATTTATATCCGGCGGGATGATGTGGGCACCGATACCTATAACACCGTTTTCAAAAAACTTGTTGATATAGGTGATATCGTCGGCATCAAAGGATATCTCTTCAAAACCCGCACAGGTGAGCTTACAATATTTGCCGAAGAATTTGAGCTTCTCAGCAAGTCACTTAGGCCCATGCCCGTTGCCAAGGAAGTCGAAGAAGAAGGTGAGAAAAAAGTATATGACGCTTTCGGAGATAAAGAGCAGCGCTACCGGCAGCGATATCTGGATTTGATCGTTAATCCGGAAGTGCGGGATGTATTCAAAAAGCGATCTGAAATGATCCAAACCCTGCGCTCCTTCATGACGGATCAGGGTTACCTCGAGGTGGAAACCCCTGTGCTACAGCCGGTATATGGCGGTGCTGCTGCCAAACCGTTTGTGACCCACCACAACGCGCTGGACATGACGCTCTACCTTCGCGTCGCTAATGAGCTTTATCTAAAGCGGTTGATCATCGGCGGCTATGATGGCGTATTTGAGTTTGCCAAGGATTTCAGGAATGAAGGAATGAGCAGGTTTCACAATCCGGAGTTTACCCAGGTCGAGTTGTATGTTGCTTACAAGGACTACAACTGGATGATGGATTTCGTGGAGCAGATGCTCGAATACACCGCGAAAGCACTTCACGGTGATACAAAATTGCCAGTTGGTGAGCACATAATCGATTTTAAGGCACCGTGGCCCAGAATTCCAATGCTTGAAGCCATAGAACAATACACCGGATTTCAACCCGAAGGAAAAACGGATAAAGAGCTTCATGATGCGGCAAAAGAGATGAAAGTTGAAATAGATGACAGCATGGGCAAAGGCAAAATTATCGATGAAATTTTCGGCGATCTGGTTGAACCGCATCTAATCCAGCCAACTTTTATAACCGACTACCCTATTGAGATGAGCCCTCTTGCCAAAAAGCACCGAAGCAAACCGGGCCTCGTTGAACGATTCGAAGCGATCTGCAACGGCAAAGAAATAGCCAATGCGTTTTCAGAGCTTAACGATCCTATCGATCAACGTAGACGTTTTGAGGAACAGGCACGTCTCAGAGAGGCCGGTGATGAAGAGGCAATGGAGCCCGATGAGGACTTCCTGAGAGCGCTTGAATACGGTATGCCCCCAACTGCCGGACTCGGAATCGGCATCGACCGACTGGCTATGATCATGACCAATCAGGAATCCATTCGTGATGTATTATTTTTTCCACATATGAGGCCAGAGTGAGTCCGGTCATGCGTTAGTCCACGGGTATAACCGACATTTTACAATTTAATATTTTGCAGTAACTCCTATATGCGCTTTGAATGGTTCATCGCATCTCGTTATTTCCGGGATAAACGCAGGACTACCTCCGGCTTTTTGTCCTTTATCAAAATTATGTCCGTAGCCGGCATCGCGATTGGTGCAGGCGGTCTGCTTATTGCTCTTTCGATTGTTCACGGATTCAGCTCGGTCATTCAGGAAAAGGTTATGGGGTACGGTACGCATATCACCGTGTCCACATATCAGGAAGGGCCAATAGATGAGGCGGATTCATTATCGGCATTTATTTCCGATCTACCGGGAATTGAGCTTACTCAACCGGTTTTATATGGACAGGGCATGATTCAATCCCGCGACTTTGCTGAGGGAACGATCATCAAGGGTGTTGATCGCGAAGGAGATCTCACTGATCTGAATCGTTATATCACATCCGGTGAATACAACCTCGGCCAGACCGAATACAACCGGCCGGGAGTGGTTATTGGCAGCCAGATGGCGCGCAATCTGGATGTTGAACCAGGCCGCGTAGTTACGCTCTATTCGATTGATGGTGTTCCATCACCGGTTAATATGCCTAAAATCAAGCAGTTTCATGTTTCCGGGATTTATGAAACCGGAATCGACCAGTTTGATGATTTGCTGGTTTTGATGGATCGCGAACATGCGAGATATCTATTCCAGGTTGATTCGCCCAAAGCACATCGTATTGAAGTTAATGTATCAGACATTAACCGGATTGAGCAAGTCAATGCTGAGTTATCCGAGCATCTCACGTTTCCGATAAATTCACAGACAATCTATCAGACTTATTCCAGTATCTTTGCATGGATTAACCTGCAGGAGCAAACCATTCCCTTCGTCATTGCTGTAATGATCATTGTTGCAGCATTTAACCTTATCGGTGCAATTTTAATGATGGTGCTTGAGCGAACCCGGGATATCGGGATGCTTAAAACCATGGGTGCTACAAGCAAAAACATTCGCCGGATCTTCCTTACCGAAGGTATGATTGTAGCAGCAGTGGGTTTGATCATTGGTATACTTTTGTCGGTATTGTTCAACTTTGTTCAGGGAACCTGGGAGATCATCCCGTTGCCGGAAGAAAGTTATTATATGGATGCCGCACCGGTTGAACCACACTGGTATGATTTTGTAATAGTTACAGCTGCTACCTTTTTCCTCGCCGCTCTCGCTTCCTGGCTGCCTGCCCGTGTTGCCTCGAGAATGGATCCGGTGCGTATTTTGACTTTTGGCAGATAAACCGAACTGACCTCAGCTACCCCAAAATTAAAACTATGAGCAAAGTTTAATCACAAATCATTATTTTTTCGTATCGTTGTACCTTAATTATTTCTTCTTTCAGAAAATTTAATTTAGATTACCCAGGCAAGGTATTGATTTATATTTCACGGTTTTATCAATAATCTTAATGGTGAATAAACCCCTTTAAAATATTAGTTCATAATGGCAGAAATTGATCAAAAAATTAGAGTTTTAATTGTTGAAGATGATTTTATTCAGGCAGAAACTCTTTCTGAGAAGTTAAAAAACCTTGGGTACGAACTTTTCGGAATAGCCGATAGCTATGACAAAGCAGCTGACTTGATTGAAAATGATCGCCCTGATATAGCCTTGCTCGATATTCATTTAAAAGGTGAAAAAACTGGTTTTGATCTCGCTCAGGTGCTAATGTTTAACCATGAAATTCCTATTATATTTATCTCTGCCTACTCGGATAAGTCCACAATTGAAAAAATAAAAACTATAACTCCACATGCTTATCTGATAAAACCATTTGATCAGGATGAGTTACAAGTTCTCATTCAATCTGCCTATGAGCGCTATCAAATGTACCGTACCTTTAAAAAACAGACTTTATGGATTCATTCGGTCCTCGATAATGTCAATGAAGGAGTAGTTGTTACTGATTCAGAAGGAGTTATAAAATTTTTGAATCCTGTTGCTGAAAAATTTTTGGATAGCTCCGCTATCTTCAGCCTTGGCAGATCATTTACCGATGTATATCAGCTGTATAATTACAAAAATGAAAATTTCGATAACTTTAGCGAATTATTAAAAAGTTACTCCAGGGATAACAATTACTATCGGGCTTCTCAGGGGATGAATTCGGATACTGACTGGCTTGAAGTTGATATTAAAACAATTAACGATGAATATATAATCAGCTTCAGAGAGTTGGATCAAAAACACAGCAGCATGCTGCTGCATAGTGAAGCCATTAAAAAATCCGGCAATCCAATCTTTATCAGTGATAATGATGTTGACTTCGGTCCTCATATTGTTGAAGCCAACGCATCATTTGCAAAACTCACCGGTATAGATCATCAGGAAGTTAAAGGAAAATCACTTGCCATTCTGGTTGACGCGAATACGGAGGAACAGTTTTTTGATGATTTGAAAAAAGCATTCCAAAAAGGCAAAGTTTTCCAAACTGAGACAAGCTGTTACTTTAACTCATCCACACCACATAGATTGAAGCTGAAGTTTTCGCCAATAGAAGATTATACCGGCTCTGTGAGTCATTGGATCTGCAATTGCGAAGATATTACTGAAGAAAGGAAGCTTATACAGCAGGTTAAGCAATCCGAAGCTCGACTTCGCTCTATCCTGGATAATAGCAATGAAGTCTTAATTTTTGTAGATGAGAATTTTACAGTTCAGGATTTCAACATACGAGCTCAGGAAATCGTCAAAGATATATCCGACAAAAAAATAGAATCCGGAGAGTCTATACTCACATATTTTGATAAATTGCAAATAAAAGATTTTCAATCCGAAATCGAAAAAGCGCTGGATGGTGAGCAAGTCAAAATAGAATCCGGTAAAATTAGTGAGAATGGAGCATCAAAAGCATTTTCAATAGACCTTACTCCTGTTGAGCCTTATGAATTATCCGGAGGCGGGGTATGGATTAATATTCGCAGGACAGATAAAAAGAGCGGCAAAACAGTTACACACGAAAATGAACTCATCACTGTCATTGATCCGGAGTATAAAATTACATTTCATGAAAGTTCGGGAACAGAAGGTGATCAGCTGAATTTTCCGGCCGGCGATAATCTGCTGGATTACATCCATCCGGATGATCATCAGTCTTTAAAAGAAGCAATTCAGAAAGCAACTCAGCAATCTGATACCTATCCCCCGGTTGATTTTCGTGTAAAAGACCGGTCCGACAACTGGAGAAATATTCAATCTGTAATTGAAAATCAGTCTGATAATCCATTCGTGCAAGGGATAATCCTGAATTCACGTGATAATACCGATATTTACCAAACTCAAAAAGCTCTTGAATTTAGCGAAGATAGATATGAAAAGCTGATTGAACGTATCCCCGTAGGATATTTTAGAACGTCGCCTGAGGGAAAACTTGTAAGTGTAAATTCCAGGTTCGTTGAATTACTGGGGTATGATTCATCGGATGAGCTGCTCAACATGGATCTTTCCACAAAAATCTATTTCTCCACTGAAGAGCGTGATTCGGCACTAAGGAAAATGCAGAAACTTGAAGGCGAATCTCATGAACTGCGTCTCAAAAAGAAAGATGGCAGTACCGTTTGGGTAGAAGAACACGCTCTCCCACGGCACGATATAGATGGCAGACTTATATATTATGAAGGCATTATTCAGGATATTACTGAACGTAAAAAGACTGATGAAATATTACAAAATCTTGCGGAAGGTCTTGCGACAAGTACAGGTGATCTGTTTTTCCAATCGTTATCCAAAAATCTTGCAAAATTCTTTGAGGCAGATTATGCCCGTATTATCAGGTTAAATCCGGAAAATGAAAAAGAAGCGTATACAATTGCTTATCACGGAACTGATAAAATTGAGCTGAATAAAGCATTTGATATATCAGGCACCATACTTGAAAAAGTTGTTGAACAGGATGGAATTTTAATTGAGCCGCAAAAAGTTAAAGATAGTTTCCAGGAAGATTATCTAAATAAACTGAAGGTGGAGAGTTTTGCCGGAACAAAATTACTGGATGATGAGGGCCAGCCAATTGGTTTATTGGTTATAATGAATACCGGCCCAATCAATGAGAAGAATTTTGTCATGACTACCCTTCAGATTATGGCATCAAGAGCATCGGCAGAACTGCAACGGTTTAATTATGAGCAGCAGTTAATTGACTCGAAAGAAGAAGCCGAAAAGTTAAACCGGCTTAAGTCTAACTTTTTAGCCAACATGAGTGATGAGGTCCGCAAACCGCTAAACAATATTCTCGGCTATGTTACTGAAATAGAAAAGTCTGAGGATCAAAAACAGCTTTGGCAACACCTCGGAAAAATTAAAGACTCCGGTAACAGCTTACTTTTTACACTCGACAGCTTAATAGAACTGGCGCGCCTTGAGGCAGACAGAGTTATTTTTGACCTTTCCGAAATCAATATTTCCGAGCATATTGAACCGGCTATTGATCATTTCAAAGCACTTGCCAAAGAGAAAAATCTCGAACTGACTACTGATATAAAAACGAAAGATAGCGTAATCAAAGCTGATAAAATAATATTCTCGCAAATCTTGCATAACCTTCTGGACAATGCTCTCAAATTCACTGATGAAGGCAGTATACACCTCGAAATCAGTGAAGAAGAAATCAACGACGATAATTATGCAAGAATTACCGTATCAGATACAGGCTCCGGTATAGATCCTGATTTTTTACCACACATCTTCGAAGAGTTTAAGCAGGATTTGGAAGGTCTAAGATCTGATGTTCGCGGCATTGGATTAGGATTAACGATTACTCAGAGATATGTTGAGTATCTGGGGGGAACAATAGATGCAGAAAGCCAAAAGAATGAGGGCACAAGTTTTATTCTGAGATTCCCCTTAATCGGTGATAGCAAAGTAGAAAAAGCGCCGGTTGATGCCAGCGACTCTGCTGATAAAAAACTGGCAAAGGATGCCACCCTTCCTGATTTATTACTTTTGGAAGACAGCCCGGAAAGCAGAAAAATCTGCAACCTCTTCCTGAAAAATCATCTTCGCGTTGATACGGCAGAAAATGAAGACCAGGCACTAAATAAACTGCAAGAATATCAGTATGATATTATCTTGATTGATATACATCTCGGCCACGGTGGTTCAGGGATCAGTGCATTGAGCAAGCTTCGGGAACTGGAGTCTTATAAAAATACACCTGTTATTGCTGTGTCAGGATACGGCACAAGCGGAGATCGTCAAAAATTTATTGAAGCCGGTTTTGATGATTTCATCTCCAAGCCCTACACCAAAAACCACCTGCTATCAACAATTCAATCTCATCTTTCTGATTTACAAACCGGCTAAACCTTAGCTGTCTGTAATTGTTATTGAAATTGGTTTTAAAGTAGTAAACAAAAAAAGCAGCCTGCCGGAGCAAGCTGCTTTTTTGATTTCGGTCCCGGAAGTTCTGAAATATTACAGATTGGGATTGGAATCTTCTTCTGTTGAACTGACTTCGAGGCACATTTCCTCTACATCAAGCACATTAGACCATTCTTCGTCGTCCTCACGAACAACCTCGAAGGGTACATCATGTTCATCTTCCATCCAGCGCCGTAAGTCGGCTACACGGCGGCCTTCCAACCATAACTCAATACCCTTCTCCTTCATCAGCAGCTCCCATGCTTCCTGCTCATCCTGATAATCATCAGCATTAAAAGTGTCAAGGTCGTGTAAATCTCTTACTTCATTAATGCTGTTGATCGCTTCTTCAATATTACCATTTCTCAGATGGACTTCAGCTTCAATCAGGCGCATTTCCGTACCTTTTACAACAGGTATATCGGAAGCTCTGCTATCATATTTGTGAGCATAAAACAATGGGCGGGAGTCATCACCACCGGTGTTGAATTCCTCCTGGTCATCATCGGTGAACGTTTTTTCATACTGAACACGCGGATCTCCTTCCACGTCATCAGCCTGATCATTGATTTCCGTTCCCCAATCGGCAAATGGAGTACCCCAGACGGTATACTGATCGCCCTGATTTCCATCGGTAGTCCACTCCCAGACTCCATTGTATTCGCGTGAGTCATTGTCTGAATGAACTTGCTCATAGGAAAAACCAGTGCCAAGTTCATTTGCATCTGCTGCGGCTTCATCCCAATTGCGAAGCATCATATGCGACTGGGCACGACCGCCATATGCGGCATACATCAACTCATCTTCACCTGCTGCGGATGCAAGTTCGATGGCATCAGTGAAGAAATCAACCGCTCTTTCATGATATACCGTGTGATGTTCACGTTCACCGCCATCTATAACGGCATCACAGAAATTGTCACCCATCATACGGTTCGCTAAGCCCGCATACAAGGTGACCGTGATCATTTCTTCGCCGTCATTTTCCACTTCATCGACTTCCTGGATGCGTTCAATTGCATTTTCGGCTGTCCACCGCGCTCGGGATGATTCCGCCCAACGCGATTGGTTTTCAGGCTCGGTATTAATAGATATACCGTCACTCAGCATTCTGATAGGTATCCACGTACCACAGTGCACTATTTCATCACTTAGTACAGCTCCGGAATTGTAAATTCCTCCACCACCAGGAGTTGTGGTAGCGGCTGAAAAATCACCAATCGTTCCGTTTACCACAGCTTCAATACCTTCTACAGTGTTAAGTTCTTCGTCTTCTATATCCTCCGGGTTTTCTACTCCAAGATCACAGGAATAGATAAGGAAAGCGAGAATAACGCCAACCCATATAGGATTGATTTTGCTTAGTTTAATAAAATTCATATAAAGCTCCGTTTTAAAAATCTGATACAACTTTGTGTTCCGATGTTGTTAAAAATCAATGCTTAAAGTACCGATAAACTGTCGAGGAATCGGGGTATCGAAAAAGATTTGATTTCGAATAGCTGAATCACCCAAATCTCCGCGATAGTTAGCTTCCGCTTCAAGTCCCGGATACTCCTGCCATCTCCAAAGGTTTCTTCCCGAGAGGGTAAACCTGGCACGGCTTAATCCAATCTGATTTACAAAATCCACCGGTAGCTCATAGGTTACGCTAAGCTCTCTGAGTTTGAGAAAGTCAGCGGGATAGACAAAATCACCCTGATCAAGTGCTGATAGTCGATTGCAATTCGCCTGAATAACAACATCGTCTGGATTATCACGGCACTTAGTAGCTACCGGTCCTGGTTCAGCAATGCCCTGGCCATCTTCTTCGTCGGCAACATTATGGATAGAATTCATCATCCATCGCATAGAGCTGCTTTGCAGGTAATTACCGGCAGAATAGTCGAACATTACACGTGCCGACCAATTAGCTCCAATGTCAAAATCACTACCTACCTGCAGAGTATGCTCGGGAATTGGAGAACCAATAAATTGATCTTCATCGGACATATCAGCCTCATCGTCGTAGCCAAGATACTCATACAACTGGATAGCTTCAGGACCGTCGTCACCTTCTACTTCTACAAACTGATCGGTACTGAAGAAGGAACCCACAGGGAAACCTTCACGTATATCCTGCATCCATTGAACATCTGTTGATGCAGCACCGCCAAGATCGGTTACTTCATTGTCGTTGTATCCATACGCCGCATTAAAATTCCACGCGAAGTTTTCATATCTCAGGATTTGGGCGTCAAGACTAACTTCCACGCCCTCATTTACAACCTCACCGATATTAGTCAGCTGTGGTGAAGGGAAGCCCTGAGAAGGCGGCTCCTGAAATTCGTAAAGCGCATCTTCGGTACGCTGATTGTAATATGTAAAATCAAGACTAATTAAATCGCGATAGAATGTGGCGTCAAAACCAAGTTCTAATTCGTGAGACACTTCTGAAATCAAATCCGGATTACCGAGATTATCGGTTGTTGCACCCGGCTGGCCGTCTCTGGCTGATACCGGAGACCACGTACGTACTGCTGTAAATGCGCCTGGCTGTTGACCGGCAGTACCGTAAGCTGCCCTGAGTCGGAGTGTCGCAAGGTCGGGATCCGGCCAGAAATCACTTTCCGAAATCATATACGACATATCAATTTTGGGATATGTTTGATATTCGACATCTTCACCAAAAGCGCTGTGGCCGTCCAATCTAACGCCCAGTGTCACGAACAGCCTGTCGAGATAGCCAAACTGCTGTTCAGCGAAAAAACCGGCACTACGTTCCCGGAACCTTGATTCTGATGCTGACTCATCAAGACCTGCTCCAACTACTTCAAGTGCTCCGAGAGGAAGACGGTCACCGATTGCTGAACTTGAACCAATTTGTGAATCAATATACTGTAAACCTAAAGAAGTATTTGATCTTAGAGTTTCTGTTGGTGAATAGTCCAGATTTGCTATGTATTCAGCATTCAGGTTTTTTGCTTGTCTTCTGTAGTTGCTTCTAAATCCTTCGGGATGATTTGCCAATTCTGCATCTCTCGGGAACAACTGGTGTTGATCCTGATCGGTGGTCTCATATCCAAATGTTGCTCTATGACTAAATAAGCCCTCAGGATTATGATCCAGGATCAAACTGGAAGTAAATCTGTTGCCTTCCTGAAAGGTTTCAATTTCAGTTGTTGCCTCTGTCGGGCCAAACTGGCCGGCCGGCCCTCCCATTAATCCATTGATTGTTAGACCTACAGTGTTGTTAGCATCCGGAACATGCTGAACTGACCGGTCCGAGTAGAAATTATTGAATGCAACGTTTAAATCTTCGGTCACATCAATATCCAGGTTTGCACGTATCGCACCATAATCTTCATTACTATTAGGAATCGTACCTGATTCTCCTCTCAAAGTACCAGATGCATAATATTGCACGCGATCGAAACCTCCGCTTGCAGATAGATATTGCGAGTGATTAAATCCGAGGCCAACATGCTCGTCATGAAACCATTCTCCATACACAGAGGAATCCCAATAACTTTCAGGTGAATGACTAACACCTGCACGTGTTCGGAATGTAAACTGGGGATCCGTTTCCTCACCACGGTTGGTGAATATCTGAATTACACCTGAGGCGGCTTCTGTACCATATAATGTAGCAGCCGAGGCACCTCGGATCACCTCAATATTTTCAATATCTTCCGGATTGATATCATCCAAACCGGACCAGCTAACACCGGCTGTTGTTGTTCCAATTCCGGAGGAACGAGAGTTATCAATTCGTACACCATCCACATAAATTACCGGTTCATTGCTTTGGCTCAGGCTGTTTGCACCACGCATCATAATAGTGTGCTGCTGCCCTACTTTTCCGCCACCCAGCTGGATATTCATGCCGGCGGTTCTACCCTGAAGCAGTTCAGACATACTTTGGATGGGTCCGCCTTCAAGCTCATCAGGTTGAATCGAAGTCATAGAGGAGCCGATTTCACGCCTTGCCGATGTGGTTCCTCTTGCGGTAACCAGCACCTGATCCAAACCTAAGACATCGGGAGAAAGTTCAAAATCCCGTTGTTTATCCTGATCTGCATCAATGGTTATTTCATATTCCTGTGTGGAATACCCCACAAAATTGAGATTGACATCATAGGTACCCGGAGGAATATTTTCTATCAGATAATTCCCGTCTTCATCAGCAGAGCTGCCAATTCCCAGATCTTCGATCATAACATTGGCACCCATCAAAACCTCACCGGTTTCACCGTCAGTTATAGTACCTGACAGACTTCCTTCATCCTGTGCATGGGCTGCATTTGATAAAAACAAAAAACATCCCAATACAACACCTGTTGTAACCTTTTTTTTCCACATAATTATTTCTGCATTAGATGTAAGATTATTGTTTCCTGAGCGATTTTGTTTGCTACAGTTCTCATGTGTTTTCAGTCAGTGAACACAAAACCCTAAATCCTGTAATTAAGGAATCGTAACCATTTCTTCGATTTGTTTATCACACACTTATAAGAGTTCAAAAAAACAAATATCCGGTTAAAGTATTTGCTTTTGCACATTACCTGAAATTGTACTTAAGGATTACACACTCTGAAACAATCCTGTTTGCTCTGTTCTACAACAACAGCATGCGTGAATACTTTTCTGCAATCAGAAGTATTCACGTTATTGAGTTTGATTGCGGTTGTCGATGCGACTTTCAACATATCTCATGGGTTACCCAAAAGAAAGAAAGTTTGCATTTTTTTATCTTAATTAAACAACTCGATTTAGTTGTTAAACTAAGTTAACAACGAGGAATGTGCTTAATACTATGCTCATGAGATACCTTTGATATTAACTCACCATGGACGCTACTTGTCTGGTACATATTGAATTAGGAAAAAACATAATTCCATTCTTTTTAATTATAGAGCTGATATAATAAATTTATTTTATAATCAGCAATGTGCTTAGGAGCTAAAATTAATCGGTATTAGTTTTTTTTATACTGAAAACTTTTTGTACTTGTGGATTACACTTCTTAAAAACTATCAGGCTTCCGCTGGTTAGATATTACACTTATTAATGTTGTATTTAGGAAATTCATGGTTAAGCTCTATTTAACATTTGTCTTCATTTTGGCTTGTCTGAGCTTGTCACAAGCTCAAACTTTTGAACTTGAGCGACCTGTGCCGGACAGCATTGAAGCCAACGGCGGTTATTTGTATGCAGAATCTCATGTTTCTACCTCAAACCGTGCTCATGGTGGTGTAGACTACCTGATCGAATTTGATACCGTCTATGCTGCCTCAAGTGGTATTATTGACTTTCTGTTTTGATGAGCATTGCTTCTATAACCTGCAATACTAAAAATGCTTCTGGTCAGGTAATTGTTTTAACATACTTATCAGTATTTTTATACCGCTACATTAACTGAGGTAACAACTATTTAAGAAGATTTAAGCGCTGATATTAGTTTTTCTCATATTTGCACTTATTTTTACAAATGGTTAAACTAAAAGTGCAGTGTGATGACCAGGTCAAAGCTGGTTTATCAACAGATAAATGAAGCTGTAAAAATCCGGCAACGATGTTGGATGGATTTATAGCAGTACACATTATATTGTATTACCCTCCGATGAGGGGGTTATTTTAATTTAATTTGACTCCTGACTTATTTTGAAACAGCAGGATCATTGGTTCATATTCAGGTAATAACATGCTTGTTGGGTATATTTTTGAATTTGAATGATAAAGACTCATCATTCAATACAGCGCCCGTAGTATGGCTGTTTTTCACGTGCAACACTAACTAACTTAATTGATGTTTTGAAAACTTTTTTACTCATCTTCCTTTCCATATTTGCCGCTAATTTAGTTTTTCTTGCTTCTGAGTCAAACGCTCAATCTGGTGACCCGGAAGAGATCATACATGAAATGATCGACAAAGTGTCGATTGATAACCTGTCTGATCATATTCTTGAATTGGAATATGCGGGCGGTACTAATAACCGAATCGCATTTACTCCGGGAGTAGACAGTGCTTCAGTTTATGTAAAAGAACAATTCAGCAAAATTCCCGGACTTACTTCGGTTGAGTTTGACACTTTTTACGTAGATACTGCCGTATCCCCTTATGATGAACAGCCGCAAGTAAATGTGGTAGCTACCATTGAAGGCGAAAGCGAGCCGGATAAGTCGTATGTACTTGGCGGACACATTGATGCGACCGCTGACAGAGACGGTGCCTGGGAAAGCGGCGGGGCAAACTGGGAGGATATTGATGCTCCCGGAGCTGATGATAATGCCACCGGTGTAGCGGCTATTTTAGAAATCGCCAGGATATTAGCAGATCCGGAAACAGATTTTAGCAGCGACTACACCATAGAGCTGGTGGCTTTTGGTGCTGAAGAGCGTCTTCCCGGTGTGGTATATTCAGGAGGAGGGTCACAAAACCATCACGGAAGCAGGCATTTTGCATTTGAGGCAAATCAATCAGGCAAAGACATCCTTGGCATGACCTCCATCGACATGATCGGATACAATAACAATTATGAATATACCGACATTGTTAAAGTAGACAACCATGTCAAAGAGGAATCCCGCGCTTTGGGTGAAAAATATCTTGCTGTTAATGATATGTTTTCTATTGGACTTATCATGGACGACCCGCCCTTTGTTAAAGGTAGTTACAGCGATCATAATTCATTTGCTATCTTCGGATACCCGGCAATTTTAATGATTGAAAACGGTCCGCCATGGAGAAGTAACAACTATTATCAAGCTAATCCATACTACCATACCCAGGATGATACTTTTGACAAGCTTAACATGGAGCTTGTGAAGATGGTCACCCAGTTAAATCTTGCAACAGTTGCGACTTTGGGAAGCACCGTAACGTCAACTGAAAAACAAGTCATCGATGAAGTTCCCGGGAAGTTCCAGCTCTCACAAAATTATCCTAATCCTTTTAATCCTGAGACCACAATTAATTACTCCCTATCCGAAAGCGGACATGTCAGCCTGAAAGTTTATGACAGCCTCGGGCGTAAAGTTACAACGCTGGTTAATGAAACCATGAATTCTGGTGAGCATTCGGTTACGTTTAACAGCAATAACAGCAACCGGGAGCTTAGCAGCGGTGTCTACATTTATAAACTTGAGGTTGGAGGGCACCAGCAAAGTAAAAACATGCTCTTAGTAAAATAATGTAGGAAAAATTCTTTATCGGGAAACAGGTTATAATTTTCCTTAATAGGTTTAAGTTTTATTTTCAGATATCAATTGAAGATCTTTTGTTATGAAGTATCCATCATTCACTTCGTTAAAAAAGTTAACTTGTGTTTTTGGTTTAGCTGTTTTGGTGGCATACGGCTGCCAGGATGAAAGAGCCCCCACGTCAGATCCATACGAGTTACCTGAAACAACTTTTGATATTGAAGACGCACAATGGCCTATAAACCGTGATCAGGAACCTAACAGTGATCTGTCTTATGCTCAATATGGCCCGAGAAGCTTGCCAAGTGGATACGATTTCCACGCCGGAATTGACCTTCCGGCCTCTGAAGGAACCAATGTATACCCGATCTTGCCGGGTGAGGTCGTGGAAATTGATGAATGGGACGGAGAAAGCACCGGAGCCGGAAACGCGATTACCGTAAAACACTCGGATAGTCTTGCAAGCAGCTACCTGCACCTTTATAGTATTGACACAGAGATCGGGAGGTCAGTTGATATGGATGATGCTATTGGAACAGTTGGCTCAACCGGCGCAAGCTATTCTCATCTGCACCTTGGATATTTCGTAGAACTTCCCAATCCCGAACGAAGAGATGAGAGATATAGCAAAAACCCTCTTGAAATACTCCCGACTGACGAACCCGATTCCATTCCCTACTCTTTTGAGGATAGCGGTGAAGTCATTTTAGATATGCCCTTGCAGACTATGACCGCAAACTCAATTGAACTTATTGGTGATGATGGCGAGAAAGCCCGCAAAGCCGACTACTATGAAATCGTTGCACGTGGCTGGACTGCCCGAAAAGAACAAGTACAATCAGACATCCATTTTGATGCTGCAAGGCGCTCATCTGGTCATATGAGATTTGATTTAACCGTAAAACCGGAAAATATGGATTTCACACCAGAGAGAGTCATCGTAAAAGATTTTAATGGTGAGCTTTTGCTTGATGCATCTAAATAGATTGAGCCCGATTTTATCGAAGCCTTGGAGGTGTGGATACTTTTCCTTTACATCTGCAATCTAAAATCGCAATCTGCAATTTGATATCTCTTTGAATTGCTGAAATGCCGGCTATTAGCAAAAAATTCCTGCCCGACTTCATCAGCCAGCCTTTTCAAATAGATTTCAACCTGAGTTCGATTATCCTTCTATAAATAATAGCTAATGTAGGTAGTTGATATTGTGTATTTTATAGACCTCAAATCTTAATTTTGTATGATTTCAAACCGTAAAATAGATAACAAATATCTGCGAAACTCAGCGAAATCATCTGCGATAATCTGCGAGAGACAGGAAGGAAATGCACCTCGCAGAGTTTCGCTGATTCGTCCGCAGATTTACGCAGAAATTCTACACATTTAATAATCGAACTCAGGTTTTCAGATTGATGATAGCAGATATCAGATGTGTAGATTTTCGATAAACCGATGCTTTTCACTTTTTCAATGATACTTCACATTGTATTATAAAATCTTGCTGTTGAACATCAGTATACTCTCATCTTGAACTCTTGTCATCTTTTACTTCTTTAATTCTTCGAACTTCCTGTTAGATTGGATTTGGTAATTTTAATTTATATCCCCGCTATATAAAAGCCCTGAGCTAAATCTAAATTAACCCAGGGCTTAATTTTTCAGTCGTCAATGACTGATTGCTTTATCTTAATCATCTCTGACAGCTTCTAACCATTCATCATACATTCCCGGATACCAGTCATTATTCCAGGCGTTTGCACCGTCTGCAGTATATTCATCGTCTGCAAATCCTTCGCCACCAAAGGTATATACCGGCTTTTCAACTAATTCCAGCTCCGTTTCCGGAACCGGGAGATGAAGCGGTGTACCTGCTTGAAGCATATCTCGTCTCCGGTTTAGAAAGTACTGATACCCTACCCAGGTTCGCTGGAGGTCTATTTCGACTTCATAGTAGATTGCTTCCAGAACCTCTTCATCTGATGCATTATTGGGAAGCGGCTCAAGCCCGCCACGATTTACACGTGAACCCGAATTGACTAAATCTATCGCATCTCCGGTTCTGCCCAGGTGCACATAAGCTTCCGCAAGCATCATATCAATGTTTTCTTTTCTGAAAACATGAATATCATCATAGCCGTCATTATCATACAAATCTTTGTACCGTGTATAATAATAAACACTTTGAAGCTGTGGCCCCCGGCCAACTACAAATCGGTGCAGGTTCCACGGATCATAAGTAAAATCGGTTTCAAGTCGCTCATCTTCTGATTCAGCTTCCGGGATCGCATAGTTATCTTCTGCAGCTTTCACGGGATAACGCTTGGGATAATCCGGATCCATGAGATTTATGATCCGCATATCACTCTTCCAATACCAATCCAATCCGCTTTGCCGCTGATATTCATGGCGCCATCCATCAGCAGCGGTACCGGTGCCTTCAATTATCAGGTCTTCATTAGAAGCATTACTGGCATAATCTACTACAAGCTGCCAATCTTCCTGGGTATAGTGATCAGAAGTCCGTCCATTGCTGATTACGAATTTTGCGGCATGAGCATTTGCAAATTCGATAAGTTCCTGATCCGACATAGCTACATCACTCAAAAAGGTGAAGGTAGTAAAAGAGGTGCCTTCAGCTAATTCTATAGCGTGATCGATATCATCAAGTGCTCCTTCAAGCACTTCTTCATAGGGCTGGAACTCAACATCTTCAATTTCGGCATCGATCAGGTAGCCCTGATCAAAAAAAGTTGCCAGATATCCTCTGCTTAATCCTCGTAAAAGATATGCCATACTCAACATCATGGTTGTCTGATCCTGCCCATCAAAAACCAGATCATTGCCTTGCAGCTCAACATAGTTGATTACATCATTGGCATTGGATATGGCAGAGTTAAGGTTAGACCATGGAGTACTTACGGAAAGAAATGCATCAGATGCTGAGTTATTATCAAACCGGTTTCTTGGTTCTATAGTACCCATGCTATAGTAAAGCTGATACTCATTAGTGGTAGTCATGTTATCAGCCCAGGCGTCAAAGTGTGCAAACGGCAAACGATTGGCATTGCTGCCGCGCCACCATCTGTTGTAGCCACCTGTGATCAGACCACGATAATCTTCAGGAGTAGTCAGAACTCGCTCAAGATCCGGATCATTCAGGTTCTCTACTTCAAGGTCGGCACAACCAGTAGCCAACCCTATGCACATAATTAAAACTATTGCCTTTAAAGATATAAACTTCATAGTAACTAATTATCGAGTTATAAATTCAAACCACTACCGCTTAGAACCTGAGTTCCAATGACATGGTGATAGTTCTGAAATTCGGATAGGTGTATTCATCCACCCTGAAATTGGTAGCATTGCCACCTGCTGCCACCTCCGGATCAAAGCCTGAATAACCTGTAAGTGTATACAAATTTCTTCCGCTTATGGAGATGCTTGCTTCCCGCAAAATCTCACCCAGCCTGGCGCGCTGGATTAAATTCTGATGCAATGAGTATCTGAGTGATACTTCACGCAATTTGAGGAAAGAAGCATCTTCTACAAATTCACTCACAGGTGCATTGTCGTTATAAAGGCCTGAAGCAAAATATTCAGCATGCTTCTGCTCACCTTCAGGTTCTCCACTCATGTCCATATCACCATGCCGGTAGTGTCGATAAAGCATTTGTCTGGTGTAGTTGTACACATCACCGCCTTGCTGCCAATCCAGAAGAGTAAAGAATGTAAAATTTCTGTAATGAAAAGTGGATGACAATCCAACATTAAAGTCCGGAATAGCATCGCCAATTTGTTGTCTGATTATTTCACGATCTTCGTCAACAACATGCATCGGACGTTCATCAGCAGTGAATTCTGTTCCCTCGGGGATAAGATATCCTTCAGAGTTTGTGGTGAAATCATCAACTCCAAGGTTGTTGTCCGGATCATTAGGGTCATATCCACGATAGTTCATCACATGCCCGTTATCATCAAGTATTAGATCATCGGTTGATCTAACAAACTGCTGGCCATGCATACTACCGAGGTTTTCACCCTCCGCTATACGGAATATATCAACACCTGCTTCGCCGGAACCCTGCTGTCTGAAAAACGCAGGACGGTTCAACTCGGTAATTTCCTGTCTGAATAATTTGTCGAATGAAAGATTAACGTCCCAGCTCATATGCATTCGGTCAACAAGCCGGCCATTCAACGCAAATTCGACTATTTCCGACTCAAGAGTTCCTGCATTTTGCCATTGATTGTTGTAACCGGTAGTTGGCGAGATCGGAACAAGTAAAATTTGGTCGGAAGCTACAGTTTCCGCATAATTAAACTCAGCCATAAACCGGTCCATAAATGTTAGGTCAAAACCAAGCTCCAGCTCCCTGACGTCGGCAGGTTTCAGATTCCGATTACCTGCAGTTTGTTTTGTGAATCCTTCCGCAGTAACATTAATGACTTCATATTGAGCGGAAAACCCCGGTCTCCGGCCTGACGTGCCATAAGATGCCCGTAACTTCAACTCCTGAGTATTAGGAATGGGAAAGTCTTCGGTTAACCGGTAGGCACCTGCTAATCGATAATAAAACTTCTGCCGTTCATCCGCTCCAAACAGAGATGTACCGTCACGCCTCAATATACCGTCAAATATGTAGGTCTCGTCATAATCAAGCGTTAAATTCGCCATGATATCTTCAGCAATAATTTTGCTTGTTGAAGATGATGTACTCAACCTTTCCTGAGGTGCTTGAGATAAATCTCTCACTCCGGCAACTATAAAATCACCGGAAGATGCGGAAGTGCTTTCATTGGGCCGATATTCATAGCTGTATGATAATGTCAGCCCGGTATTAAATCTTCCGAACTCTTGTTCAACGAGTGAGCGGAAGTTTGCTATGGAAGCATAACCTATTGAATTCGAGCGCCAATATGAGCCTGAAAGCGGATTATCCGGATCAGTAGCTCTTTGAGTACCTTTTTCAATAAAATTGGTACTTTGAGTATTGGTTCGATCCAACGAATACCTGCCATCAAGTTGCCACCAGTCTGTCAATTTAACCTGGGCATTAGCAGTACCCATAAATCGTTCTCTATCCCGTTGAAAATCACGAGTAGATGCGACATATAGCGGATTCTGCGAATTGTGTATAGACACAAATGGATTATACTCTTCACCACCGGGCCCGGGTTGGCGTAAATCGGTATCGGGATGTGTCATTAATATTCCCCAGAAGGGATTCATTCCCTGCCCGGTTTCTGTGACGGCATAGCCTTCAATATTACTATAAAACGTAGAAAGTGAAAGTGTAATCCGATCTGTAAATCTGCTGTCTATATTTGCCCGCAGGTTTCTTCTTTTATAGTCGGGCAATTCATCAATTATACCACCGTCGTTCATATTCTCAAATGAGAGCATATAATTTGTATTACCCTGCCTGCCCTCAATGGAAGCGAAATTGGTGAAAAAGTTGTTGCCGGTAAAAAATTCATCCAGCTGATCAATATTTTGATCATAGGGTCTATCCATTATACCTCTGGCACTTACAGCATTGAGCTCACCTTGCTCATTTCTGTAGTTACCATCATCATCAAGGCTGTATGCATGGTGCTCAGCAAGATCTATCCTGTTTCCAAGTGATGAAAACCCCAACTCATTTCTTACGGTAATCATGGTATCGTCCATGTCAGCACCGCGCTTGGTTATAATCTGAACCACACCGCTACCTGCCAGGGATCCATATAGTGAAGCCGCAGCAGCACCTTTAATTATCTCAATGGATTCTACATTCTGCATGTCAAAATCCTGAATGCGCCCCCTGGTTACCATGCCATCAACAACAAGCAGGGGCCCCTGCCCATCAGTGCCGAGATTATTCGACCCCCTGAGCCTCAGGTTCATAGCTGAGCCTGGCATACCTGATCCTTGAACCACACGCACTCCAGGCGCCCGGGCACGTATTGCATTACCGGGGTTTGTAGCCGGCACCTGTTCGAGCTGCTCCGCCCTGATTGATTGTATGGAAAAAGGAGCTTTTGTCTGAGGTGTTCCAACTGAAAAACCCGTAACTACAATGTCATCCTCAAGTCCAAGTATATCAGATTCAAGTTCAATATCGATGACCTCCTGATCTTCAATCTCTATACTTTGAGATTCATACCCCATAAATGAGAAAACCAAAACTTCATGCTCATCAGTAACAGAGATTTCATATTCCCCATCAGCATTTGTTGAAGTACCAAGGTTAGTACCCTGTATTAAGACAGATACGCCAGGTAAAGGCTCTCCGTCTATCGCTCCGGTTACCGTACCCGTTATAACACGCTCCCCCGCCAATGAAGATTCAGCAAATGACAATAAAGGAACAGCTAAAAGAGTACATAGAATTAGAAATCGTAGCTTTTTTAACATTTTTTTTCCTATCTCATTATCAGTTAAAAGGAAAGGCCTTATATCTTGTTATCTTTTACACTACTATGCCTGAATAACTAACAAAACCAATGACCTTACACACACTTCTTACAGCTTAAAAATTAAATATTATTAATGCAAATTTTTCATTTGACGAATTAAAAGCGACAATAGTCAAAATTTGAAAATTATATCACCAAATTAGTTTAAGCTATTTTTTTATTGTAAACTTATATTTAACGCATATTATTTAGTGCACTAATCAATGGGATTTACACTTGATGTTAAAATTACATCCCTGCACGGACTCAATCTCTTGAATTGCTCACTAACTCAATCCACAAAGGCACAAAAAAAGGCAGCTCACAAAAGTAAGCTGCCTTATCCGATAAAGTAATATGAAAACTTTATGCAAGTGTTAATTTAACTGCGCATCAACCTGCTTTTTAAGTTGTGCTTTGGGAACTGCACCCACGATTTGATCAACTACTTCGCCGTTCTTGAATATCAGCAGCGTTGGGATGCTGCGAATTCCGTATTTCATTGATGTTTCCGGGTTGCTGTCTACATCGACCTTGCCGACTTTCAGTTTTCCCTCATATTCTCCGGCAAGTTCATCTACTATGGGGCTTACCATACGGCACGGGCCGCACCATTCCGCCCAGAAATCAACCAATACCGGTTTATCTGATTTTGTCACTTCATCTTCGAAGCTGTTGTCTGTCAATTCTACTGCATTACTCATAAAAAAAGTGCGTTATATTAATATTTATTTTGTGATTTCAATTGTTTGTGCACTTAACGTATATAATAAAGTATATATTTTATTATTTCAAGTAACAAACCAACTTTACTACTTATACGCTAATTACTTGTTTTCAAAATTCTTACCCTTTCCTTACCAAGCATATGGCGAAGTTCGCGCAGGAATTCATCATTCGGATCAATTACATATTTTCGAACATTCATATCAAAATTACCAGCTTCTTTGCTGTAAACTTTGAAAGAAACATGAGTGTTCCCCCGATTTTGATGAAATAGCTCAGATAACCTTTTTAAATCATCTGTTTCGAGTTCCGCAGTATCAAGATCGAGCTGTAATTTGATTTTATTCTGATTTTTTTCCCGCAAATTCTCCACACGATCCAGTGATTTGGCAATTATTTTCGCCGAGTCCCGGCTAGTGTCAACGGTTCCCTCGACTACAACAATATTATCGGGATGCAACAAATTCATGTGGCGATCATAAACATCGGAAAACGCGATCACTTCGATGCTTCCTTTATCATCTTCCATCGTCATAAAGGCAAAAGGTCTGCCCTTGCGATCTCTTACCTGTTTTACCTGTGTGATGATGCCCGCCGCACTTACCGGAGCCTTATCGCCCAGCTCTTCCAGTTCTTCAGTTTTCAAAGAATTAGCACAAAATAAGTCTATGTCATCGCGATATTTGTCAAGTGGATGACCACTAAGAAAAAATCCAATGTATTCCCGCTCCTGTTTCAGTTGTTCAATATTCGTGAACGGCTCTTTTTCCTTTAATTTGGGTTCAGCTTCCTGGTCAGCTGCGCCTTCTCCTCCTCCAAACAAACTTGCCTGATTAAGCTTTTTGTCACGCTGCTTTTTAGATCCATAGTTCACAGCATCATCCAGGTTAAAAAGTAGTTGAGCTCGATTCGGATGAAGGGTATCGAAAGCGCCGGCCATAATCAGGCTTTCCAACATCTTTTTTCCGCAATACCTTGGATCAACCCGACCGGTAAAATCAAAAAGACTCGAAAATTCGCCGTTATTCAGCCGCTCTTCAGCAATCATGGCTACAGCACTGGTTCCAACTCCTTTTATAGCATCCAGCCCATACTGAATCCTGCCGTCTTTGACCACAAAGTTGCCCCGCCCGGTATTAATATTAGGCGGATCAACGGGTATATCCATATGATTACACTCTTCAATGAACTGCGACACCTTTTTGATATCATTCATATTATGTGTCAGAACCGCCGCCATGTACTCTGCCCGGTAGTTCGCTTTAAAAAAAGCTGTCTGATAAGCAACTACCGAATAGGCCGCTGAATGAGATTTGTTAAACCCGTACTGGGCAAACTTTTCCATGATCTCAAATATCTCAATGGCTTTCTGTTTGCCGATATCGTTTTCCGCAGCACCTGATATGAACTCTTCTTTCATTTGCTGCATTACATCCATCTTCTTTTTACCCATCGCCCTTCGAAGGATATCCGCTTTACCCAGCGTAAAATTTCCGATGATCTGAGCCGTCTGCATAATCTGCTCCTGGTACACCATTATGCCAAAGGTCGGCTCCAGGATTTCCTTCAGTTTTTCATGCGGATATTCAACCTTCTCCCTGCCGTGCTTCCGGTCGATAAACTGTGGTATAAATTGCATCGGACCGGGCCGGTACAGCGCGTTCATCGCAATCAAATCCTCAAGTGAGGTTGGCTTAAGCTCTTTGAGATACTTCCGCATTCCGTCGGATTCAAACTGAAAAGTGCCTACCGTATCCCCTCGTTGATATAACTCGTAAGTTTTGGTGTCATCCAGTGGGATATCATCCAAATCATAAGTTATACCATGATTTTCTTTCACCTGATGGATGGCGGTCTTCAGTACTGATAATGTTTTAAGCCCGAGGAAGTCCATTTTAAGCAGACCACAATCTTCTGCAGAGGGACCATCATACTGGGTGATCACATCCTTTTCTTTTGACAGCGCAACCGGCACATAATCATAAACATTTCCGGGAGCGATAATTACACCGGCCGCATGGATACCGGTCTGTCGCGGACACCCTTCAAGCACCTTCGCAAATTCCATCATCTTCCTGATCTGAGAATCTTCATGCTCAAACAGGTTTTTGATTTCTTCGGCAGTATCCGGGTTATCTTCCGGATTGGTAACTTTTCCAAAGGTATCGAGTCCCGGTTTTTCGGGGAACAGTTTCGCGATGCGATTTACCTCATTAAGCGGCACCCCCAGTACGCGGCCTACGTCCCTGATAGCGGTTTTAGCTTTCATCGTGCCGTAGGTGACGATCTGCGCAACATTGTCACGTCCGTATTTTTCCACCACGTAGTCAATAACCTGCTGACGACCTGAGTCATCAAAATCGATATCAATATCCGGCGGACTTACCCGCTCAGGGTTCAAAAACCGCTCAAAGAGCAAATCATATTTCATCGGATCGATGTTGATGATCCCGATGCAATACGCCACCACACTGCCTGCGGCGGAACCGCGGCCCGGCCCCACATACACGCCGCGACGCCTTGCCTCACTCGTAAATCCCTGGACGATCAAAAAGTAGCCGGCAAACCCCATGTCTTTGATAATTCGGAGTTCCTGCTCTATGCGGTCCTGCAAATCCTGGCTAAGTTCACCGTATCGCTGCCGGGCCCCTTTGTACGCTTCATCTCTAAGGTACTCATCCATTGTTTTGAATTGCTCGGGCACTTTTATATGCGGAAGCAGAAGTTCCGAGCTGAGATCCAGATCGTCGACTTTATCAATTATCTCATTAGTGTTGTCCACTGATTCCGGCACATCAGAAAAGAGCTGTTTCATCTCATCCGGCGGCTTGATATAAAACTCTTTGTTGAGTTCATTGTTATCATCAGTAAACCGGAATCGGTTGGGATCAGATAACTCCGCATTGGTTTGCAGAGCAAGCAGGATATCGTGCGCCTCCGAATCACGCTGATCCACATAGTGCGAATCATTTGTGCAAATCATCTTTACCCCAAACTCCTTGCTCCAGTTAATCAGCACCTCATTGCATTTATCCTGATCAGCCAGACCGTGCCGTTGTAATTCGATATAATAGTCCTCCCCAAACAATTCAAGATACCACTTGAATAGCTTTTTGGCCTCCTCTTCTCCGTTTTTTAGAATGAGCTGGTTGATTTCACTTTGTACGCAACAAGTTGTTGCAATCAGCCCTTCACTGTGTTCGGCGAGCAATTCCCGGTCAATACGCGGTTTATAATATAGACCCTGAATGTATCCTAATGATGAAAGCCGGGCCAGGTTGTGGTAGCCGGTCATATTTTTGGCAAGCAGCACCTGATGATATCGCTCCTTGGTGTCTTTCTCCGTCATGCGGGATGGAGTTACATAAAACTCACATCCTATAACCGGTTTAACTCCCGCCTTTTTTGCCGAATTGACAAAATTCGGAACGCCAAACATGTTGCCGTGATCTGTAATTGCAAGCGCCGGCATCTCATACTCCACAGCTTTGGCAATCATTTTATCGACTGAGGCGGCTCCGTCAAGTAAACTGTATTGACTGTGGCAGTGAAGGTGGGAGAATTTGCACATATCGCGATTTTTGATCGAAATTTTCTGTTCGTAATTACTGCGGGAATTTAATAAACATACTGCCTTAAAGAATGGGAAAATTCAGAGAATTTCAGACGGGCGGGTTTTGATATCAAATACTAAGAAAATCGATGGTTAGTCCATACACCAATCCGCGTTGTTAGAGATTTGGTTAAGGATGGGGTTCTAAAATCCGGAGAGCTTGTTTTGGATATTATTTGCCGCGAACCGAATGCTTATGCCCTCTTTGCCGGAAATAGTCCAGTATCTCTTTGTCAGACTTTCCCTTCGTATCGGCCGCAATCCGATCCCGCTCTTTACGAACTGTTTTTACACAATCAAATTTTTTATCAGTTGTCGTCTTCATAATCAAAAGCTTCACGAGGGTTTCTTATTTCCAACGTTTGATATCCATCTAACATATTGATAAACATATTTTTATTTATTTTATAACTTGTATTACTCAAATTTAAAACCTGACCCGCAGGATTATAGTTCAGAAAGTAACATTCGGCTCCAAATCATTTTTTTGTCGCGAAGCCGCAAATACACTACCTACCGGATTGCCCCTTTCTGAGTATCCAGTTGTCAGGGTCGATTTCGACCTCCCTGTCTGTTGAACCAACAGATTTGGGTTCTGTGGTAATTTGAACAGTGTGCCGTTCATCTCCGTACGTAATTTTTACCGGCATCTCAAAAGGTTTATCTTCCGGTGTACTCCAATGGAGGTATTTTTCGCCGTTTCGCTCCTCTTTGATCAACTCCGGCAGCTCCGCGGAATAGAGGTATACATCAAAAAACCAGGTGTAATCTTCGCCTGTGATGTCCGCAATGAGATTGATATAATCATCCGTAGAGGCATAACGTGCCTGACTTCCATCCGTTACGGACTCCATTTCTTCGGTGGGATACGCCATGCGTCTGAGTGATTTCATCATATCCTCATCGCCCAATAGGTAGCGAAGCGTATGCAGCATCCATGCTCCTTTGAAATAGATGTCGCGGCCAACATAGGAATCGCGGGTTGATGCGGTTTTACGACTCGCAACCGGCTGTACATTATCAATGCGATTTCGCATCACCCGCATAAAATGATGGTATTGATCCTTCCCATGTAAATGTTCAGCATACAGTGGAGACATATACGTACCCATCCCTTCATGTATCCAGAAATCTTTCCAGTCAGCTACGCTCACAAGGTTTGCCCACCATTCATGAGCCAGCTCGTGATGATGCAGATCATCGAAACCGGAGTCGGTATCAAATGTAGTATCGTCCTCATAACCGGCGCCATAGGCAATCAGGGTTTGATGCTCCATTCCGAAATATGGCGATTCCGCCACGCCGTATTTATCCGCCCGAAACGGATACGGGCCAAGAAGCTCCTCAAAATGGCGCATTTGTGATTTTATATCAGGGATTAAGTCGCGCGCTTTGTCTGCGTTTTCAGGTAATGCCCAAAAATAGAAAGGGATCATTTCCCCGGTTATACTTTCAATCTCTCTTTCGATCACTTCATACGGCCCGATGTTCACAGTAACCCCATAATCGTTGATCGGCGTGGAAACAAACCAGTCAAAAGTGCGTGTACCGTCCCCGTTATCATGTTCCTCTTTAAAACGGCCGTTAGACGCAGCAATCAAATCATCCGGTACGGTTACCGATATGGAAACCGAATCGGCCCTGTCGGATGGGTGATCCTTACCGGGCCACCAGATATTTGCGCCATCAACCTGACACGCGACGCCGATCCAGGGATCACCCTCATCGGTATAATCCCACACAAACCCGCCGTCCCAGGGTGCGTTTTCAGCCACTCGCGGCTGCCCCTGATAGATGATTCTGATTTCAATATCATCTTCCGGCTGGAGTGTTTTTCCCGGGCTGATCCACAATTGTCCGCCCAGGTTTTGATAGCTTGCATGTTTCAGCGATTCCCCGTTCTGCTTGATAAAAAGCTGATCGATGGTGAAAGTGGTATCAAAATCCAAAACCAGCTCATCCGCCGGATGTACGATTTCGGCATAAGTGGCCGCATTTCCGGAGAGTGAACTGTCGGCCGGATCAAGACCGAAACTCAAATCATAATAATGAACCTGATAGGCGGCCTGTTCAGCAATTAACTCGCCCCCCGAATCCATGATTTCGTAGTCTGTAGTAAAGTCTTCAGGCACCGGTATTTTCTTAGCAGCCTCCTCTTCCGGATAGTTTTCATCGAGTATCGTAGCATTATGATGTATATCCGAATCACCATTAAGGGATCTTTCTGCCGACGCACAAGAGGCGGCCGCGCACACAATCAGCGCGATAAAAAATAATGGAAATCTCATTTCGGTATGTTAAGCAAATTCTGAGTGTTATTCAGGCTGAACAGATACTGACAAACAAACCTTATCATCCTGAGTTCTACACATCTTAACCTCTTTACTTCTTCGAACATTGGTTTGAAAGTAAAACATTGTAACATAGACCTATATAAATCAGGAAATCCTTTCATAATCTACGAAAGTAAATCCGTGATGCTCTTCCCTGAATACCTCTTTCCATACCTTCCCGATCTGGTGGCGGTATTCCGGGAACCAAGTATCCCCCGGATAGTTAGCGTGGATGCGGGTTATCTCAAGCCGGTGCGCTCTGTTGATCGTCTGCCGGTATATCTGTGCACCACCGATGATATAGACTTTCTCTTCGGATTCCAGATGCTCAAGAGCCTTATCAACGGAATCAAAAGTTGTTACTCCGGAATAACTTCGGCTGGTCAGCACTATATTTTGCCGGCCTGGTAATGTTTTTTCGCCTAGCTCTTCGAAGACTCCTCTGCCCATGACCACAGAGTGACCCATAGTTCGCTTTTTGAAATGCTTAAGATCCTCCGGCAATCGCCATGGCAATCCCCCCTGATAACCGATTACCAAATCAGGATCATGCGCGGCGATTAATGCCAGGATCATACCGCCACTTCAAATTTGATGGGTGGATGATGCTCGTAATCAATCAAGTTAAAATCATCCAAAGTAAGAGCATCCAATGGCTTATCCTCTATTTCCAGCTTCGGCAGCGGATAGGGTTCACGGCTGATTTGCTCCTGAAGGCCTTCTACGTGATTCTCATAAATGTGAGCGTCTACGATTGTATGAGCAAACACGCCGGGCTTGTGACCGGTAATTTGTGCAATTGCCATTGTAAGAGCGGAATAACATGCCAGATTAAAGGGAATTCCGAGAGCTATATCACCAGAGCGTTGAGTGAGATGGCAGTTCAGCCGGCCGTCGGTCACATTGAAAATATACATTACATGGCATGGCGGCAGCGCCTGTTGTCCAAGCAATCCCGGGTGCCAGGCGCTGACAACAATTCTGCGGCTGTTGGGGTCTGTTTTGAGCAGATGTATCGCTTTTTTGATTTGATCATACTCTTTTTTGACCATGCAGCTACGTTTGATGTTGCCGGCGATCCCCTCAAAACTGACTTCGTCCTCTTCAAAATAAGGGAACCTACGCCACAGCACGGGGTAAATCGGCCCGACATAACCGTCCTGGTCAGCCCATGCATCCCAGATATGGCAGTCATTAATATCCCGCAGCCAGCGAATGTGGTCTTCTCCGCGCAGATACCAGAGCAGCTCAAGAATCACGGAGCGAAAATTAACTTTTTTTGTTGTCAGCAGAGGGAATCCCTGCTCCAGATCAACCTTGTAGAATTCTGAAAACGATGATATCGTATCAATTCCGGTCCGGTTGGATTTCCAGACCCCGTTTTCCAATACACTTTCAACTAACTTCTTGTATGCTTCCATACCGGACTGATTTTTAAAATTAACGACCCCGGCTTCTACCCGATTCCGCATGTATTTGACACCTCAGAGCGGGATCATCTCACGCACGTAAGGTAATATAAGGTTAATTGCAATATCAACCGGGATTCGGGATGTTTTCGGGCTAATATAATACATTGATTAGAGTCTGAAGAAAACTCTAATATCTCGGTTCTGCTCGCCCCAAAATACTCATAAGGCTGTCCAAAAGTAAAATTTCGAAATTTGCAACTTAAAAAAGAAAACAGTCATCCCGGAAGGAAGCCGGAGGTACGACGGCTTGCTATCCGGGATGACGAGTGAATTATTTAAGTCAGCTATAGAAACTTTTTTCTTTTAGACAGCCTCACTGCGTTTACCTGGACTTCGCGCGCCTTGATCCTGGCGTTTTCTTAGAGAACTTAGAGTTTTTTCAGGGCACTAAGTAAACAACCATATATCACCGCAATTCAAAATTTTCTAATCTCCGGTTCGTAATTGAAAATTGATCTGTAACTGTATTTTCCTTTTTTGCTCTTACTGGCAGATGACAGACTCATAAAATCAACTGTGAAATCTATTTATGAAAACATCCTATAACGGAAAAGAAATTAAACCAAGCCGCAGCTTCGATGATCTCGTCGAGATCATGTATATACTTCGACGGGAATGCCCCTGGGACCGCAAGCAAACGCACGAGTCAATTAAAGACCTGATGGTTGAAGAGACTTATGAGGCCATTGAGGCAATTGATAAAAATGACATGGAAGCACTGAAGAAAGAACTGGGTGACATACTGCTTCATGTCGTTTTTCACAGTGAAATGGCAGATCAGGAAGGCAATTTCAATATCGGGGATGTGATCGAAGCGATACAAGATAAGCTGATCCGTCGTCATCCGCATGTATTTTCTGAAACTATGGCGGGCGATTCAGATTCGGTAAAGCAAAATTGGGAATCGCTGAAAATGAAAGAAAAGGAACGTAAGTCGGTACTTCAGGGAGTGCCGCCTACTCTACCCGGCTTGATCCGGGCGCAGCGTATGCAGGAAAAAGCGGGAGCTGTAGGGTTTGACTGGAAAAAGTGGCGGGAAGCATGGAAAAAACTCGAAGAGGAAATGAAGGAATTTAAAGACGCCGCCGACCACCAAACTCCGCAGGAAGCCAAAGATGAATTCGGTGATCTTCTCTTTTCAGTCGTAAATGTAGGCAGGCTGCTGGGATTGGATGCCGAAGACAGTCTCCGGCAGACGAATAATAAATTCCAGGAGCGCTTTGCATATATTGAAAGTAAACTTGCTGAACAAAACTTATCTCCTTCTGAGGTATCACTCGAGGAAATGGATCAGCTTTGGGATGAAGCCAAATCTGCAGGAAGTTAATATAAACCGATATTTGCCGTTTTGTAAATCAGGTTTAGCGGCTCGATTTAAAATACGTTATAATATTGTTCAGTTTATTAATTAGAGGATAAAAAACGATTCCGTTTACATAAAAACTCATTCGGCTGCTTATACTTTTTTGTTGTTTAAATTGTTATTTAAAGGTTACTATTTTACAACTTAGGGTTCATTTAAATAAACCGACTTAGATAGAATGAATGATATTGTTACCTGAAGAAGGACAAATACAGTATGTTTTCTATCAAATACAGTAACATAGAATCAGAATTTTCCACTACTTTTATTACGGCCAATGGCTCCATTCGGATTTATGCTTAATTATCTGGGCTCCCGACAAAGCGACACAAAAGAGGCTCAGCTCGCCAATCTACGGTCGATCATGGCAGCTAATAAGACGACTGAATTTGGTAAAAATCACCAGTTTCACCGGATTACCCGTCTTGAACATCTCAAACATTATGTGCCGCTACATGAATATGAGGACATCGAGCCCTACATTGAGCGGATGAAAAGCGGCGAAGCTGATGTACTGCTGAATGGCGTTATTCAGGATTATGCTGTGTCCGCCGGAACCACCGGCGCGGGTAAACACATGCCATTGAACAAAGCCCGGATTGCCTCGGACCAACGCTTCATGCGTATGGTTTCACTCTCCTATCTTGCCCAAAGACCGAATATTTTTCCTTTCCTTGGCACCCACGTCAGCCTGCCGGGAGGTATTGATACACATGATGAGTTCCCGGATGTGAAACTCGGAGAAATCAGTGGTTATCTGGCCAAACATTCCCCGAAATGGTTATCCATTTTCCAGGTGAGATCACCTGACCTTATGATTAATGAGACTTTCGAAGATAAGTTCGAAAAGGCCCTTAATGAAGCGCTGGAAAAGGATGTGCGTCAAATCGCCGCTATTCCTTCCTGGATGCTTAAGTTTTTCCAGAAAGCGCTTGAACGCACCGGAAAATCTACTATAAAAGATGTGTGGCCGAATTTAAGATTGCTCATCTGTGGTGGTGAATCTCTTGCGACCTACAAGCCTCATTTCAAAGCTCTTTGCAAAGGCCTTGAGCTTGATTTTATGGAGACCTACGGTGCTTCCGAAGGCTACTTCGCATTCTCCGACGATCTTGAAAGTGAAGACCTGAAACTGGTTACCGATAACGGCCTTTTTTATGAGTGGATTGAGGACCCCAACAATCTGGATTGCGAGCTTAAAGAAGCTGAAACCATCCCTACATGGGAAGTTAAGCCGAATGTGCCGTACGCAATGGTAATCACCAATAATTCCGGGTTATACAGATACATACTTAATGACATTATTGAGTTTACTGATGTGGATAATCCAAGAATTAAAGTGCTCGGCCGGCTTAACGATATGCTTGACCAATTCGGCGAAGCTCTTGAAGGCTGGGAAGCTGAAACCGCACTTAATGAAATTGCCGAAAAGCATAATGCCAAATACTCCATATTTACCGTAGGCGCAGCTCTCGACAGTGAAGACAGCCTTCCGCAGCATCACTGGTTTATTCAGTGGGTAAAGGCTCCGGAAGACCCGGAAACTTTTTTAAAGGAATTAGATCAAAAGCTTAAGGAGTTGAACCGGCATTATCATAACAGAAGAAACAGCGAAGCTATTGATTTTCCGAGGGCTTACTCTCTGAATAAGCAAATACTTGAAGATTGGAAAGAGAAGCACTTTAATTTGGGAGCGCAAACCAAAACTCCCAAAATGATCCAGGATTCTGACAAGCTTGAAGCGCTTCGCAATCTTTGCAGCAATCAGGAGTTGACTGCATAAATTTGTCCCTCGTTATGCAAAAAAGCCCCGATAATCGTGATTATCGGGGCTTTTTTGATTTTGTAAATTAACTGCCTCCGGCAGCCTATTATCTCTTCTCAACCGGAACATATTTTCTTTCGGTATATCCTGTATAAATCTGCCTTGGCCGGTTAATTGGCTCTTTGCCCTCTCTCATCTCTTTCCACTGAGCAATCCAGCCGGGCAGGCGGCCGATGGCGAACAACACGGGGAACATCTCCGTAGGGATTCCCATCGCTTTGTAAATGATGCCGGAATAGAAATCCACATTAGGATAAAGTTTTTTCTCCGCAAAGTAATCATCGCTAAGTGCACGCTCCTCAAGCTCTCTGGCTATATCGAGGATGGGCTTATTTACATTAAGCTCTTTCAGAACTTCATCACTGTAAGCTTTAATGATTTTTGCTCTTGGATCATAATTTTTATAAACCCTGTGGCCAAAGCCCATTAGTCGGAAAGGATCATCCTTATCCTTAGCTTTATCTATCCACTTGCTAACGTCACCGCCATCTTCCTCAATTTTATTAAGCATTTCTATTACAGCCTGATTCGCCCCTCCGTGCAGCGGGCCCCACAGAGCTGATATCCCGGCTGATATGGAAGCATAGATATTGGCATGTGAAGACCCTACCATTCTAACGGTTGATGCAGAACAGTTCTGCTCATGATCGGCATGTAAAATCAACAATAAATCAAGAGCCTTTGCCACGTTTGGAGGCACCTCATACTCTTGAGTAGGCAGCGCGAACATCATATGCAAAAAGTTTTCCGCATACGAAAGGTTGTTATCGGGATACATCATCGGATGACCCATAGAGTTTTTATAAGATTGCGCAGCTATCGTGGTAATCTTGGCAATCAGCCTGCGCGCGTGCCGGTCAATTTCCTCATCAGTCGGATTCGGATTTAACGACTCCGGATAATAAAGGGAGAGCGAAGATACCATAGAAACCAATACCCCCATCGGATGCGCTTTCTGCGGATAGGCATCAAAAAAATGTTTCAGATCCTCATGAATAATGGTATGTGTTCGAACATCATGATCAAACTCTTCCAGTTCTTCCTTAGTCGGCAACTCTCCATAAATCAATAGATAAGCGACCTCAATGAAAGATGAGTTTTCACACAAATCTTCAATTGAATAGCCACGATGTCGCAATATTCCCTCTTCACCATTTATAAAGGTAATATCGCTCTGAGTTGATCCGGTGTTCTTATATCCGACATCCAGAGTAATACATCCTGATTCGGCTCTCAGTTTACTGATATCGAGCCCGCGTTCCTGTTCCGTTCCCTCAACCATCGGGAGGTAATAGGATTTTCCATCAATGATTAATTCAGCTTTTTTTTCCATAGCACAATAATTTTAATAGTGTAGTCCGGTCATCATCCGGGTTATAATTAACAATCACTTTATTCAATTACAAATAATCCCAAATACTTAAAAAAGGTTGTTACTCAAGTATAATGGTTTTTAGCTTAGGTCATTATAAGAATTTTGCGAATTTTCGTCATCAGCGTTTTTTCATAAAAGTTTTCAGATATCAAAATCTGAAATTACAGCAACTTATCCGTGTCGGATTTTACTGCCGGCCAATAATATTGCCAATTTCATTCGGGTTATCTGGTAAAATTCCGGTTATTTTATTCAATCATCTTATTGAGCCTGGATTGTACACAAAGACATTCAGCCGATCAATAAAAATGCCCCGATTCAGTATAAAACCGGGGCATGTATCATAAAACTAATTACAACGGCAGGCCGAATATCATTCCAGATCAATTTGGTTTCCTGCGACCCATACGCCCATGAGTGTGCGGGTATTGGTAATATCTTCGGTGGGGTCCTCTTCCAGAGCAATAAAGTCCGCATTACTGCCGGTTTCAAGCGTACCAAAATTCTCATCTTCAAGGTTCATACATTCCACCGCACCTGCCGTAGCTGAATACAGTATTTCCATGGGATCCATACCAGCTTCGGCCATCATCTCCATTTCTTTGTGCTCAAAGAAACCGGGGAATCTTGCAGGCATGCCGCTGTCTGTTCCCATTGCGATATCAACGGCAGATTCATAGATAGCTTCAAGATTTTCTTTGGCCAGAGGTAGCTGCTCTTCAAAATATTCGGCTTCTTCGCTATCCTGAAATTGCTGCTGTACTTCTTCTGATTCAAGTTCGGCTGCTATTTCATCAAATGGACCGCGCTGAAAAAACGGATCATCAAAAAATTCCGGCCGCTCCTGATAGACAAAGGTAGAAAGCTCACGAGTAAGCGTTGGGATATAGCAAATATCGTGATCCTGCATTGCACTTACGAGCGTAAAATCCGCGGCGCGGTCGCGTACACTGTGAGCAATTACCGTAGCTCCGGCTTCGATTACCTCAACGGCATCTTCCCGTTCAACGATATGAGCAGCTACTTCAAGTCCGTGCCCGTCAGCCGCATCAATGACAGCCTGAAAGACTTCCGGCGGCATTTTTTCACCCTGGCCCAGCTGATCATCAATCCTGATTTTAATCCAGTCTACATTGTTTTCTGCAGCTTCATCAACCTGAGCCTCTGCGTCTTCAGGGGTATCAGCATCAATAACAGGTCCGCTGACATAAACCCTCGAACGGGTCAGGTCCTCTGTATCCTGTTCGTCGCGGACATCCACACCTTCAAATCCATAGTCACCCAGACTTACCACCGATGTTACCCCATATCGGGCATACGTATCAAGGTCTCTGAGAATATTTTCACGATTATAGTGCTCTTCACCGGCTTCCAGTCCCTCAGAGACACCCACATGGCCATGCGTGTTTACCAGACCGGGCATTACAAATGCTCCATCAAGATCTACAATTTCCGCCCTTTCCGGAGGCTGTACCACACCTTCTTCACCGGCAGAAAGCACTTGCCCTTCTTCAACTACGAGCACCCCGTCAATCGGCTCGGCGCCAGTGCCATCATACAAAGTGATATTAGTGTAGGCTGTCACATCAGGCAACTCATCATCTGCTGCCTCTTCAGTCTGGCAGCCGTAAAAAATAAGAGCAACGCCTGTTATAAATAAAATAACCAACTTATTGTATGTCATGATCTGTTGTTTTAGGCTATGTTATGTTATTGTTTCTTAATTCTTTCATTATTCAACTTAAGCAAACTCATTTTAGTTTAACAATCCTTAAATCACAAATTGGCATTCAACTTTTGCGCGCCAAGTGTTATCCCGCACTATCAGCTGAATATATTCTGTATAATAAACTGTAAAACTTTACATGCCGTGAACTTAATAAATCACACGTGCATGAAAAAGTTTCCGGCATATATTTAATGATTTTGAAACTATTTAAAGCTGACTGTGGAAAATATGGGAAAAATTAGTGCCATTTTCACAATTGATAGACAGACTTCGACTTATTTTAATATCTTCAGGCCGCACTTGATTTTTAGCTGAGACCGCCTACGAAGTCCATTCAAAATTACAAATAGTTTTTCGCATATTAAGGCGACGATTTTTTTCGGAATATGTTCAACTGGCTAAAAAATAAAAGAAGGGACCACTATAAAAAAACCGGGATCACCTCGGCAGAAATCAACATTATTTCTGCTAAGGCTCCCATAACCCGTAAGGTACCTGATTCGCTCCGCCGTGATTTTTATGAAACGGTTGCTGTATTTGTGAAGGAGAAAAATTTCGAAGGATGCGGCGGATTGGAATTAACCAATGAAATCAAGCTTACCATTGCCTCTCAGGCCTCTCTGCTGTTGATCGGCGGGATCAGTGATTACTACCCGGATTTATTTTCCATCCTCGTATATCCCACCCCGTACTTTGCGCCGGTTCAGGATATGCAGGAAGATGGCGTGGTAGTTGAAGGGCGTGAGCTGCGGCACGGGGAATCATGGGGACAGGGAAGCCTGGTGCTCGCCTGGGATGAGGCGGCATCGGATTCCAAAAACCCCAACTCAGGCAGAAATCTTATTATTCACGAGTTTTCCCACGAGATTGATCAGGAATTCGGCCTTACAGAATCTGCCACTCTCGAAGCTCATCCGGATTGGGGATCAATTATGAAAGGCTCTTACGAAGATCATCTCAATAGTGTAGATTTCGGCCGTCCAACCCTTCTTGATCCCTACGGAGCCACCGACCTTGCCGAGTTTTTTGCCGTTAGTACCGAAGCGTTTTTCGGGATACCAGTCAAAATGCAGAAGCAGCATCCGCAGCTCTACCAGCAATTAGCGAAGGTTTACAATCTTGATCCGGTTTCCTGGCGGAGAATTTAATTAGTGTCTGTAAGAAAACTCTAAGTGCCTCTAAGAAATCGCCAAGATCAAGGCGCGCGAAGTCCCAAAAAAGCGGAGTCCCGAACGCTTTCGGGATGAGCATTTTTGGGACGAGCGGAACGAAGATATTGGCGTTTTCTTAGAGGCACTAATCAGCTTCCCACAACCTTCCGGGTAGCCCGCTCGACCGCTCCACCCTGCGGGTTACCGCCTGCTGGATTATGGAATTATCCGCCAGAAGACCAAATGAGTTCCGGGCACGGGTCAATGCGGTATAAAACAACTCTCTTGTCAAAACCGGTGATGAGCGCCGGGGCAGTACCAGCAAGATGTGATCAAACTCCGATCCCTGGGATTTGTGCACTGTAATCGCCCATGCAGGTTCACATTCGGTTATCTGCGCAGGAATCAGTGCCTCGTATTTTTTTTCACCCGATTCCCCCGCCGGTCGTTCCACGTACACTTCGAGCCGATCATGTTCAGTGTTATAAAGCGCGATTCCGACATCGCCGTTAAATAAACCGAGTTGATAGTTATTGCGGGTAAACATAATGACTTTCCCCGGAAACCACTCCCCTTTCGAAAATCTGCCGCTTTTGGGTCGCAACACCTGCTCCATTTCCCGGTTGATATAGTCCGACCCTTCCGGGCCGTGTTTATGGCCACATAATATTTGCCTTTTCCGGAGCCATTCAAAAGATTCAGCCGGCGAAATACCGGGATCACCAAGCTTTTTATAGTGGTCAATAAACAGCCGGACCGCATCTTTAAGACTGTTATCGGAATTCCGGAACAGCTCATCGCCATCATGTTCAGTCAAAATCTGAAGGGTTTTACGGCCATCCATCCTGTTCACCGCATCCGCCAACTGTCCGATTCCTGAATCCTTTCGAAATCTGCGTGATTCGGTCAGCTCAACAATTGAGTCATGAAGCGGCGATACTTCATCAGCCATATCATCAGGATATTCAATCCCACATTTATCAGAAAAATTGTGGAATAGCGGACTCACCGCATTCAGGGATTTTTGCGGAGATTGACAAATATCACCCAAAACGGCACCTGCCTCAACCGAAGCAAGCTGATCTTTATCACCGAGCAACACCAATCTGCATTCATCGCGCAAAGCGGACACCAGCTTATACATCAAAGCGAGATCTACCATAGACGCTTCGTCTACGATGACTACATCATAGGGCAGAGGGTTTTCACGATTATGCCTGAAGTGCGGACTGTTGTGAATACTTTTAAGCAACCGGTGGATGGTAAATGTCTCTTTCGGAACAGCAGATTTCACCTGTTCGCCAAGTCCCGGAGATTCCAGCCCCTGGAGCACGGATTCACGAACCCTTGCCGCCGCCTTGCCGGTTGGAGCGGCTATCGCAATACGGAGAGGATTTTTAAGATTGAATGATTTGGCGAGTCGCTCATTGCCGGAAAGCTCTGTCAAAAGAGCTAAAAGCCGAAGCACCGTAAACGTTTTGCCGGTACCAGGTCCTCCGGTAATCAGCGTAAACGTACTGAGCAGTGCCGTTAGACTTGCAACCTTTTGCAAATCCGGGTTGGATTCATTATCCGGGAAAAGCTCTGCGAGCAGGTTTTGAATCTCTTTGAAATCTTCCGGTTGAAGATTATTGATTAATTGATCCAGACGATCCCGGCTATCCCGGCTTCTGATTAGAATTTCATTCGCGAGTTCCAATTCATACTTCCAGAACTTTCTCAAATAAAGCCTGGATCCCTCCAGCACCAGTGGAAACTCTTTGCTTTCGCTGTCACCCACCGTTTTTGTTTGTTGGATTTTATCCTTCCAATCGGATTCCCCATAAATTTCCGGACCGGTATCGCCACCCCATGCCGTTTCTTCAAATAAGCGAACATCCGGACCAAATCTGTCCAAATCAATGGCGACATGTCCCTGACGGCTGGCGTAAGTGAGCAGTGCTGCCGCTTTAAGTACCGCAGGATTGGTTTCTCCCATTTTTTCATACAAAAAATGCGGGAAGTAATAGTCCACATACTGAATAACCCCGGACTCCGCCAATGACTTCAATTGCGAAAATATATCACCGGAACCTGATCCGGCATCCGGTTCGCTTTTACGGTTGGCGTTAGTAAAGATATCCAGTTGGTTGCTCATGAATAAATAAGTGGAATCAGACTTACATACGGCTATCTGAATGTAGCACTATTCAAGTGGTTTTGGTATCCCTTTTTTATCAAGCACCGCCGGATACTGAAGGAAATCATCTCCAAGATTATCCTGTTCTACCGTAATCAAGTGTTCCCGCCAGTTGAGGACCTTTCCGAAGCCCGTCAGGTACTCAAACCGATTCCGGGCTTTCAGTTGTAAATCACCTATGGTAACTGCATTTACATCCCCCGGTGAATCGTGTGCAAAATTAAACTGATCCATCCATTCCTGCCGGGTATAATATTTTGCCAGCCATTTCCTTGCGGTTCCGCTGCGACCCTCCGGAAAAAACCTGAAAGCGTAGCCGTCACACTCCGGATACATAAATTCCTCAGAAATTACCGGGTGCAAAGATTCGAGCGAGTAATCTGCTCTGATGGCAACTTTAACCCAAACTCCGCGATCATTTTTCACGGCTACTTTAAATATAAATACAGGTATCAGCACTGATAAATTCCCGGCAGATTTATTACATTTGGTGCAATCCCGAAAATAATTTCATACAGCAGCTTGTCAAACTTTCCATGAAAACAACCCATCTTGATAGAGAACGAAAATTTATCGGGTGGACCGAACAAGTATCCCTCGGCCGGAAAATTTATCTCGGTGTGGAGTTTTTCTTTCTGTTCCTGGCTATACCCGCTTTGATATTCTACTACTGGATGCCCTTCAGTAAATTGGGTCTGCTTTTGGGATTTACTGTTTTATGCGCCCTCATCCTCTGGTTTGATCCTTCCTTTAATACCAGGAAGCTTTGGAATTATAAAGGGTTAAAGAAATCAATCATAAGTATGTTACTGCGGTTCATTCCGGCCGCGGTATTTCTGACTCTGATCATCACTATGCTTGAGCCGGAGAAACTATTCAACATGTTCTGGGATGATTTCAATAACTGGCTGTTCATCATAGTCGCCTATCCCCTGTTTTCGGTTTATCCGCAGGAATTAATTTACCGCTGCTTTTTATTTCACCGGTATCAGCCGCTATTCCCCCGGCAGAGATTTATGATTCATGTCAGCGCCCTGAGTTTCGGCTATATGCACATCATCTTCGGCAACTACCAGGCTGTTTTTCTCACCTACGGCGCCGGATACATCTTCGGAAGAACCTATGCGGAGTCCAAATCGCTGCTTGCCACCTCCGTGGAACACTCCATTTACGGAGTGTTGATTTTCACAATCGGCTTTAATCACTATTTCCTGAACTCCATCGTACTTGATTTAAATTTACTCTTCAACTGATTCATTTGTTGAAAATTTAACCACAGAGCTCACGGAGAAAAAACGCTGAGAACACTGGGAAGTTGGTATTGTTGCCATGCTGATATCTATCATACTGAGCCCCAATCTGTCATGCTGAGCCTGACGAAGCATGACTTACGAGCACACTCTATCTATAACTCTCACTACTCGTGGATGAATCGTGTTCCCTTCGTGACCCGGCTGTCCGCCTCTTGGCGGGCTGTCGGGACTGTTGAACCGCAGAGTTCCCGGAGGAAAAACGCAGAGGACTCAGGCCTGTCCTGAGTATAGTCGAAGAGATCATGAGCACAATTAAAAAACTCCGGTACCTCCCTTAGTCATTAGCGACTTTTGCCGGTTATTTTCTTCACAGACAAATCTAAAAATAAATATTGTGCGTTAACACGGCATGCCGTTCAACTATATTAACTCTTTTCTTAAAAAGTGGTGGGTGCACCTGCTGGCAATACCCCTGGTACCGGTTAAAGCTGCGGGGATATTCGTGCTACTGGTATATTTCGGCGCATTCGGCCACGTACCGGATCGCAATGAACTTTCGGAAATACGTCAGCACGAAGCTTCTGTGATTTACAGCTCGGATGAGCAGGTCTTGGGCCGGTATTATCTGCAAAATCGGGAAATGACCAGTCTGGATTATATCAGTTCAGATTTCCCCGATGCGCTGCTGGCAATTGAGGATATCCGGTTTTACGAGCATAACGGACTCGACAGACGCGCCATGGCACGTGTTTTTGTCCGCTCGCTGATTCTGCAGCAGGATGCCGGAGGCGGCAGTACAATCACCCAGCAGCTTGCCAAAAATCTCTATCCCAGGCAAGGCTACAGCTGGTTCTATATGGCGGTGGATAAACTCCGGGAGATATTCATCGCCTGGCGGCTGGAAAATATCTATTCCAAACAAGAGATCCTCGAACTCTACATCAACACCGTCTCTTTTGGTGAAGATACCTGGGGTATCACTACAGCCTCTGAACGATTCTTCAACGCCCCGCCCGATGAGCTGGAGCTTCATCAGGCAGCCACCCTTGCCGGAATGCTCCGTGCCACCACACTTTACAATCCAAGGAGAAATCCTGATAACGCGCTGCAGCGCCGGAATCTGGTCATCCGGCAGATGGAAATCTACGGTATGATTGAATCAGAAACTGCTGAAGACGCCATTGACCAACCCCTGGATCTTGATTACAATCGCCATACCCACGGTGAAGGGGAAGCGCCCCACTACAGGGAGTATCTCCGCGGTGAATTAAACCATATCCTCAGCAGCACACCGGCTCTCGACGGAGAGCAATACAACCTGTATACCGACGGACTGAAAATTAAAACTACCCTTGACTCGCGAATCCAGAAGGCTGCCGAAGATGCTGTTGAGTCGCATTTATCTCTGCTTCAGCAGGATTTCGACCGCCGCAGAAATCACGAACCTGTTTTCGAAGAAGATGATCCTGTTGTGAAACGGGCGTGGCGAAATTCCGACAGATACCGGAGGATGGTTGATCAGGGTGCCTCCGAAGAAGAAATCGAAAATGCGCTTGATCAGCCGGCCACTATGGATGTTTTTACTTGGGATGGCCCGCAAACAAGGGAGCTGAGTCCGCGCGACTCAATCCGCCATTATCTCTCCTTTTTGAATGCCGGATTCCTGGCCATGGATCCGGGTAACGGTGATGTACTTGCATGGGTGGGTGGAATCAGCGACCGCCGGTTTCAGTACGATCATGTGCGCGCACGCCGGCAAACCGGCTCCGCTTTTAAACCTGTCGTGTATGCGGCTGCCCTTGAAACAGGTATGAGTCCGTGCGAATATCAGCGAAATCTGCTGTCAAGGTATGATGCATATGACAACTGGACACCACAGAATCTGCAAAAAGAATACGGCGGCCATTACTCCCTACAGGCTGCGCTCTCGCAATCCGTGAATACCATAGCTGTGGATCTGCTGATGCAGATCGGTGTTGATAAAGTCCGTAACAGAGCTTCGCTGATGGGAATTGAATCCCACATCCCGCGGGAACCTTCTATTGCGCTCGGTACGGCAGAACTTTCCCTGCTGGAAATGACCCGGGCTTATACCGCTTTTGCTAACCGGGGTCATCCCGCAACACAGCGACATATCAAAGCAATTTACAATGCAGATGGTGAGCTGATTTATGATTTCACCCGGACGGGCAAATCCGTTAAAGGATCCATGGAGCTGATTCCGGAAAGCAAGTCCGCATTCTCTGAGGAAACCGCTGCCGCTATGGTAGAAATGTTATCCAAAACGATGCAGGATGGCACCGGCAGCTCCGTCATATCCCGTTTCAATATTGAGCACGCATTAGCGGGCAAAACCGGCACGGCACAGCACTTCACCGACGGCTGGTTTATCGGGATGACTCCTGATATGGTTTTCGGTAGCTGGATCGGCGGCGTCACTCCTCGGGTTCAATTGCCCCGGGAAACCGGTTTTGCTTCCCAAACCGCATTGCCGGTTGCCGGATATTTTCTGCAAAACATAGGCAACAATGACGAACTTTCCCCGATACCCGCCACGTTTCACGATTACCAGACTTCGCACAATTACTATACCGGATGCGAAGATTACCGGGATCGTCGTTTTACTGATCGGGTCCGGGATTTTTTCACCGGCACAGATGTAAGTGAAGCTCAGATTGTAGAAGATGACGACGATGAAGAAGATAACTCCCTTCTTGATCGCGTCAGAGGTTGGTTCAGCCGGAATTAATGTAATCCGGATAGATTTTTTTCAGGAAAATGAGTTTTTATCCGTCCTCGTTTATTGATAAAAGTCTGATGAAGTTGTATACTTGCGCTCTCTTAAGAAGGGCCCGTAGCTCAGAGGTTAGAGCAGTGCACTCATAATGCATTGGCCGCAGGTTCAAATCCTGCCGGGCCCACCATTTCAGTGATCAGTTTGTCAGGGGGTCAGTGTGTCAAATTTTTGGGGAGTCATACACATGATACGCCACATCCAATGCAATTAAATGTATCTTTTCAGCGAGATTTCACTGTTTCTTTACGCTCCAACCACTGAAATCGAAGTGCAAAAACTGAGCGGCAGGCTTAGGATAATACGGACTGTTATCGCTGAGCCTTTGGCCGCAGAAAGGGCAATGCGTTATACCTACCACTGATTGCCAGATTAACTGTCCCGGTATTTCAAGATATGAGTTGTCTTCAAGGTCTTGCTCTGTGGCTTGCGGGGCGTCTCAATTCGTGATGAATCCACTGCCGTGTTTTTGCCGGATACGTTCTTGGATTGCATGAATTTCTGATTCTGAGACTTATTATTGATTCATAACCCTCTTTCCCGGAAATATATCCTTGATCAAACAGAATATGCATATCCGGGCGTAGTAGCAAACCATTATGCAACAGGTTAGTGGTCGGAAATTTGTGCTCTAATTAGACGGCGAAGCTCTCTTTTTACCCAACCAGCCCTCGTGTCATTCAGAACGCAGCGAAGCAGAGTGAAGAAACTCCTTGCAGAGGGCTGCTCACGTACCATCAATTGTTTGGAGAAGTTGCCAAATATTTTGAA
>CAZDIA010000024.1:0-43907 GCA_964505385.1 uncultured Chitinophagales bacterium
AGAGCCTCTCAAGCTAACCAGTTGGGACTCTTTGACATTTAACCGGACACTACTGGTATTTTATATCAATTTTTTATGAAATCCGATCAGCAAATCTATGCCAAAGATATTATCACCTAACCCGGACAAGCCGGAATTAAAAAACTTTTTGAATAGGTAAAGATGTAAAGAATGGATGGGTTTTGGGTACTGGGCGCTGGGCGAAACCAGAGCCCAGCGCCCAGTACCCAGAAAGAACAATCGCTCCTGCAAACTACTCTTATCTTCTTGAATTCTTGATAATTTTGGGATGATATCTTTTGAATTAATATGTATTTTGGCTTTTCGTTAACGGGTTTAGCTGTGCGGAATCCTGACACACAAACCGGCTTCTGTGTTTGGATAACTTTTGGCTAGTTATCCCCTTAAGCATTTCTTGCAGTTCGGATTATAGAGCCATCTGCTTAAGGAATGGGTTCCGTTTCAATTCTCATATTATGATTTTACCAATTTAAATATTCGCTACTCGCGAGATGCACGTTTATATCCAATTTGCCTCAGGGCAACATATTGATTACGCCGAAGAAATTTGTGAATTAATCGAAGAGGCCGCTCATCAGCGGGGTACGGGAATTGCCCGCCGCGATCCGGAGTACATCAAAAATAAACTGCGATCCGGAAACGCGATAATTGCACTTGATCAGGGGAAACTTGCCGGTTTTTGCTATATCGAGGTGTGGGAAAACAAAAAATATGTGGCCAACTCCGGTCTCATCGTGCATCCCGATTATCGCGGTATGGGTCTTGCCAAAAAGATCAAAGCCAGGGCATTTGATCTTTCCCGAAAAAATTATCCCGATTCCAAACTGTTTGGAATCACCACCAGTCTACCGGTGATGAAGATTAACTCCGATCTGGGATACAAACCTGTAACTTTTTCAGAGTTAACGCAGGATGAAACCTTTTGGGAAGGATGCCAAAGCTGCCCGAATTTTGATATTCTCAACCGGAATAACAAAACAAATTGCTTATGTACCGGTATGGTGTTCGATCCGCAACATCCGGATAATCAACCCAAAAAGGTACGTGAGAAGAAAATTGCCAAGTATTACCGTTGGGTCCGGTTGAAATCGGCAAAATACCTCAGGCTCTTCAATCCGGTAAAAATCTTTTAATCCCCACCCCTCACTTTACTGAACGGAACTGATTATTTCCCGTCTAAATAAGTTTGTATAAAAGTAATTTTAGCTCATTTTATCCCCGATATTGATGATAATGTTATTGTAAAAAGATAATTATACTGATATCATTCAACCTGAACTCTGTTACGGTATTATACTTCTATTCTCAAATTTTATTTATTTTATTCAAATAGTTGTATGCATACCGTGTTGATTTTCGAATATAAGTGCAACCAATTAAAATGGATTTTGATCACATAGACGGCAGCGACATCCCAAGACTCGGATTTGGTACTTTTATGATGCAGGGCAACACCTGCTTTGAAGCGGTTGAAGATGCGCTCAAAATCGGATATCGCCACATCGATACTGCCCGTATTTACGCTAATGAACCGGAAGTAGGTGAGGCTCTTGCACAAAGCGGGCTTAGGCGGGATGAAATCTTTCTCACTTCAAAACTCTGGCGTGATGAACTTCGCGGTGAACAGGTGGGCCCCGCTGTTTCCTCCAGTCTGAAAAACCTGCAAACGGATTATCTGGATCTGTGTCTGATACACTGGCCGGTAGATGATGTACCTGTCACCGAAACTCTTGAAGCGATGCAACAGGAACAGCAAAAAGGGAAAATCAGGCATCTTGGCGTAAGTAATTTCACCACTTATTATCTGGAGCAGGTCGAAAAAAGCGGGATACGGACAATTACCAATCAGGTGGAGTATCATGCAATGCTGGATCAGTCTGTATTGAGGAAGAAGCTGGATGATATGAACATGACCCTTTCTGCCTACAGTCCATTAGCCCGCGGACGGCTCATTGATCACCCTTTGCTTGATGAGATCGGAGAAAAGTACAACAAATCCTCTTCACAGGTAGCTCTGCGCTGGTTGCTGGATCAGGATGATGTATGGGTATTACCTAAATCCGCCACCCATGAACGTCGCAAATCCAATTTTGAAGTCTTTGACTTCCGGTTGGATGAACAAGATCATAACACTATCAATAATGAATTTGAAAAAAACAATCGGGTGATCAATCCGGAATTTGCCCCATCATGGGATTAAAGCTTCTATTCGCGAAATTTTTATGTAAATTCACCGGGCTTAATTCAATCGATTAATTACAGCTCTAATCATTTCACCAAAAAAACATGACCAATGAGATTTCAACTACTCATATTTCTTTTGGGATCAGCTCTGTTTATTCAGTCTTGCGGACTGTTTCGACCTGCAGCTGAAGAAGAACCGCCGCCACCTCCACCGGAGGAAGAACCGCCTTCCGATTACGATGAAATCGTAGATGTAGCTGAATCAGAAGAAGGCTTATTTACGGTACACGTTAAGGATAATGACTTCTATTTTGAAATACCCGAGTATGAACTTGGGGAAGAATTCCTGATGGTAAGCCGTATCGCCAAAGCTCAGGACGGTACAGGCTTTGGAGGCCAGCGCTATAACAATCAAGTACTGCGCTGGGAAAAAAATGGAGACAAAATTAATCTCCGTTCGGTTCAATATTACAGTGTGGCCGATACTAACGAAACAATTTATGAAGCGGTTGAAGCGCGCACGTTCGAACCGATCGTAGCTTCATTTGACATTACAGCAACCAGCGATGATGACGATAGTTTCATCATCCAGGTAAATCGCTTATTTACGACTGAAGTGCCTGAATTTGCACCAAGGCAACAGTTTCAGGGCAGAAGAATCGATTCGGAACGAAGCTTTATTGAGTCGGTGCGCAGTTTTCCCGATAATATCGAAATACAAAATGTGCTCACCATTGAAACAGAAAATGTTCCGTTATCTGCGCGTCTCAACACCATCTCCTTCAAGATGAATCATTCGATGGTTCGTCTTCCCGAAGAACCCATGATGCCGCGTGTCCACGATGAGCGTGTGGGATATTTTTCAGTGCAACAGGTGGATTATGGACGTCACGAGCACCGGGCTCCTGAACGAAGATACATCACCCGCTGGCGTCTCGAAAAAGAAGACCCTGACGCTGAGATTTCCGAACCCAAAGAGCCTATCACTTTTTATGTTGACCGGGCTACACCCGAGTGGCTGGTGGAATATGTAGAGGAAGGAATTGAAGACTGGCAACCGGCATTTGAGGAAGCAGGTTTCGAAAATGCTATAGTAGCAAAAAGAGCGCCTACGAAGGAAGAAGACCCTGATTTCAGCCCGAATGATGCCCGCTACCCCATGGTGCGTTGGATTGCATCTGAAATACCAAATGCAATGGGGCCACATGTTCATGATCCGAGATCGGGTGAAATTATCACTTCCCAGATTTTCATGTATCACAATGTCATGAGCCTGCTCAGAAACTGGTATTTCGTTCAGGGAGCTGCCGTAGATGAAGATGCACAGGATCTCCCCTTCCCCGATGAGCTTATGGGAAGACTCGTGCGTTACGTAGTTGCACACGAAGTGGGTCATACGCTTGGATTGCCCCACAACATGAAGGCCAGCGCCTCAGTGCCAACCGACAGCCTAAGGAGTCAGAGCTTTACAGAAGAGTACGGCACTACTCCATCCATCATGGATTACGCACGGATGAATTATGTGGCTCAGCCGGGTGATGACGCCTATATGTTCCCTCAGGTATCAATTTATGATAAATTCTCAATCGAATGGGGATACACTCCGTTTGATGTGGATGAACCTGATGATGAACGTCCCTATCTCAATGAAATAGCTGAACGCCAGGTTGATGAACCGATGCTTCGGTTTGGCAATCTTTCCAATGTGGATCCGACCCAGCAGCGGGAAGCTTTAGGTGACAATCACGTCAAATCGACAACTTACGGAATTGAAAACCTGAAGCGGATAATGAATTTTATCATAGAAGCTGCCGGTGAAGAAGGTGAAGATTATTCTGACCTTGAAGAGCTATACACCAATGTCATTCAGCAAAGAAACCGGATGCTTGGTCATGTCGGTATGTGGGTTGGCGGAGTTATAGGAGACCGCAAAGTTTACGGTCAGGAAGGTCCCGTTTACGAGCATGTTCCGGCCTACCGTCAGCAGGAAGCTGTGGATTACCTGAATGAGGAAGCATTTCAGACCCCGGAATACCTGCTTGACCGCGAAGTGCTTTCACTGATCCAGCAAAGTGGCGCAACCGATCAGATTCAACAAGGACAAACCCAGATCCTGAATATGCTGATGAGTGATGCCCGATGGAAACGCATGGCTGAAAATGAAGTCATGAACGCCGACGATGACATATACACGATCGGCGATTTACTCGGGGATCTTGAAGACGGAATCTGGAGTGAACTTTCACATCAATCCGTTGAAATTGATTTGTTCCGCAGAAACCTTCAGCGTTCCTACATCAGCCGCGCTGAAATCAATCTCGGTTATGATACGCTTTCCGGGGAAACCCGCTCATTATTGCGTGGAAATCTCAGAAGCATCCACGGTGATGTTGAATCGGCGATAGACCGAGCCGACGACTCCAATACGCGCTATCATCTTGAGGATCTTCGAGATAAAATCGACGACATTTTAGATTAGCGGATAAAATCTCTGTAACAGAAAAATTAAAAAAGCCGTTTTGGGAAAGATCCAAAACGGCTTTTTTTATGCCTCTAAATTTATTATGTGGGCCGAATTAGTACACTTCCAAAAACATACGTTCAGAAGGCCGAACTTTCTTTTTCAGATCTTCTTTTTCCCATTTGTGGGGCGGTTTGTCTCCGATTTCATCAGATATCTTCAGATATCCCTCGTATCCTTGCTGAGCCAGTAACTTGTACAAACCAAGCTCCATCCCTTTTAAGCCGCATATGTAAATCAGCGTATTATCTTTTAACAGCAACGGATTTAGTATTTCCCAGGCATCCAGCAGCTTGTACTGCACATAGTGTTTGGAACCATCTTCTCGCTCACTTTCACGTGATATTGATTTCAGATAATGGAAATTATCAAATCTTTGATCGTAATCTTCAAAATAGTCCTGGTAGAGCAGGTCGGTGCGATAAGGACATCCGAAAATAAGTGCGAGTTGATTCTCAAAACCGTTCTCAAGCAAGTCATTTACCATACCTCTGAACGGCGCGATTCCGGTTCCTGTAGCAAAAAAAAGATAGTTGAAATCGTGGGCATTCTCAGGAAGTACAAACTTCTTTCCATTGGGCCCGGTCATCTTCACGGTATCTCCCGGCTTTTTGCTAGCCAAATAATTAGAACATAAGCCCATAAATAAGTCTTGAGATTCCCAATCCTCATCTACCAGCCGTTTAACGGTAGTAGAGATGATTTTACCTTCACCATCCTCACCTTTTGAAGGAGACGCTGCTGAGTACAGACGAACCTTGGCCGGTTTTCCATTTGCTTCGGTGAGGCCTTCCGGGATAATACCGATGCTCTGCCCTGTTCGAACCTGGCCTTCCAGTTCGGTGCCGCTCACATCAAAGGTGATATGGCGAATAAAGTTCGGGCTGGCTTGTGCCGTTGCGATTTCATTTTTAACTATAGGTACTTCAACCGGATTTTTCGGTTTATATATGTTCACCTTAACATCCGGAAATTTGATTTCCGGTTGTGTTTTTATATCACTACTCATAATTATTTTTACAGTTGAATTCGTAATGTCATTACCGGAGCTGCCTCTGTGTAAGGGTTTTCTTTAAATAATCCTGCACTGATTTCCCAGTTTTCGCTTTCAGTCAGCCGGTTCAAGTAACGCGATGATTGACGTAACAGTACAAGATCATAAATAAACAGAAATGCTCCCTGAACTATGATGGAACTTCCAAACTGCCGGATTTGCGATGTATCACCAAAATGCAGCATGCCTGCCCCCGACAGCATATAGCTTACATTTAACCCGGCATTAATTGCCACAATCCGTTGATATCTAAGTTCTTCCCTTACATGCTCGTTGAAAGAAACTTCATCGAAATCCGGTCTCCCGGAAAAAAACAACGAGGGTGTCACGATGGCCATATTAATGGCACCCCATGCAAGCGACATTAAACCAAAATCACTATATCCGGATCCGGTTAACGTCATAGCACTGCCTCCCACTACATTGGCGCTGCCCCATCCAAACAAAGCCCACTCTGATGACCGACGCTCCTGCATGCGCTCTTCATATAAAACATGCAAATCGCTTTGCCCGTTAGGTTTTTCCGAATGCGCCGTTTGAAGATTTCCGGCCAGTAACACGATAATTGCTGACAAGATGATTTTCCCGGTTACTGCACTTGGCTTCATTGCTGCTGCACTTCCTGGTTTAAAAGCATCACGATATGTAAATCTTCGATTCATTGAAGCGAGAATATAAGCAATATCTATCTAATGAAAAATTATGTAGTTATATCGGAAGCGCTTCCAGTTTTAGAAAAGCTTCTCATATCCCCAAAACAACGATTTTTTGCATATGAAGATTCAAAAATTGTCACTTGTGTCACTAATCCATGTGTATAATCGACTTGTCAGAGCTTAGTTCGGAGATAAAAAACACGCTGCAATTTCCCCATAGGTACCATTCGTTATTCTTGAGATTTCGGATATGAATGAATCATTAAATTCTGAATAATGTTCGAATGTAGTTATTACAACATCCATTTGATGAGCAATTATTAACAACAAAATGAAAACGTATCATGGATCTTAAGGGCAAAACAGCTATTGTAACCGGCGCAAGCAGTGGAATCGGCGCCGAATTCTCAAAATCTCTTGTTGAAAAAGGAGTTACCGTTTACGGACTAGCGCGACGAAAGAACAAGCTTGACGAGGTTAAACAGCATCTCGGAGATCGATTTATCCCGGTCAATCTTGACGTTAGCAGTCGAAACGAAGTAGAGAGCTGGGTTGAAAAGACTTTTGACAGTTCCTCGACTGTAGACATCCTGGTCAATAATGCCGGATTCGGCAAATTCGGCAACATTGACGAAATGCCTGTAGAGGACTGGGAGGGTATGATGAATACCAATCTTTCAGGGATTTTTTATCTGACCCGTCTGATCGTTCCCATGATGAAATCCAACCCCGAAGTATGCCATATCGTAAACATTGCATCGGTAGCCGGACTCATCGGAAACCCGCAGATAGCTGCATATAATGCTTCAAAATTTGGAGTGCGCGGAATGAGCGAAGGCTTGATGAAAGAATTAAGGCCCCACGGCATAAAAGTTACCTGCTTTTACCCCGGATCAATCGATACCGAGTTTTTCTCGCACAGCGGGGGCTCTACCCATCCCAATATGATGAGCGGCGCAGACGTTGCAAAAACACTGATATACGTACTCGAAACACCCGATAATTTCCTTATTGATGAACTGGTCATGCGCCCGCTTAATCCTAAGCCTCCGGAGAAGTGATCCGGCCGGTAAACTGTATCGATTAATTGGGGTGATCGCACTCATATTTATGATTTCCTGCACCGGCGATCGCCCCGATGATCTTATAGATGAAGACACTTACATCGATATTCTTGTAGAAATCCATATTTTGCAAGTCATCAACAGCCAATTTGAAGATGAGCAAAAAACCCTTGAGGCGCAGCAGGTTGTTTTGGATGAGTATGGGATCACCAAAGAGCAGTTTGAGGCAAGCCACGACTGGTACATGCAGGATGTAGATGCACAGCGTGACCGCATTTCCGAGGCTCGTAGCCGCATGGAAGATGAACTAACTTATCTGAACGAAAGAATGATGGAATTACGGGAACAGGAGTACGAGCAGGATTCATCTCAAAATGATGAAGAAAACGCTGAATAATTGAACTGATGCTTCCTGCTTTGTTTGTCGCAGACCCTGTTGCGATACAGTTTATTTGTGCTTGCAGAAAATTTCGATCATGTTGCCGTCCGGGTCGGATACAAAAATGAATCGCTCATCTTTACGGTTTGCCGGGCCGCTGAGTATGGTTACTTCATTTTCTATAAAATACTTTGCAAGCTCATCCACTTTATCCGGGGTGTTTACCACAAACCCGAAATGATCAACCCGGTAATCTTTTGATGTGGTATCATAAGCCGTCTCAGCTTCAACAAGTACAAGCGTATCGTTTCCGATGCGATAAACAGCCATGCTCCTTCCCATCTTTTTCTCTTGTTCAAAACCCAACAAATCACCGTAGAATTCTTCGGCTCGTTCAATATTATTAACCCGTAGCGTGATGTGATTTATTCCGGTTGCATTTAATCTATTCATTGCTGTTACTTTTTTTGGTAATGGTGTAATATCCGGGAAAGATAAAATCTTTCAGCAAAATCCTTTACATCAACTTCGATTTTTTATAAAACATGTCGTCATCAACGTTATATATAATTCCCACCCCAATCGGTAACCTTGCCGATATCACCTATAGTGGCGTCCGATGCCTTCAGGAAGTTGACTTCATCGCCTGTGAAGATACCCGTACCTCAAAAGTATTGCTCAAACACTATGAAATTGACAAACCACTGGTAGCTTTTCATCAGCACAATGAACACCGGCAAACCAGCCGGATATGCGAGCGAATAAAAGCCGGTCAATCCGGAGCATTAATTACGGACGCTGGCACTCCGGGTATAAGTGACCCCGGCTTTTTACTGATCCGGCAAGCTTATCAGGATAATTTGAAGGTGACGGTGCTTCCCGGCCCAGATGCTGCCACAACTGCTTTATTGGCCAGCGGGCTGCCTTGCGACCGTTACATTTTCGAAGGTTTTTTACCTCACAAAAAAGGACGAAAAGCACGTATTGAGCGTTTCATTGACGAAGACCGAACCATCGTGCTGTATGAAAGCCCTCACAGAATCATGAAATTACTGAATGAGCTGCTGGAACATTGTGATTCAGAGCGCATGGGAGCAGTTGTGCGCGAGATGACAAAATCTTACGAAGAAGTAATCAGAGGCTCCCTGAAGCAGATCAGGGATAAGATCAGTGATCGCAGCTCAATAAAAGGTGAAATTTGTATGGTCCTCGCCGGCAAAAATTATAAAGAATGAAACAAGAGATTACCCGGCTGTATGAAAACAAATGGGCTGTAAGCGTCGCTTCGGGAATTTTGCTTGGTCTTAGCTTCCCGCCGTTTCCGTTTCCGTTTTTGATCATACCTGGATTTTTCGCGCTTTTCCGCCTGATGCAGTTAACCTTTACCGGCAAGGAACTAGCCTACGTCTCCTACCCCGGTCTGGTAATCTGGAATATCATCACCACTTATTGGTTGTCATTTGCTACCGTTGCCGGCGGTATCGCATCGATTTTAGCTAATGCCGCCTTAATGACTATACCGTTAGGTTTGATCCGGTATGTGCATTATCGATTTCAATCTCACACCATTTCTACCCTGCTGATTGCAGCACTTTGGGTTAGCTATGAGTTTCTGCATCACCGATGGGATCTCTCCTGGCCCTGGCTGACCCTCGGAAACGCGTTTGCCAACTCAGCGCCTATCATTCAATATATCAGTATCACCGGAGTGCTCGGTATCAGTTTCTGGCTTATTTCAGTTACTTATTTGTTGTTCCGGTGGGTAAACTCCGGCAGCAAATCACTTTTGGCCGCTACAATTTTAGTATTGGTGATCCCGGTGGCCGGTTCCTATCTGTATTATCTGAATTACACACCGGAATATGAAGAAACAATGGAAACAGCCATTCTTCAGCCGAATTATGATTCCTATCAGGATTTTGCCGGATATCCGGATGCGATTACTCCCTTACGTGAATTGCTGGATCAAACCGATTCGGTGATCACGGAAGAAACGGAGGTTGTTTTCTGGCCGGAAAACGCCCTACAAGATAATATCACAGAAAATTTCCAAAGTGATCTGGTAACTGAGATTGATGAAAGGGTCTCCGATTGGCGAATCCCCCTGATTACCGGAACCGCCTATGTAGTTCTTTATGATGATCAAAATGCACCACAACTTACCCGGGGTACTTTTCGGGGCCGGCCTTATAATGTATTTAATTCGGCAGTCGCCTTTGAACCGGGTTCAACTACCAATCAGCATTATAAAAAAATTGAACTTGTACCTGTAGTAGAGCGTATCCCGTTTGTGAATACCCTCAACCGCCTGGATGTTTTTTCGTTTTTTGACTGGGGAGCTCTTGCCGGTTATGGCAAGGGAACAGAACACACATTATTCGACATCAATGGTGCCGGGGTTCCCGCTTTAATATGTTATGATTCTGTCTACCCTGAAACCGTTGGAACATTTGTGGATGATGGAGCCAATTTCATCACAGTGATCACCAACGACGGCTGGTGGGGAAATACCAGCGGCCATATTCAACACTTCGATTATGCCCGCCTTCGGGCTATTGAAAATCGACGAGCTGTGTTACGCAGCGCAAACAACGGGATTTCCGGGGTGATTTTGCCCAACGGCGATGTGGAAATTCGCACCGAATACTGGACCAAAGATGGTTTTGTATATGATGTTCCTCTGAAAGAAAACAAAACCATTTATACCCGCTACGGTGATTGGATAGGCCGTTTAAGTATTGCGGGAGTGTTTATATTTTTTGTTTCGACCGGTTGGGGAAGGTTAAAAGAGGCAAAGAGGTAAAGAGGTAAAGAAGTAAAGATGTAAAGGTGTAAAGGTGTAAAGAAATTTACCTACCCCAATCGCTCCTGCAAATCAGTCTTATTCTCTTGAATTCTTCACATCTTTACATCTTTATATCTTAAATTCTTTTTGAGACAAGGGTACATTGAAACCAAAATTCTCTGCCCAATAATAGCAGAATTGAAACTTTAAGGTACTATAACAGCTGTTCCAATTCATCAACCAGATCCAGTGACGGGCGCACATTGTTTACTCCTTCAATTGTTCCATCCGGGTTGATCAAAACATAAAACGGAATACTTCCGGCGCGATACCGCATAAACGTATCCTGCTGAAATCCGTCACCCGCGAATAAATCCACCCACGGAAAATCTTCCTGCCTCACATGAGCCTCCCACGCCTGCTCCTCTTCATCTATAGAGATCGCGACGATTTCAAAATCCTCATCCGAATACTGCTCATACGCTTCCCGAAGATAGGGTTTTTGATAGGCGCAATTGGCACACCAGCTTGCCCAAAAGGTCAAAAGCACGGTTTGACCTTCAAAATCTTCAAGGGATTTGTAATTGCCATCTGCATCCCGATACTCGAAGTCAACGGCCGGCTGTCCCGGCTGGATGGACGCTACCTGATTAAAATGATCTTCCAGAAAAGAAATGTATTCCTCATATTCAGAAAATTCATCCAAATACGCTTCGTACGTAGGTTTCGCTTTCTCAAAGGGCGCTTCTCCGGTACGCTCGGCCACCAGATACATTCTGGCATGAGCCATAGCATCACGGTCATCAATAAATTCGAGTACCTCTCTCCTTTTTGAATCCAATTCTTCATAAGCGAGGCGATTGAGCTCATATGCGCCAAGTCCTTCACCGTATTCATCTTCAAGCTGCTCCTGAATGCCATATGACATCGCATAGGAGTGGGCTATATCACGTATACCCGCTCTTTGGGCTTTTAAAGACTCCTCTGTAAAAACACCAAGCTCCCTGGCTTTTTCAAGTGCCTGTTGTCTTTCAGCGGCTGCATCAAAATTTTCATTATTCCGGTGATGATGCACCCGCTCAAGCTTTTTAACGATATACTCTCCTCTTGCCCGATGCACAATCAGTTCCAGCGGAGTATCATTCAACTTTGACTCTGCCAGATCTATGCGCTCCTGATAATATTCCAGCAGCGGTGATGCCGGATCATCACTGAAATTATCTGATTCCTCATCAATATTCTCCTCTATTGCATTTACTTCATCAAGATATTGCTGATACATTCGGTTAGCCTCTTCATCCCCGCCGCGCTGTTTAATATTTTTCGGGAAGTCAGCTCCGTCAAGCTCAAGCTCCACCCGCTCTCCGTTGATCAGATAAACCGGATACACCTTATCATCATAATCAATCCACACTATTTCCGGTTCATCGACCTCAAGCCGGATATGAAAACGGTCCTCATCATCAAGTTCCATTTTCTCCCGGTCACGATCAGCAAATTTATAATGAATAGCCGGGCGATCGACATATGCATCCGGGCTTCCCTTAAATGCAAAAGTGCCCTCAAGTACTGCTTCCCCTTCAGAAATTTCCTCCGGTTCAGGATCACTGCTGCATCCTATTAAGGCGGCAAACCCCAAAAGTACGATATATGTAAAAATTCTTGTCATAATTGAATTAATTTTTAAAACAATCAGTAACCCGGCTGATAGATTTCCGTAGAAGCTGCTTGTCCAACACGAAACAAATCCTTCAAAGTTCTGAATTATGAAACGCTTTCTTATTTACGGTTCAGCAATTATATTTATCACAGCTGCTTCAGCCGTCTGGGCTCTTCAAAGTGATGGCGGTTCCGGCAGTGACAACGATCGCCCCTCGGTTAATGTTGAACGCGGAGACGTGACAAGGCTTGCCCTGGCAACCGGTACCATCGAACCCAGAAATGAAATTGAGGTAAAATCCAAGGTTTCAGGTGTTGTCAGCAACATTTATGCCGATGAAGGCGATTTCATTAATGAAGGCGAGCCGCTGATGGATGTGCGCCCCGATCCAACACCTCAGGAAATGGCTGAGGCTAAGCGGAACCTGGAGCGTGCTGAAAATGATCTTGAAACTCTTGAAAAAGAGCTTGAACGCAAAAAGATTCTCAAAGAGCGTGATCTTATCTCCACACACGATTATGATCAGCTCAAGCAGCGCTATAACAATGCAAGAATTGACAAACAAATTAATAAAGAACGGCTTCAGCTTCTTGAATCCGGGCGTATACAAGTTGGCGATATGTTAATTGAGAGTGTCGTAAGAGCACCATCCTCCGGTTATTTGCTGGAGAAAAATGTAGACTTGGGTGATCCGGTCGTCCCCTTAACAACATATCAGGCAGGTACGCCGGTTGCCACGATCGCCGCCATGGATGACCTGGTCTTCAAAGGCGAAGTAGATGAAATCGACATAGGCAGAGTTGATCTTGGCCAGCATGCCGAGATCGAAGTCGGTGCACTTCCTGATGCCAAAGTAACCGGCTCAGTTACCAAAATATCCCTCAAAGCTTTTACCGAAGACAACAAACGGGTTTTTCCAATAGAAATCACACTCGATCCCAATGAAGATATTAGCCTCAGAGCCGGATATTCGGCCAACGCCAATATCATCACTGAAGAGCGCAAAGATGTTTTAACTATACCCGAACGAGTTGTTTCGTTCCGGGATGATTCAACCTTTGTTGAGGTGCCGGGATCAAAAGAAGGCGAGCGAATTGAAACGGAAGTAGAGCTTGGCCTGAGTGATAACATTACCGTAGAGGTTCTCAATGGGCTCGAAGAGGAACAGGAAGTACTTGAAAGACCGGTTCAGACACTTTCTTCCAACTGATACTCCTACAATAACTTACCGGGCCGGATAATACCGGCCTCAGGTTTAATAATTAAAAACTCAGAAATCCAGGTCATGTCAATCTTCAGTTTGCTTGCTGATTTATGGAGAAATATCTCCACCCAGAAGTTGCGCACTTTTCTGACATTATTCGGAATTATGTGGGGTACAGCAACACTGATCATTCTGCTCGCATTCGGAATGGGATTTCGCGACCAAACAATGCTGAATATGCGGGGGATGGGTGATGAATTCACCATTATGTTTCCGTCCCAAACTACCAAGGCATTTGAAGGATATGGCATTGGCAGGCAGATTCACTTTCGTGAACGAGATGTGGATATGCTTAAAAATCAGGTGCCGGGAATCAGTGAAATCACCCCGGAGTTTCGTCGAAATGCGACCTTGCGTTACAAAAACCAGCGGAATACGCCGGGTGTTACCGGGGTTGATGTCAATTATGGCGATTTACGCCACATTTATCCCCAGGAAGGTGGTCGTTGGTTCAATCACCGGGATATTACGGATCGTCGACGCGTTATCGTTCTTGGTGACAGGGTTAAAGAAATATTATTCGAGGAAGAAGAGGCCGTCGGGCAGCGGGTAGAAGTTAATGGCATACCTTTCACTGTGATCGGGGTAATGCAGCCCAAAGTGCAAAACTCAAATTATGGCGGCGGACAGGATGCCGAGCGTGTGTTTATACCGGCATCTACCTTTGCAACCATGTTTAATACCAACCGCTTAAGCAACATCATCTACACCACTAAATCCTCTTACAGTAATGAGGCGGTACAGGAACAGGTATATGCCGCAATGGGCCGGTCCCATCATTTTGATCCGGAGGATCATAACGCAATCGGAATGTGGGATACCGCGGAATTCTTCGGTTTCATGCACTACTTCTTTCTTGGATTTAACATCTTTATGGGGATCATAGGTTTCTTCACGCTTGGTGTTGGTGGTATAGGCGTAGCCAATATCATGTTCGTGGTTGTTCAGGAGAGGATGAAAGAGATCGGCATCCGTAGATCCGTAGGTGCACAGAGAAGACATATAATCACTCAATTTTTTAGTGAAACGCTGGCAATTGTCGCTGTCGGTGCCATAATCGGATATGCAATTGCCTGGCTCATAATTCAGGCGTTGCAGAATATTCCTATTAAAGAATTTGTGGGCACACCGGAATTCTCCCCGGAAGTTGGCATAATCGCCTTCGTAGTGTTGGCAATAGTGGGTCTCGCTGCGGGGCTTATGCCCGCTGTCCGTGCTTCTAAATTGAAAATTGTAGATTGCTTAAGAGCATAAAAACATGTTTAAAAATCTGATACAGGAATTTTTCGGTGAACTGAGCAAACAAAAACTGCGCTCTTCACTCACGTTAATTGCCATCGCATGGGGTACGCTTGCTGTGGTCCTGTTGCTTGCATTTGGCCGCGGAGTAACTTCCACTATGATGGAAGGTACCCGTGGAGCCGGAGATCAGGTTATTGTCATTTATGGAGGGCAAACATCCGAAGAATTTCAGGGATTACGATCAGGCCGTGACATTAACCTTGTAAAAGAAGACGCTTATCTGTTACATAAATCCATTCCCGGAATTGCCCAAAGCAGCCCGCAATACGGAAAAGGGGGAACGCAACTCCGTACCGAACATACTACTGAAAACACGCACATGGAAGGTGTCGGTCCGGATTTTGGAGTTATGCGTTCCATGTTCCCCCAAGCCGGAGGCAGATTCATTAATATCAGGGATATAAATGAAAAAAGGCGCGTTGTTTTTTTGGGTAACAACATGGCTGATAAGCTGTTTAATGGTGATGATGACGTAGGCAAATACGTCAATATTGACGGAGTTCCCTTTCAGGTGATCGGAGTAATGCAGGAGAAATTGCAAACTTCAATGAGCCACGGCCCTGATGCGGATCGTGCCATCATTCCTTATACCACATTTGAAACTATTTACGGAAATCGCCATGTGGGCTCCCTTTTAATTCGTCCCGAGAATCCCGAATACCAGCCGCAAATTGTTTCGTACACCAAAAATATGCTCGGTTCAAAATATTCATTTAAACCTGAAGACAGTCAGGCACTTCGTATTTGGGATTTTGTAGAAGTTGAGCGGATTCAGAGACAAATAGGCATCGGAGTTGAAATATTTTTGTTTAGCGTAGGATTTTTCACATTGCTTATTGCCGGTGTGGGGGTAGCCAATATCATGTATGTGGTAGTTAAAGAACGCACCAGAGAAATCGGGCTGAAAAAGGCAATCGGTGCCCGTCGGGGCCATATCATAAGTCAGTTTCTGTTTGAAGCGACCGCTATAACATTTCTCGGAGGCGTGATAGGTCTCGGTGTTTCAACTTTGATCATAAAAGGCGTGCTTGCACTTGATTTTAATGATGGTGCGATGGAATTTCTCGGTAATCCCGAACTTTCCGGTATGGTCATGAGTATAACCTTTGGCATACTTGCTGTCATGGGTTTGATAGCAGGCTTATTTCCTGCCATCAAAGCTTCAAGACTGGATCCGGTGGAATCATTACGATACGAATAAGTCACTTCCAGTTGCAGAATCCATGCGCTCCTGTGTTTTGAAAAGTTACGACGATAGCCGTATCATAAAAACTAATGGATTCCACGGCTTCAGAAACAGAGGAATACACCATAGGTTTTGCCAAAGCTAACCTGCTTGCTATAGTATTATGTTTTCCGCTGATTGCACTAATACTATTACCTTACTTTTATTTCCATGAGTTCAGCACATTGCAGGTAAGCTTTCTTCGGATGGAGTGGTACCATTTGCTGCTATTAATCCCGGCAATCATCCTGCATGAGGTATTACACGCAATCGGCTGGGCAATATTTGCTAAGGGTGGGATGAAGTCTGTTAAGTTCGGTTTTGTCTGGAAGTTTCTCACCCCCTATTGCCATTGCACGGTACCCCTGCTCGTTAAGCATTATAAATTCGGGACTGCCCTCCCGTTGATCATTCTCGGCGTTATTCCTTCCGTTGCCGCAATTGTTACCGGAAGCGGAATTTTATTGGTATTTGGAATAATCATGACTTGTGCAGCAGGCGGCGACATTCTCTCTTTAATTATGTTAGCACGCTTGGATAATATGGACTGGGTATACGATCATCCAAGTAAAATGGGGTTCGTGAAACATAGCGAAAGTTAACCGGTTGGGAATAAAACTATTTGAGCTGAATGCTGATTTCAGGCCGGATTTAAGCTGAAATTCCAAGAAATGATGTAAAACTTTTGTAAAAGATTTGTACAAAAGAAGTCAGAAACCATTTTATATATCCATTTGGCGTAGATTAATTCTTTTAAGAGATTACAGGCTTGTTCATATGGTTGATCAATATCTAATTAAATTATATCATTGCCACTTGTCAGGAATTCGCGATACAAAATGCATAAGTGCTTAAGAAATGCTACGGTTAAATATTCCTTTTTTTTCGTTAATACTTTTTCTCGGTTTCACTCATCTATCAGACTTTTCTGCAACAGCAGTTGCTCAGGAAGATGCTACCCTACGTGTCATGATTTCTTCCGATGAAGATGGAAGCCCCATTGTAGGTGCTAATGTTATTCTGACCAGCCCTGATGATGATGAGCAGGAAATCCTCTATGCCGGCTCTACCGATAATGACGGGTTTGTCGAAATACGCAATATTTCACCGGCCACCTACCTGCTGGAAGTCAGCTATCTTGGCTACGAAACCATCTCTGATGAACTTACACTTGACAGTGAGCAGACTAAAGTTGAACAATTATCATTGGAACCTGATCCGGCTCAACTTGATGAAGTCACTATTCTGGAAGAACGGCAGGTGACGACTGGTGAAGTTGGAGTCCGCTCAATATCAGCAGCTGAAGTTGATCGAGTGCCGACACCCGGACCCGGTGGAGATCTGGTATCATATATACAAACATTACCGGGCGTAGTCATGAGCGGAGATCGTGGCGGGCAATTGCATATTCGCGGTGGAACGCCCACCCAAAACCATGTGATGGTTGATAACTTGCCTGTCATTAAACCCTTCCACATTTCAAATATGTTTTCAGCTTTTCCAGAAGAAAGCATGCAAAATGTGGATATGTATGCGGGCGGTTTCGGTTCTGAGTATATGGGTGCGACTTCATCCGTGATTGATGTTACGTTGCGCCAGGGCAACATGAGAGAGTTTAGCGGTAGTGCAGCCTACAGCCCCTATCTGGCATCCATTCAGGCGGAAGGGCCTATTGAAACAGACCGCCAATCCTTCATGATAATGGGGCGAAATTCTGTAATTGATCACCATGCACCACAAATTATTGGAGAGGACGTACCTCTGGAATTTCAAGACTTAATGGCCCGATACTCTTTTCAATCAGGGAACCTGAACTGTAATGTAACCGGATTGTACACTTATGACCAGGGGCGTATCAATCCGGAAAGGCAAATGAACCTGTCATGGTCAAACCGTGTTATTGGCGGGCGATGCCTTGGTTTTGATGAAGATTATGATCGTCCATTTGACGTAACAGTGGGATATACCGGATTTATAAATACCGAAGGTGATATTAATAATCCGGAACGCAGTTCAGAAGTTCACAAAGGGTTTTTCAAGCTGCAGCACGAATACGAAATTTTCGGACTCCCCATTGATTATGGGCTTGAATTCACTCTTTCTAACTATACTACCGAACTCTCTGAACGATTCGCCTCTTATGAAAGCTTTGATATTTCCCCACTTGTAGCACGAACCAGTGTATCTACGGAGTGGTCACCGGCAGAAAGGCTGGTTGTAAGACCGAGTGTTGGGACTCAGATCTCTTCGCAAAATTTCAGCAACCCTACTCTCGAACCACGCGTTCGCGCATCTTACCGCACAGACCGGGTAAATGAACAGGAATTCAGTGTCGCTTTTGGTCTTTACAGCCAGATAATGGAGGGCATAACAGATGAGCGGGACGCCGGAACCGTATTCACAGTATGGAAACCGAGTGAGGATGGAGACCCACTTCCGAGAGCGTTTCATGGAATTGCAGGCTTTCAGCAACGCATCGGCCGTGTATTTGAATTCAACCTTGAAGGGTTTGTAAAAGATCATCGCAATATACCTGTATCAAAATGGACACCCGTTTCCCAGCTTGAAGTTGAAACAGCATTAGCTGATGGGTTCACCTACGGATTTGATATTCGAACTGAACTGGAGTGGCATCCCTTTTACTTATCAGCCGGTTACGGATGGGCTAATGTAAATTACGAAGCGGCATCAGATGATTTGGGAGCATGGATTGAAGAACCTGTATTCAGCTACTCACCCGCCCATGATCGTCGCCATCAGTTTAATATACTGGGCAGCTATCAAATAGGCGGGTTTACGGCAAATGTAAACTGGGAATATGGTTCCGGCAATCCTTACACACGTATATATGGGTATGATATGCGGCTTGTAATGCCGGATCAAAATCCGTTGGAAGATTCCGGCAACGCGTTAACTCTCTTTAATGAACCTTACGGCGACCGGCTACCGGCTTATCACAGCCTGGATGTTTCAATTGAGCGGTCATTCCAGGTTTCACCGGGAGTGTCACTCGATACACAAGTCGGCTCTCTGAATTTATACGATCGTGGTAACATATTCTATTTTGATGTGGATCATCTCCAACGTGTAGATCAGACACCTGTGCTACCCTATGCATCATTACAGATTAATTTTAACTAAAAACCCAGAATCTGCCATACGATCATGTATTTGTCCAGATTAACAATCCGGTATTTATTAGCAATTTTCTTTGCAGGTATCCTGTTTTTACCGGCCTGTGATAATACCATAGAACCCTTTGATGATAGCTCAGGTATATTCTCTATCTACGGAGTTCTGGATATCAATCAGGATGTAAACTATATCCGGTTAAATGATCTCAACACCCCCTTAACGGAAGACTCTACGGAGCAACTTGATGCCGAAGTTACACTTGAAAATCTGCATACAGGTGAACAGGAAGTGCTTCAGGACACCGTAGTCAGATTTGATGATGCTTACGTCACCAATTTCAGAGCTGAGATGGATATCGAGCCGGCAACTGAATATGAAATCATTGCTGTAAGGTCCGATGGCGCTTCTACCCGGTCGACTGTAACTACTCCTGTGGAAACAGAAGCTTCAGTTAATGTAACTGAACCTGACTGCACTACCTTAGTGCAGCTGTCCATCTATCCGATAGAAGACCATCTTGAAGTTCGCCCTTTTATTGGTTTTAAATATCAGGACGAAATGCACTGGTATGTTCCCAGAACCAATGATTTAATGATTTCCGAAGATACCATGGAAATCACCTTCACACCGCAATCTGCACTTAATGGGATTTTTCGTCCGGAATTCACCGGCGAATATGTCTACTGTCATCAATTGGACACTGATGAATACTACATCAGATATCAAAGATTCGGGCCTGAATGGCATGATGACTCTGCCGATTCGATAGCCATTGAGGGTGGCTCAGGTCGTTTTGGCGGTTTTGTCGAAGAAACCATAACCCGAACCCTTGACACCACAGATCTTTTTAACTAACAACTGTTTTCATCGTCTGAATAATTACCGGAATTATTTAAACTGACTTAAATTCAGGCACTATGAGTAGTTCTATCCCTTTCTACCACTTGCATATACTTTTTATTTTGCTGTTGGTTCTCCTCTCTTCCTGCGACAATACGATGGATCCTTTTGAGGAGGATGAAGGTTTTTTTTCTATATATGGCACCCTTGATATGACTCAGGATGTCAACTATTTTCGTATTAATGATTTAAATACTACCACTTATGAAGAACCTGACAAGCCTCTTGATGCTCATGTGACACTGGAAAACCTTCATAGCGGTGAGAAAGAGGTGCTTTCAGATACGGTCGTTGCCTTCGAAGATGTGTACGTAACAAACTTTAAATCGGAATTAGAGGTCTATCCCAAAACCGAATACGAAATTACCGTTGAAAGATCAGACGGGGCTACTACCCGGTCAACGGCTATGACTCCCGACACTACTGATATGGATTTACAACACAGCCGGCAGCACGAACAAGAAGCGCCTGATTGCACTACTACCGTCGAGCTTACATTGGAACCTATAGAAGATCCACTTGAGGTACGATTTTACCTTGGGGTTGAATATTTGGATGAAATGCGTTGGTTTCTCCCACTCTCTCACACTCTATCTGTTGATGGTCAGTTAAACTATACGTTTACTCCTGAAAGCATGCTTGCCGGCATTACGGATGATTTGGTACCTGACCAATGCCATTATTTAGAAACTGATGAATTTCATATCAGATATGTTCGTTTCGGCGCGGACTGGCATAGCGACAGACATGATTCACTCGCAATAGAAGACGGATACGGCCGGTTTGGAGGCTCCTATGAAGAACAAGTTACTTACCCTCTTGATACAACAGACGTATACGAAGATATCATCTTCTTTTAAAAATCCGGCAATCACCTGTAGGGTTATATCAGGTTCATTCTAATGTTACAGGTTTATTTATGTCTGAAAGAAAACTTTAGTTGCCCTAAGAAAACGCAAGGATCAAGGCGCACGAAATCCCAACAACTACTGCGACCACTCCTTTTAAAACTATCTTAAAAGTCAATCTCGATCGCCGGCTTTGCCTAAATTCGATACCAGTTACGCTCAGACCTTTCACAAATACATTTGAAATTCGCCCCTGCTTTGATTTAAGTACGAATCAAAATATTATCGGCAAATAACCTTTCAGAATGAAACCAACTTCTCTAATAGTGTGCTGAGATTTTCACAATTCCCAAACAAGATAGTGAAGAAACATTTAAACCCGATTTTCCGGCATAGACGTTTGGTGTCATGAGCTTGATGATCAACATTTCCTCATCCGATACCAGAGATTCGGTGAACATTTGCATTAAGAATTATCTGATTCACTCACCATTGAAAACAATACTGACGGCCGGGCGGTTTTTGATCTGCGCAAGCATTACTGGGTCCATTTGAGGGAGTTAACCCGTAGAATTTTTCCTTTTATATTAAATAAATGGATAGATCATAATTGCGAACTTCTTCTGAGCTAAAAAAATAAATTGTAAAAAAAAGAAAACGCCTGATTGAAGTTCGGTAATTTTTACGCATAACAAGCAAACACTTCCCGGTAATTTTATCCGGTGTGTATATAACTTATCAACAACTGTAAACCTCCTACAAATATCTGCTATGAATTACACGAAAAATACAATTCTTATATTTACGCTGCTTGCTTTCGGTCTGTGGAGTTGTGATGACGACCCTACCGGACCCAACCTTGATGAAGCCCCGGACACTCCTTCCCTTGAAAATGTTGGAATGGATCTGTCCATTTTTGATAACGCCCTTAACGCCTCAAAATCTGATTTAAATGATATAAAGGCACTGACTTTTGATAATATACAGTTACTGGCTGACGAATTCGGTGCTATGGGTGAAATAGACGAAATATTCACTCCATATGAACAGGCCGGTATATTTGCAAATACCGCCGAGATCTGGTTTCAAACAATGGGGCAGTTCCCTAATATTTTCTTCCAGCAACATCAGTGGGACGATCCTGAAATGGATGGTAATACTTGGGTTTGGGAATGGTCCTACCAGATTGAAGGTGAGTCTGCAGCATTCGTAATTACTGCAGATGAAGTGAATAACGAACGACACTGGGAAATGCGGGTAACTTTTCAGGGAACCGATAATGATGTCGAAAACGCCCTCTTTATAGCTTCTCAAGTTGACTTGAACGGTCAACATGGTTCATGGCAAATGTTCGACTTTGATGATGATTTAGAGCCGCAACCGACCTTTGAAATGGAATACGAGCTCGATGGTGATATTACCACCAGCCTGCAAATGAGATTCGCTGATTCTGATGATGAAGTTATTAGATACAATCGCGACGGGGCCATAAGCTCACTGCACTCTTTTGATGTAATTGAAAATGGAGAAAGCCTGATAAGTTGGAATAATGAGGAAGGATACGGGTTTCTTGAAACACCGGGATATCAGGAGGGTAACAGATCTTGCTGGAATACTGAATTCGAGAGCACGGATTGCGGGGATTTACCCGAATTTTAATCATCGGCTCAGGTATTATTTCACGTTCAAAAAAATCCCGACTGGAAAACCAGCGGGATTTTTTTTGGAATCAATTTAAAAAATGTTACGTTCAGAATGAAAATTTTACTAAAAATTGAGATCCAATTTGGATTATGATTTCGTATTCGTAATTATATGGAAATGACACCTTTCTTATTTTGAACTGTTCAAAATAAAATCGGAACTCAAAACAAAACCGTATCTATATGTTTTCACATCAATCAACATCCTTGATTCTTTTACTGGCATTTTCAATATTTGTATTGACATCCTGCGATGACGATCCAACCGGACCGGATCTCGATGATGCACCAGAAGCTCCTGATCTTGAAGATGTTTCAATGGATCTCTCCACTTTTGAGGCGGCAGATACTTACACACCTATGCAACAGAATGATCCTGAATCAACTCCAGAAGCTGTCCTGGAGCACTTTGCTCAACTGCAACAGGACGAGTTTTATACTGCTCACGAGCAAGCTGCATTACTTGCTTCGATATCTGAGGGTTTTATAATAAGTATGAGAGCACTACCCAACGCCTTTTTTCACGAGGATCAGTGGGGTGAACCTGATTTAGAGGGAGATACCTGGATCTGGGAATGGAGTGTTCAATGGGAAGGAGAGTCTCTTACTATTAATGTAACTTCCGAATCTGTTGGCAACGAACAGCACTGGGAACTCAGATATACTACCCAAGGCATGGACCAAGACCTCGATAATGCGCTTTTAATTGCCTCTCAGGTAGCAGATGATCATTCTTACGGTGGCTGGCAGATATATGACATGTATGATCAAGACAAAGACGAGCCGGTCTGGAATTTAGATTACGAAATGGATGGAGATATAACCACCATGATAGGACTAAATTTTGATGAAGAGGAAGATGGGCAGCTGTCATACGAACGCGAAAACGACATCAGCACTCTGCAACTTTGGGATGTAGCAAATGATGACAGCCAAACTTTAATTGAGTGGGATAATGAAACTGGTGCCGGATTTATCGAAACACCCAATTTTCACGACGGAGAGCGCATCTGCTGGGATGAAAACCACGAAAATGTGGATTGCTGATATAAATAAATATCATCTTTGATAGGGGAGGATTAACAGTTAACATTCCTCCCCTTTTTTAAAAAATGATAAAACACCAACTTTAGAACTGATACCCAACGGTTAGCATAAACCCGCGATTGAAAATTTCCTCATCACCGTTATCACCCATACCGTTGGGAAATTCATCATTGAAGTCATCCTCAATTCCATCATCATCTACAACATTGGCAAGGCCGAGATTATAGCGCACATCCGCGGTCAAATTTCCAGGCCCCAAATCAATCATAGCTCCAGCCCCGAATGTTAGCCCAAAATCGAGTGATGCCACTTCATCACTAATATCCTCTGTTTCGGTTTGATCCATTACTGTAGATTCTGCTTCAGCGCTTATATTAAAACCTGCATAAGGTCCCGCAAATACCTGTGGCGATAAACTTTCTTGAGGGTTGATTGTCATGATAGCAGGTAAAACTATATCAATGTAATCCACTTGAAATTCACTCTCTACTGCCATTCCAAAAAATTCTTCATCGATGGAATATCCTTTCTGAACATACATTACCTCCGGACGAAAACCGAAAGTTTCAGTCATCTCCAAATGGTGAAACAAGCCAAGCACCAACCCTGTTCGGGTTTCTGTGTCAAATTCATCAGGAACATCGCCACCAACATTAGCAAAGTTCAGCCCGGCTTTTATACCGGTTTGCGCATTAGCTACAATGGTTCCGCTCATCACTAAACCGAATGCTACAGTCACAAACATTATAAATTTCAACTTCATAGTATTAATCCTTTTTAGTTATTACTCAAAGGCCGGATTTTCCGGTTCACAGTTTTTGGCCATGTGTCAAAATTGTATGCAAGACAGATTATATTTTGACACTATAGCTTGTGCTACAATCATGATCAAATTAATAATCGTAAAAATTAAGCAAATTGGATCATCGAATAATAATTCTTCGAAAATACCGCTTACCGCTTTTCACCTAACTCAATAAGTTATATTTCAACTAAGTTTTCCATGCCTGCTCTTAATTGTTTGAGTAGCCTTTGGGTAACGGGTCCGGGTTTGCCTTCACCAATAGTAATGCCGTCGACGGTTGTTATCCCCTGAATATCGGTGGTAGTTCCGCTGAGGAATATTTCGTCCATATCATAAAGCTCATCTTCGGAAATCGGCAGCGTTTTATGCTGTATACCCAATTGGTTCGCCATTTTAAAAACAATGTCCCTTGTAATGCCCGCAAGTATGTAATTGGATTTGGGATAGGTATACAATACCCCGTCATTAACTCCAAACACATTGGCGTTTTGACCTTCGGTAACCATGCCGTCGCGGATCATTATTGATGAAAAAACTCCGGCATCATTCGCGCGCTGCTTGGCAAGCACATTAGGCAGCAGGTTCACGGATTTGATATTACAACGGCTCCACCGCACATCAGGAATAGTTATGGCTGCCGCACCTGATTGCTGTAATTCATGGTTCGGATGTAACCGGTTGGCAGCCACAAAAACGGTCGGTTCCACCGGCGGCTCAGGAAATCCATGAGAACGTTGAGCTGCCCCACGGGTTACCTGAATATAAACTGTCGCCTCACCTTTGTGCAGCTCGTTTCTTTCCAAAAGTTGACCGGCAACCGATAAAATTTCATCACACCTACTTTCATCCAGATCAATTTTTAATAAGTCCAGGCCTTCCCTTAATCGTTCTATATGGGGTTTAGCCTGAAAAAAACGGGCGTCCACTACACGGATTACTTCATATACACCATCACCAAAAATAAATCCGCGATCATTTACTGATACTTTAGCTTCGCCATGATCCGAAAATGTTCCATTGAGATAAACCTGCATAACAACAAATTCTTAAAATGTTAATTTTTAATAATTAATTATCCATTTGATTCATCAAATCCGAAAAAGCAGTCCAGATTTGTTCATGTACTTCATTTTTTGGCGGTTTCGCGCTTATGGTCCTGAACCGTGACTCATTCTCCGCCAAATGATCAAATCCTTCGATCACTTTATGATAGAACTCTACCCCGGCCTTTTCCATTCGATCTTTATTCTTTGATATGCGGGGTAACGCTTCATCAAATTTAAGACGTAAATAAATTGTGAGATCCGGCGTAATGCCGTGTGTCGCAATTCGGTTAATAATCTTTAAATCATCAAAGCTCAGCGCCTCACGCGCAAAACCCTGGTAAGCTGTAGTTGAATCAAAATAGCGATCAAGCACTACTATGGTATCAGTCTCAAGCAAAGGCCTGACCTTCTCACTTATAATCTGAGCACGCGCCGAAGAAAACAACAGCGTCTCGGCAACCGGATCGATTTCCCCTTTATAATGCAACAAAATCTCCCTGATTTTCTCAGATAGCTCCGTTCCTCCCGGCTCCCGGAAAACCCTGCAGAAATAGCCTTCTGATTTCAACCGCTTTTCCAAAAGAGAAATCTGCGTTGATTTTCCTGAACCATCAACTCCCTCAAAACTGATCAGTTTACCCATGCCGCTCCTGTTCATTCGTAACTCCGGTGTAATTACACTCTTGCAGATGCCTTCTGACTACCTCCTCCGGGGTAACTCTTTTACGGATTTCATTAAATTTACCGTTTTGAATCCGTAAAATCTCTGCCGGATATGCGCGCCGGTTGTAGTGGGATGCCATCGTCATACCGTATGCTCCTGCATCATAAATGGCAAGAATATCCCCGATCCGTGTTTCGGGCATTTTACGATTGTTTCCAAGCACATCACCGCTTTCGCAGATATTTCCGGCAATATCATATGTCTTGTTTTCTGGTTCATCAGGCCGGCTAATATTTTGGATGTAATGATAGGCATCGTAAAGCGCAGGACGTAGCAGATGATGCATCCCCGTATCAGTTCCAAGAAATGTTCGCGCGCCCTGGTCCTTGATCGAGTTCACACTGGTCAGCAGTACTCCAGCCGGCCCCGTAATCCAACGGCCGGGCTCAAAATAAAACCGAAAATCTTTATCCCTGCCACTTAGAAAGGATTCAAGCAATGGCCTGGTGATGCGTTCAAACTCTTTGAGATCAAACTCCTCTTCGTCCGGGTAGTAGGCTACCGGTAAACCGCCGCCAAAATTCAAGTAACTTAGTGATCCATAATTATCCGCAAGATCCAGCATCATGCTAATGGCATCATACATGTTGGATGGATCTTTAATCCCGCTTCCGATATGAACATGCAAACCTTCAATCCGGATTTTTCTGTCTTGTGCCAAACCGAAGCAATCATCAATTAACTCCTTGGTGATGCCAAACTTGCTCTCTGCATTCCCGGTAACAACTTTATTGTGATGGCCGTCTCCAATCCCAGGATTTACTCTCAGACAACATGATTGCGCACCTGGATGGCGGCTAAATGCTTCCAGCCTGCTATATGATCCGATATTCAGGGTTACACCGCTTTCTATAGCTTGATCCATTTCAGCATCGGTCATGTTGTTTTCGGTATAGAAAATCTCTCCGGGAGTGGCAACGAATTCAAGTCCCAGCAAAACCTCCTCATAACTAACTGTATCCAGGCCGAACCCGTTACGATTAATGATTTCAAGTATGTGGGGGTTGTCGTTTGCCTTCATGGCATAAAGCCATTCTACAGGAAGATCCGAAAACAGATTGGTTAGCTGTTCACAACGATTAGTGAGAAATTCTTCATCATACACATAAAGAGGAGTGCCGTACCGCGAGACAGCATCTTTAAGTTTTACATCTGATAAGGGAAATTGAACCGGCATAATTCAGGAAATAGTGATATTAGATTATTAAAGGGACAACGTATAGCCCGCCATTTAATAATTTAGCTGATAACAGGCGTGAATATAATAAAACATTTATCAGGAGCTAAATTCGTTGTCCCTTCGATTTCTTTATGAGATTACATTTTCTGATTCACAATTGCTATCTATGGAATTTCACAGAATATTTGATTTTAATCTATTTCAGGAAAGCGTAAATTTCGAAATTACTTATCCAATTCTAACAAGTTAATTGAAGGCCGGATCAAATTCTGCAGGCTGACTGAATAGACATGCGCATTTTTAGTTACTCACTTATTCTGATCGCTATCGTTGTTATCGGAATAATTCTTTTAGGTACTTATTGGACCTACTATCGCTCTGCACCCGATTACGATGCATCGATCCAAAGTGAGTTTCTGCATGATGAAGTCACCATTCACCGTGATGGGCACGGAGTTCCGTTTATCGACGCCTCCTCGGAACCGGACGCTTTCTTTGCTATGGGATATACTCATGCTCAGGATCGTTTATGGCAGCTTACGGTTCAGCAATTAATAATTCAGGGGCGGTTTTCTGAGTTCTTTGGTGAAAATGCAATGGACATTGACATTTTCGCCCGTTTTCTCAACCTCGGGCAACTGGGTGAAGAATTAATCCGGCAATTGCCCCAGGATGAACTTGAACTGCTGGAAGCCTATACTGAGGGGATCAATCGCTATATTGATTTGGGGACGAAATACTACCCGCTGGAATTTTCGATTACTCATGTTGAGCCGATCCGTTGGGAGCCTCATCACGTACTTGCCATGTTTCGTTTGAAGGCATGGAATAAAAGTACGGCGGAAGCTAATCTCATTTCCTCGCTGATTGGCGAACATATACCCGAAGACCAATGGATGGAGCTGTTTCCCGATGCTCTGAATGCTCCCCGGCAAATTATCACTCACTTGGATAAACAACCGCTATTGAGCTTTGTGGAAACTTCCCGTAAAGTTCAGAGAACTTTAGGTTGGGAACCCACCCCATCCGGCAGTAACGCGTGGGTCATACCGCCGGAACAGACCGAATCCGGATATCCAATCCTTGCCGCTGATCCCCACGGCTCACTATCTATCCCTTCTCCGTGGTATGAGATGGTTGTGCGCATCGATGGTGATCCGGTCAGTGGTATGACGATTCCCGGAATCCCCACTTTCTTTATCGGGCGTAATGACAATACAAGCTGGGCTATCACCAATGCAATGGTGGCAGACGCTGAGTTTGTCTCCTACCCGGAATGGGAAATGCCCCTGGAAAGGTTCTCTTTTCCACTGACTCAGGATACGTCAGAATTGAATTCAAGGAGGGAAATCATTGAATTGCAAGACGGCAGCGAAAGGATGATCACTCTGCACCAATCCGAAAGCGGACCGATTATAAACAGAGTGTTTGATGAGACAACTATTGATAATCCCGTTGCCATGAACTGGCAGGGTTTCCGTTCTGATCAGGAGTTTTCCGGATGGCGCCAATTATCTAAATCACGGTCAGCCGAAGAGATGGAATCAGCCGCAAACGGGCTTCCGGGCTCTCCTGTTCATTTGCTTTATGCAGATCAACATGGCAACACCGGCCACCTGGTAACCGGTAATGTTCCGCAATTTGAGCAACAGCCCGGTTTCCGTTCGCATGATGATAGTAGTGATGATGATCTGCCGGTATACGATGAAGCACTTCCAATTGATGGTGAAAATCCCGGTAATTTCCTGATCAATGCCAACAATTTGTTTACCATTGACGACGGATTTCAGCCGGGTCATTTTTTCGAACCCGACTCACGGGCGCATCGGATTTCCTATTTGCTGAATGAAAACGCCGGTGATCATACTAGCGACCAAAGTAAGGAAATTCAGCTGGATCTAACCTCGCACTATGCGGCGGAAATTTTGTCGGATATTCTTCCCATTCTGGAAGAATATGAGACCGAGCAGGAAATCGAACAGGCATTACAGTACCTCCAAAACTGGAATTACGAATACGAGCCGAATGCTACGGCTGCCACCGTTTTTGAATATTTTTTAATTGAGTTCGGCAAACGATTATTCAGCAGAGTGCTTGATGATCAACTTCTTCATGCTTATCTGGACTTTGACTTTTTTACCTATAAGTCTATAAAGCATATACTTACAAACGGATCAATATTACTTGATCCCACACTTGAAGATGAAACCGCTCCGGCTGAACCTGACATAGTTGAGAGCATGAGATCAGCTATTGACAGCCTCAACAACGACATCAGCCCCCGGTCTTTTGAGTGGAGTTGGGAAAATGTACATAATTTTGCATTTACCCCCTTTATACGTTCCTCTATAGATAGTAAATTTGAGTACGGTGCGCCGTATGCACTTGTAGAACAAAACTTGTTGGTTCGCGGCCCATATTCCCTTGGAGGACACAGTACTACGATCAATCAGGGAAAATATAACTGGAATCAACCGTTCACGATGACTCACGGCTCATCAGCAAGGTTTATCACAAATATGCAACAAAATACGTACAATTCGGTGCTCTCTACCGGGCAATCAGGCAACCCATTCTCTTCATATTATGATGATCAAATATCATTATGGCGTATGGGAGCATATAGAATTGTTCACCCCGATGCTCAAGGCGGGGAAATAACTACTCACACATTGAAACTATTACCGGAATGAAAAAAAGATATTGGTTAGGTATCGACGCCGGCGGAAGCCGGTCATCCATTATTGCTATTGATGAAGAAGGCAACCTGGTACATAAAGTTGTTGGTCCTTCTATTCACGCGGGTCGCTTAAAAACAAGCGAAACGGTCCGGCGTGTAGCCAAATTGGTACAGGAATTACTATCTGAGCTGGATGAAGTTAAGCCCATCGGCCTCGGAGTAGGCCTGGCAGGTGCCGGGCGAAGTGCTATTCGCCAAAAAGTAGCTGCAGAAGTCGGCAGGCAGCTTCCCTCAATCCCTCTAACGGTAGCCTCCGATGCGGAAACAAGTTATTACGCTTCATTCAGGGACGAATCAGGAATCTTGGTGATATCCGGTACCGGCAGTATCGCTATGGGTAAAGATCAGGAAGGATGGAAACGAACAGGCGGCTACGGATATAAAATCGGAGACCCCGGAAGCGGATATCAGCTGGGACAGAAAATGTTATTTTATATATCCGAATATTATTCCAAAAACAATTCCTTCCCGGATGTTGTAAGCGACGAATATGAAATAAATGACCTGGAACATCTGCTTGAAAAACTATATGTAGATGATGAAAGCCCGGCAAAATTTGCACCTATGTTGATTGACGGAGTTAAAAATAACGATGCTGAATGCACCCGTATCCTTGATGAGGAGTTGAATCTTTTAGCGATTCAGGTGCAAACTCTTACCCAAAAAATGGACGATTTTTCCGGGCAAATTGCATTGGGTGGCGGACTTAATTCTGATGATTTTTACCTGGAGAAGCTCAAAAAGCATATTCAATCCGTTATTCCGGATATCTCATGGGCCGACTGGGTTGAGGAACCGGCATACGGTTCATGTTATTTAGCTCAGAAAGAGCTCGTTCAAACAGAACAATTCCGCTGATAATATCTCCATAAATGACTTCTTACAGGCAAACCATCTGTTCACCAATAATCATTTGGTTGATTATTGCCGTTGGCAGCTTTGTTGCCTGTACATCGGATGTGGTCGAAACCCAAACCGAACAGGAGGCCATAACCGGAGCCTACACTCATTCTTCCGACACTTATGATTCGGATTTGGTTGAGCACACCCTCTCCGAAATGACGCTTCGTGAGAAGATCGGGCAATTATTTTTTGTGTCTGCTCGAGGTAATTTCATCAATAAAAACTCCGAAAGCTATCAGGAGCTCATCAGCCGGATAACCCGGCACCATGCCGGTGGGGTGATGTTTTTCGGTGGGAACACATATAATCAGGCTCATCTGACCAACCGGCTGCAATCTGAGTCGGAGCTCCCTTTATTGATCAGCCAGGATATGGAATTCGGAGCAGCAATGCGTGTTCGCGACGCCACCTATTTCACTCCTGCGATGGGTATTGCTGCAACCGGCAACCCAGAGTTTGCCTATAAAAAAGGTAAAATTACCGCTAAAGAAGCCCGGGCGCTCGGAGTTCATCAGATTTACGCGCCCGTTGCGGATGTAAACAACAATCCCGGGAACCCTGTTATAAATGTAAGATCATTTTCAGAAGATCCGCACATGGTTGCCGAATATGCGAATGCTTTTTTTCGCGGTGTAAAATCACAGGGATTGCTGGCTACAGCAAAACATTTTCCGGGCCACGGTGATACGAATATCGATTCCCACGTGTCCTTGCCCACCATTCCTCACAACTATGCACGCCTCGATTCTTTGGAGCTCATCCCTTTCAGAAGCCTGATTGATGAGGGTATTCCAAGTGTAATGACGGCCCATATCTCCTTTCCGGCTGTGAGTGGTCAACCCGGACTTCCCGGCACTCTTGATGGTAATGTGATTAACACCATCCTCCGGGATTCGCTTAACTTTAACGGATTAGTTGTATCCGATGCACTGGAAATGGAAGGCATAGCGGCAAATTATTCCCCCGGCAGAGCAGCCGTTGGCGCTATTAAAGCCGGTGTAGATGTATTGTTAATCCCCCCGGATCTGCTCAGCGCCATTGATGAAATAGAACGCAGTGTCCATCGCGGCGAACTCGACGAAAAAAACATAGATGAGTCAGTAAGGTGCATTCTGACCTGGAAAGAAAGGCTTGGTTTATTTGATGAAAATCAAATCGATATTGATGCATTGGCAAATAAAATCCGAAAGCCGGAATATGAGCAGCTTTCCGGGCAGATCGCACGTGAATCGCTTACATTATTAAGAAACAATGGCGATATTCTTCCAATCAGGCCCAATCAACATCCAAGAGTTCAGGTCATAGCGCTTGCTGATGATCGCTCAGGGGCTACCGGTAACTCTTTTGCAAGAGCTGTACGTGCGCATCACCCTGATGTTGGATTTCGCATATTTGATCGCCGCACCCATGCTGGTGAGGTGGAACAGATGATTCAGGAAGCTAATCGGGCAGATTTGGTGATACTGGCCTCATATATTCGCGTAAGAACATCACAAAGCATACAGCTCAGCAGAAACCAGCAGAATTTTCTCAACAGGCTTCAAAATCTTAATACGCCATCTGCATTGGTATCTTTTGGCAACCCCTATGTTTTTGAGGATTACTCCGAAGCGGATGTGCACCTCGCAGCCTGGTCAACCTCTTCCTCACAGATACAGGCCGCCGCTGATGCACTTTTCGGAGGCAGCCGTATAGCTGGCAAGCTACCGATATCGATACCAGGACTATATGATATCGGCGACGGAATTGAGCTTGAAAAGAGTACACTCCGCAGAGACGCGCCTGAGATAGCCGGATTCAACTCAGAAAAACTTCGCACTATTGAAGATACTGTCAGAGCTGCCATTCAGGATTCGGTGTTCCCCGGCGCAAGTGTAGCAGTTAACCGAAACGGGATTACAGCTTATCACGAAAGTTTCGGGTACCATGACTATGAAAAAATGCGGCCGGTACGGTCAACAGATATGTACGACCTTGCTTCGGTCACCAAAATTGCCGCAACCACACTTGCAACCATGAAACTGGCTGATGAAGGCAAGCTGTCGGTTGATGATAAAGTTGCTCAATATCAGCCCGCTTTCCGAAATGAAAGCAAGGAAAATATTACGATACGGCAATTATTAACTCATACCTCCGGCTTACCCGCTTTCCGGGTATATGTGGATGAAATCACCCAACCGGATCAGCTTTTGGAAGCCATTCTCAACGAGGAGCTTGAGAACAAACCCGGTGAAGAATATGTTTACAGCGACCTGGGGTTTATCGTCCTTGCTGACGTTATCGAAAAAATTACCGGCACCTCGTTAAGCAGCTATCTGACATCCAATTTTTATTACCCGCTCGGTATGCAGTGGACGATGTTTAATCCGCTGCAAAGATCTCAAAGCTACAGAAACCGCATTCCGCCTACCGAAATTGACACAACGTATCGCAATGCAACTGTTCACGGCCAGGTACACGACGAACGAGCTCATTATCTTGGGGGCGTAGCCGGACACGCCGGACTTTTTTCAACCGCTGATAACCTCAGTATCTACAGCCAATTACTCCTGAACGGCGGAAGCTACGGGGACCGCGAATATATCAGCCCTGAAACGATTCAGAAGTTTATTGAATTACAGGATACTCCCGGCAACAGAGCTTTGGGGTTTGATTTGCGAAGCCCTGAAGGTTTTACAACAGCCGGCAAGTTTACATCGGATCGTACGTTTGGTCACCTCGGCTTTACCGGAACGAGCTTGTGGATCGATCCTGAAAACAATCTTTCGGTAATTCTGTTAACTAACCGGACCTATCCTGACCGTTCTTATGGATCCGGGATCAATCGTGTACGTGCCGGTATTGCCGACATTGTAATGAACAGCTTGGAGTTTAATAATGAAATGGAAATCGCTGACAGATAGCGCCTATACCCCGTATTCAGGCAAACGCAATGTTGCCGCTCTGCTCGGTAAAAGTGGTAAATTGTATCCGGGAGTAAGAGTTGAAAATGTGTCTTATCCTCTTACAATTACTGCCGATCAAAGTGCACTGTTCCAGTGTCTGAGCCGGAAAGACACTCCCGCAGAACTAAACCTGCCTGAAGACTTCGAACTGCCGGAATTTCGAAAAAAGCTTTGGGAACAGGAATTTAATCTAAAAATCAATGTACAAAAAGAAATTCAGCATACTGATTTGTATGATCCGTATATAGAAATTAGTAACACTGAGTTGAATGCTTTATCTGATCTGCTTGATTATGCCGTAACTCCCAACTCCGATTTTCAGGTGGCCTGCCTGATAAAAACTACAGATGGGAAATATATACCGGGGGTTAATATTGAAATTTCGGACTGGCAAACCGGATTATGCGCAGAACGGGTTGCAATTTCTACAGCATTGGCATTCGGAGTTTCAGATTTTGAATACCTGCACGTTTACGCCCCAAAAAGTGATTTCGTAAGCCCTTGTGGCGCATGTCGTCAGGTTATAATTGAACATATGCCTGAAAAACTTGTTTATCTGACTCATGCCGATCAAACAACCTGTTCTTTTTATATGTCACACTTACTGCCGTTTTCTTTTTCATCCAGGCAACTGAACAAAGATTGACTTTTTTATGGATTACTTACTTGTTTTAGATTACGACCATCTTGATGAACCGGTTTTTCTGAAATCTTTGGCTAACGCTTTAGGCCGGCTTTCCTCTAAACAGGGGTTGATTGTTCACGGGGACAGTGCATACACCGAACGGATCATCCAAACCGGCGTGATGAGCGATGAAGCAAAAAAAAGAAGTATTAAAGATCTGAATAATCGTCTGATTGCACTTTTTGCTGACAGTGGAATATCTGCCGTGGGTCTTAACGGATACCAACAGGACATCATCCGAAAAGACGATGACAAATGGGAAATTAAGACGGATTATTTGAAGTCATTTCCGGCCGGAGTAAATTTGGTACTTACTACTCTTGTAGCTTCCCGAAATAAACAACAAACCGAAGCGGTTAGCCTGGCTGAGCTTGTTGATCATCTGGCATCTGAAATGAATTTCAGCGAAGCTATTGTTTTTACAAAAAATGACGCCGAAGAATTAAAAGCTACCGAAAGTAGTGTCCTGCCTCTGTCTACGGCAAATCACGAGGATGATCAAAGTGTAATTGCCGCTCATCTCCCCACTGAATTACATCAATTAAATACCCCTCTCGTGATTACTTCAACTCAAAATATAGAATCGGTTCTTGAAAAATTTTAACTTTGAATTATACCCATAAAGGCTTATTCTGCAATCTAATTAGTTTTGTCTTGACAGAAGACTACCTTATGAGTAGTTTAATACAGACACAACACGAATTCACTAAAATGAGATCGTGATAATAAGTTGCAAACTTGAACAAACGGAGTAGACAAATGAACAGATTCCCAGAAGTTAAAGAGCTGATTGATGCGCTCGAAGAAGACATGGATAAGTTCTATAATAAAAATAATAAAACTGCTGGCACACGTGCTCGAAAAACCCTTCAGGAATTAAAGAAACTCGCTCAGGATATACGAGTTGACATTCAGGAACAGAAAAAAGACTGATTGAGCCGCAGTTTTAAACTTTTATACGAGTCAATATAATTTTAGTTTAATCAGCTGTGCGAGTAATCTTATATGACTCAGGGGCACTTGTTCATTCAAGTGCCCCTTTTTTTGTTTTCAGGCATCCTGGATAATATATCAGACAAGTGTGCAAATAGTACCTGGTTTTTAATCCAGTACACCGTAGCGATCCGTATTTTTGCAGGAACAGATAGTTTCAGCCATCAATTCGGAAACCTTGTGCACATCTTCGATAGAAACCATTTCTACCGGAGAATGCATGTAGCGAAGAGGTAAAGAAATCAATGCGCAAGGAATTCCGGTTTTCTGATGATAAATGCTGTCGGTATCGGTGCCCGTGCGTGAGCCTGCCGCCTCATGCTGGATTTCAATTTCTTTTTGTGAAGCAACATCTTCAACTTTCCGGGTTAATACCGGATGAGCTCCCGCTCCGTGTGTTACAACAGGACCTTCTGTCAACTTTACCGAGCCGTGCTCCTTTTGGTTGATACCGGGACTGTCGGTGGCATGTGTTACGTCTGTGATCAGGGCGGCCGAAGGATGAATTCTATAGCTCATCATCCGGGCGCCAAAACCTCCTATTTCCTCCTGTACGGCATTCAAAGCCACAACATTAACTTCCAGCTTGTCTTTTCGCTCAGCCAGATTGCGAAACGCTTCAGCGATGATAAATCCTCCGATTCTGTTATCAAGTGCCCTTCCGATCAGTTTATCATCGTTAAGCATTTCATGTTGATCCACATAGGTAACCGGATCTCCGATCTGAATTAGTTCAAGCGCTTCATCTTTACTGCTCACACCCAAATCTACAAAAAGATCTTTCCAGCCGGGAGTTTTGTTGGATCCGTTCTTATCCTGCAAGTGAATAGCTGTATGACCGATTATTCCGGTAACCTGCCCCTTTCTGGAGTGAATGGTTACCCGCCTCGCCCTCGCTATCGCGGGATCGCTGCCACCAAGCCGGTTTAAATATACAAAACCTGACTCATCAATATGTTGCACTATCATCCCGATCTCATCACAATGAGCTTCAAGCATAAGTGTAGGCGCGTCCGGGTTTACATCCAGAAACGCAGCGGCCGAACCATAGGCATCTGTTTCCGTTCGATCTGCAATCTTTTGCATATCGTTAAGCCAAACTCTTTGACCTTCAGCTTCGTAGCCTACCGGACTCGGCTTACTCAGTAGTCTTTCAAGAAATTCATACCTTTTCTTTTCCAGCATAATTCGTTATTTCAAATAATATTTATGGTTCTTATTGTTGCGATAAAGTTTGCAATCTGTAAAAGAAAGTTTTGCCCCCGAAATATATAAGTTCCTAAACAAAGATATCGAATTTCAATTCCATGGATAAAAGTACCCGTTACAAAATATTTACCGATCCCGTTCACGGATTTATAAGTGTGCCCAAAGGTTTTGTGCTTAACCTCCTTGATCACGCTTATATACAGCGATTGCGTCGTATACGCCAACTTGGATTAAGCTACTTGGTTTTTCCAGGGGCTGAGCATTCCCGGTTTTCGCACGCTCTTGGTGCACTTGGGCTGATGGTGAAAGTATTAAATAATCTCAAAGAAAAAGACGCCACGATTACCCATAAAGAATATGAAAGCACCCTTGCGGCAATCTTACTTCATGACATTGGTCACGGGCCTTTTTCACACACTTTGGAACATAACCTGATTCGTGATTTTAATCACGAAATGATGACTACCGCGCTGATGCACAAGCTGAACAAGGAATTCGACGGCAAACTGAAAACAGCCATTTCCATTTTCAGCGGCAACTACCCGAAGCAGTTTCTGCATCAGCTTGTCTCCTCCCAGCTTGATATTGACCGGTTGGATTACCTGAAAAGGGACAGTATTTATACCGGGGTTAGTGAGGGCTCTATAGGAGTAGATCGTATAATAAAAACCATGCGCGTACACCAGGGGCACATTGTAATAGATCAAAAAGGAATTTATGCAGTGGAAAATTATATCACTGCCCGGCGGCTGATGTATATGCAGGTTTATCTGCACAAAACCGCTCTAAGTGCCGATAAGCTGCTGCGAGCCATATTCCGCAGAGTCAGCCATCTGATTGACCAGGGTGCGGATCCCGGCTTTGCTTCATCAGCCCTGAAATATTTTCTGATCAACAAACCAAGTGCTTCTAAAGGAATAAGCGAAGAGCTGCTTCGCAACTATGTGATGATTGATGATTCAGATGTCCATTTGTGTATAAAATTATGGCTGAATAGTGAGGATCCGATCCTTTCAGATTTGTGCCACCGCTTCCTGAATCGCAAATTTTTCAGGACAACCTTTTTCAAGAGCAAACCCGGTTCCCGGCTTATTGAAAAACATAAACAACAAACATCAGAACAGCTTAAAAAGTCGGGGCTTCCCCATGATGAGGATGCCGTTTCCTATTATCTTTTTCATGACTACAACTACAGCGAAGCATATAAATATCAAAATGACGGTATCTGGATAATGGATAAACAAAGTGATACCGCTGTAGAATTCTCACGCGCAGCGGAAACAAAAAACATCATCGCTCTAACCGAACCTGTAGTCAAACACTACGGCGTCCATCTCAAAGAACTCGACTTCCGCAAAGACAGCACCTCCAAATTTATCAGTTAACAGTGATCAGTTAGCAGTAAACAGGACAGGTAACCAACTCAGATAAACTGATAACTGGTCACTGATAACTGTTCACTGGTAACTGATAACTGATCTCACTCGTGTCCCCAGGGTGCCGGCGGCTCTTCTACTGGTTCGCTCAGATCAAAATCTACCCGAAAAGTAAATTCACTGTCAATCATTGTGCCATAGGTATATCTTTCATTCGGGCTTATCTTTAACCGCCACCCCACAGGCACCCCTTCCTCTTCAGTTCGGGGTGGATATAAAAACTCGTGCCACGTGCCATTTTCACCATCATGTGTAAATCCTCCGTACATTGAATCTTCTTCTTCCGTACCATCTTCATACCGGTGATCATGGCGAATTTCCAGCGAATCACCGTGATGGGTGATGATCCAGGTTCGGGATCGATCCCACTCGCCCGGTTCGGTTTCAATATGAAACGGGATTTTAAGCTCATCCTCGGAACAGCCCCGAAAATGCGCAATCAGACGTTCATCTCCCTCAAGCATGTCAAAACCGGGGGTGCTGTGTTCCAGCCACCCCTCATAGGCATTGCCGCAGTGGGCGGCAAGGTTATCGAAAAAACGGTCAGCTTCATTTGCTTCTGTATTGCAGCTTGTAAGGCTGGTTGCCGACGCCAAAATGAGAAGAATCAATATTAGGCTAAAAAATCGTAAATCCATAAGTTTGAGTTCGCTCTGTTAACAATGATATATCATCCGTAATATAGCAGAATATCTACTGAGAACAACGTACCCAATTCAAGACGCCCTGTTTCATCTATGAATTTCAAACGGATAAAAGACAACAAACAGCTTGGCTCATTCATCGTGGACATGATTATGATCATTTTGTTGTTGATCAATCTTTCCTTCATCATGTTTGATTGGGCTTTCACCAATATGTGGTTTCAGGACCTGGTTGCATCGATAAATACAGCGTTTTTCGAGTTCTACAAAGATGTGATTCATCCTGATTTTTTGAAATATGACCTTATTTTTATCGGGATATTTCTTACCGAGTTTTTCATCCGATGGGGCCTGGCAATAAAAAATCAAAGATATCACCGGTGGTTTTTTTATCCTTTTATTCACTGGTATGATATACTCGGGCTAATACCGGTCGGCTCAATGCGTTTTTTGAGGCTTCTGCGCATTATCGGTATTATGCACCGACTTCATCGTATGGGAGTTGTGGATTTAACCAATAATCCTGTTTTCGATTTTTTTACCCGCTACACCAACATTATGGTTGATGAAGTTACCGATCGCGTGGTTCTCAAAGTGCTTCATGATGTGAAAAGTGAAGTTCAGGAAGGTGCACCGCTGATTGATCAACTCGTGGATGATGTGATCAGGCCTCAACAGGAGCAACTGGTAGACTGGTTATCCTGGAGGGTTAGAAAAATCGCGGGTCATAGCATGGAAGTATATAAAGATCAGATAAACGTATACGTTGAACGGCGGATCAATTATGCTGTGGCTTCCAACAATGAAATAGCAAAACTTGAACAAATTCCCTTTTTGGGTTCTTATTTTACCGAAACTCTTCAAAAAGCAATTACAGAAATAGTGTATAATGTAGTTCGCGGAACCATGCGGGACCTTGCCTCCGTTGACAACCGACTGTTTTTCCGGGAGATGTCTGATGTCATATTTGAGGATATTGCAAAAGATAAAACTGATAAGCACCTCAATATTGTTATTTCCAATATCCTGTCCCAATCACTTGATATAATTATTCAGAAAGTGAAAGTGCAGCAGTGGAAAATGGAAGACAGACCGGAGTTTAATGCCGAGGATGAAATGTATGAACAAAAACTGCAAGACAGGCTTCGTAAACAGTTGTAGACAATAGCCAATAAATATCTGGAAATATATTCACGGCTATCTTAAGTGTCAGGAATTATATAAGCTAATAAATCCTGCGCCGACTCTTAATTTTAGCACCACACTAGTACCACAAAAAGTAAATTTCGTTCAATTCATAAACCCAAAATTTTATAAATCTCCGTAAACGCAATTCCCTTTTGAAGTGTTTATGATTTTCGAGGCTATATCTCTCCTTTTTCTACTCCATTATTAATTATTGGTTTACCTATTTTATTCGCATTCAAATTAAACCTTTTTGTCCAAAATTGTGTTATCATTTTTAGAAAAATACTGCTGGTTTAATAATGAAAAAACTAAACAGAAATAAGGCCATCGAACATATTACTCCGGTAATCGATGGTGAAGCTACTGAAGAGCAAGCCAAAGCACTGTTCGAGTATCTCCAACAGGATGAATATGTTCGCAACCTCTATGAAAGCGAACAGGAAATTAAAGCGTTCATCCGCAACAATTACAATCCGGTCAAAGCCCCTGAATCAGTAAGTAAATTTGCTGAATCTGTCGCAATCTCCGATATCCGCGATTTTAACCCCGACGATGATAAATCTATTTCATCAGTTAAAAAAGAACAGTACACCGGGAAAAATTTTAAATACTTATGGGTAGCCGCGGCAGCAATTTTCGTAATCTCTCTCACTTTTTTGTTGCGTCCGGATATAATCAACACGGGTACGGCGCATTCATCTGTAGTTGTTGAAGAACAGATTGGAGAACATTACAATGCGCTTACTTCAGCCGGCGCGCCGGAACCCGAAGTTACTAATCCGGACCGTGTTTCCTACTACATCAGTGATCACTACAATGCCGAAATAAAAGTTCCTGAGCTCGCTAACGTATCTTTCAAGGGTTTAATAGATTCAGAATTTATATCTGGTTTCGATACCCCCTTGTTTTCATTTCTCTGCCCGGAAGACCATCAGATTTTCGTGTTTGCGTTCGACCTGGAACAGATGGATGAACGCATAAAACCTGATGAAGAAGCGAAAAGAACGAATCATACAGACGGCGGTTATCATGTAACTGATCTCGGTGACCAAAACGTCATAAGCTGGCAAGAAGATAATATCTGGTATGCCGCAATCTCCCCTCACGATGAAGAACGATATGCAGATATGCTTGGCCGATAAACACAAGCTCCGTTATTTGTATTAGTAACTTTGATTATATAATCACTTTAACCACCGGTACTTTTTCTGTATTATCACACTCAAAAAATGGATATCAAATCTCTCCGTACCCCCTGTTTTCTGATTGATAGGAAAATAGTACAGGCCAATTGCCAAAGAGTTCTGGATAAAGCAAAACAACTCAACGTTAAGTTGCGCCCTCACGTAAAAACACATAAGACTATTGAAGGAGCTCTATTACAAAACGGGGGACAAAAAGGACCAATTGCCGTTTCAACGATGGCTGAGGCGCGTTTTTTTGCAGATCACGGATTTGATGATATATTATATGCTTTCCCTGTTACACCGGATAAATTTGATGAAATCTCAAAGTTGAATAAAATAATTAAATTTTCTGTTTTAAGTGATTCAATATCCGTTCTTGAGCAATTAAATGAGTTTCTTGATAAATCCGATACACTGATCGGGGTACTACTCAAAGTTGATGCCGGCGCCGGTAGGGCTGGATTTCATTACACTAAAACCGGTGAGATTTCTGAAGCTGCCATTCGGGTTAATCAACTTAAAAACCTGAAGCTGAAAGGAGTATTGAGCCACGCACACCATTCCTACCAGGCAAAAAACAGAGATGAAAGCTGGTATTACATCAATCAAGAAAACCGGAATCTTGAATCGGTCATTCAGAATCTCGATAAGCGAGACACTTCAATTTCTGTGATCAGCACGGGCTCAACTCCGACAACATTGAACCAATCCGAAGCAGGAGTCACTACGGAAATCCGGCCCGGTAATTATTCCCTTTTCGACCGGTTTCAGGCCGACATCGGATCATGCAGCAGGGAGGATATTGCAGGATCGGTACTTGCCCGAATAGCAGGTCACTACCCTTACCGCAATCAAATGCTGATTGATGCGGGAGCTCTTGCATTCTCGAAAGACCAGGGTGCCACGCACGCTCGAAACAAGATCACTTATGGTGAAGCTAAAGATTATCCCGATCTCCAGGTGATGCATATTTCGCAGGAACACGGACTTGTAGGCAGCGATCAACCTATTCCTTTTGATCAATTCCCTATCGGTACTCAGTTAAAATTTATACCTAACCACTCATGTCTCACGGCAGCCTGTTTTGACACATATTTTATTGAAGATGACGGCAGCATTGTTGATGAATGGAAACCGGCAAAAGGCTGGTGACTATATAATATATTCTGTAGATGAGCAAAAAAACGGATTACGACATTATTATTTCGGGAGGCGGATGCGCCGGGCTCAGCATGGCATGGCACTTGTACCGGTTTGGGCCGGCCGATCAAAGTATTTTGCTGATAGAACCTGAAAGTGAATCACAAAATGATAAAACCTGGTGTTACTGGAATCCTAAAGCAGTACCATTTCATCACCTAAGAAAACATACCTGGGATCACATCAACCTGATCACTGATTCATCAGATATTCAATGCCCTATTCATCCCCATCCCGGATATCATGCTATAGACAGCGCAACCTACCGCAACTGGATTCATCAGGATATAGCTAATCACCCCTACCTGAAAGTTGATCATGGCAAAACCAGATTTTGGAAAGAAACTGAGGATCGAGTTATTGTTTCAACTGATCATGGGGAAATTTCGGGAAAAATACTGTTTCAAAATCATGATGCCGGTAAAGATTTATTTTCCGAATCCAGGTTCGGTATAAAGCAGCATTTTGTTGGCTGGGAAATACAAGTTGATCGGCCACTCTTTAATCCCTCGCAGGCCACATTTATGGATTTTCGGGTTGATCAAAGCTCGGGTCTCGCATTTATGTACATGCTGCCATGGTCTGAAAACAATGCTTTGTTTGAATTTACATTATTCAGCGTGGCAACCTTAACAAAAGAGGATTACGAGGAGGGTATAAAAAAATATCTGAAAGATCACTATGATCTTAAAGACGATGATTACCGGATCAAGCGCAGCGAGCGGGGAGTAATTCCTATGGTAGAGAATGCCTATTCATCCGGCACGGAGCATGTACGGCCGATTGGTATTGTTTCCGGTGCGGCAAAACCCTCTTCCGGGTATGCGTTCACGCGCATTCAGAAACAGTGCCGATTTCTTGCCGAATCAATGAAACAGCATCAACCGCCCCCTCACTACCCCGCCTCGCTCTATCGATATCGCGCTTATGATATCATAATGCTGCACATCATAAAAAACCGGCCGGAAGTTGCCATAAAAGCATTCGAAATGATGTTCTCAAACCTCCCCGCCCCCAAATTGCTACGTTTCCTTGATGAAGAAACATCTTTCAGAGAAGACCTGGCTATACTTAATTCCGTTTCGAAATTACCTTTTCTGAATGCGACAATAAAAGAGCTTGGTCTGCTACTCAGAGGTGCATAGATGCATTAGTCATTTTTTATGCCCTCATTCAGTGATTTTAGTTGTAAATATGTTTGATGTTTGACGTTTTATGTTTGTTGATCCCTGAATTAGCTTGACCGGTGATTGTTGATTGTTAGTTACAGGTGT
>CAZDIA010000025.1:0-43453 GCA_964505385.1 uncultured Chitinophagales bacterium
TGGGGTAATGGAGCCGTTGGCGAACTACGTTCTTGACTTTCTTTTTCATAAAAGGTCACAGAGATTGAACGCGGAGGACACGGGGTAGGGGCATATCACCCGGTTTTTTCCTAAAAATATTAACCGCATTACAGATCAATTCATCAATTTATCATAATAGTTACCGAGATCTTTAAAGCTGATACCACGATAATTCAGATGTTTAATCTCGGAAATTAAATTTCCCGCTTTATCCTGAGGGCAGGATAGCTGCCAGGTCACCTCAGCCTGATATTCTTCGCTAACTTTTTTAAGATCGTATTTATGACAGAGCTGATCTATTGTTTTTTGCTCGGAATACGGAAAAGTGACTTCCAGTTTTTTAACAGGATGGATTACAAAAATTTCAGCCTGATCCAGGCACTGCCGGGTTGATTCTCGATATGCCTCAATAAGGCCGGGCTTACCTAGTTTGGTACCCCCGAAATACCGGACAACTACAACGAGTACATTGACAAGATCGCGGGACCAGATTTCATTTAAAATAGGTTGGCCTGCGGTACCTGCGGGCTCACCGTCATCGTTAGCGTATTCGTGAACCTGATCAGGATTAATCCGCCAGGCGTAGCAATGGTGTGTGGCATCCGGCCAGGTTTTTTTGCAGGATTCCAGAGATTCGGTAATTTCTTCCTCTGTCGATACCGGATATGCGTACGTTATAAAGCGGGAGCCCCGCTCACTAATAGTATGTTGATAGGTTTGGAATAAACTTTTATACACAAAAATTAAACTGGGTGAACATGTCTGAAAGTAAATACCGACTCACGAATATAACAGTTGATCACGAAACACAAACGATGGAAGCCCGCTGGGCTGATGGTCATCAAAGTACATATCCGCTGGAGGGTTTGCGAAGATCGTGCCCGTGCGTGCATTGTCAGGGTGGGCATGAAAATATGGGTAAGCAGGTCGATCCCGAAATTTTTCGTGAGGCACCCAAGCAAAACTGGAGAATAAATGATGTAAAAGTAGTTGGAAGCTATGCCGTCCAGATTTATTGGGCTGATGGCCATAATTCCGGGCTGTATAAATTTGAAAGATTGCGCGATATGTGCCCGGTAGAGAATAAAATTATTGACGCTAAATAAAGAAGCGCCAAAAAAGTCAAAGTCATCAGCATTTTGGCCAGGATCAATTCCACTGACTTGTCAAGGTAATTATAACTCTTGCGGGGGATTGGTTCCCGGCTATTTTTTTCGCGTTAAAAATCCGATCAGTGCCACAAACAAACTGGCACCGATAATTGACCATATTACAGGAAATGTGATCCCCCCGGTGCGGATAGGAAAAATTTCAGGCAGGTTGAGAAAATCGGCCAGGCCCATTCCGATCAGCGCTCCGATAAATCCGATCACGATCGACAGAAAACAGCCACCCCGGCTGAATCCGGATATCGCCTGCCCGATTGAGCCGCAAATACCGGCGATGATTAACAGGAATATAAATTCTAAAAAACTCATGGAGCGCGGGTTACTGTACGTGTTAATGTTTTCATCAAAATACAATAAGTTCAGAGAATCTGCGAAAAATTATGGCAATCATAAATTAATTTTCACGGTGTAATAACACTAACCGACTGTTTTCTTGTTTCTCGTTTGTCGTAAGTTGGACAAACTGAGCATCAAGAATGTGTCATTAGTTATTTGGTTCAATTTTTTATTTGCCCATTCCAATAGCTAATTTTTATGCATCTTTATAAGATGACTTACTGTCTTTGTCAAACGACAAACGACTAATGAAGAACGAAAAACGACTAACGAGAAACAAGAAAAGCAATCCGCAACTCACTGAATGATCGCCATATAAGATTGTTTACTTTACTATCTGATCAATCATTATGCATAATTGAAATTATTTAACGCTTTGCAGTATCAATGAGCCAGCTGCTTGACCAGGCACGTCAGAATCTGAAAGATTATTGGGGCTATCCCGGATTCAGGGAGGGGCAGGAGGAGGCTGTGAGCTCGGTTCTGCACAAAAAGGATACGCTGGTACTTTTTCCCACGGGTGGTGGAAAGTCGCTGTGCTATCAGGTTCCGGCCACAGTTTTTGACGGGATGACGGTGGTCATTTCACCGCTTGTAGCACTCATGCAGGATCAGGTGGATCAATTAAAAGCAAAAGGTGTGCCGGCCACATTTATCAACAGCACTATCCCTAAAAAAGAAGTTGAACAGCGGCTGGTCAATGCGCGAAACCACATGTACAAACTAATGTATTGCGCACCGGAACGCCTTGAAACCGAGCTGTGGAAAAGTTATTTGCCGGAGCTTCCCATCGAAATGATTGCAGTGGATGAGGCGCATTGTATATCTGAGTGGGGCCATGATTTTCGTCCATCTTACCGAAATATTAAAACTGCGGTGGCACCTGTATCCGATAAGGTGAGATGGCTTGCTTTGACGGCGACTGCAACGCCGGAAGTCCGTGATGATATTATCAACAGTCTTGATCTTAATACCCCGAGAATCGTTTCGCTCGGGTTTGAACGAACAAACCTGAAATGGTGGGTTCTTAAAGATGAGCAAAAGGAAAAACGCCTGCTCGATACGATAAAAAAAGCGCCTGGAAGCGGATTAGTTTATGCGGGAACCCGCAATGGCTGCGAATATCTGGCAGGGCAGATATCTGAAATGGGTATTTCAAGCAAAGCATACCATGCCGGTCTTGATGACGATGAGCGGGAAAAAATTCAGCAAGAGTGGATCAGCGGGAAAGTTCGGATTGTAGTTGCAACCAATGCTTTTGGCATGGGGATAGACAAATCAGATTGCCGATTTGTAATCCATTATGATATGCCGTATTCCATAGAGGCGTATTACCAGGAGGCGGGGCGCGCGGGTCGTGATGGTGAAGAAAGCTATCCTATACTCATATGTAAACAAGGTGATTATCCAAAAGCCCGGAGGAGAATTGAGGAGAGTTATCCCAATAGAGAGCAATTGGTTACAGTTTATGACAGATTATGTGACTACTGGAATATTGCGGTTGGTTCAGCCATGCCGGAACCCAGGGCTATTCCGTTTGAGAAGTTGAGCGAGCACACAAATTTACCAGAAAAAAGTGTAAGGGCGGGAGTCAGTATCCTGGATCGCCTTGGGCTGGTGGAAATAATAAAGAGTTATGAACATATGATTGGTGTTCGCTTTGCAATATCACGGGATGCACTTCAGGACACCATCAGGACAACAAAAAATCCCGCCAAAGCTGACTTCACAGACCGCCTCGCCCGCGCGTTCGGCCCACAGAGTTTTGTGGATACCGAGTATGTAACGGCAGATTATCTCAAGAAAAAACTCGAACTATCTATAGGCTCTATCATCCGCGGTTTAATGGTTTTGGAGCGCGAAAAAATACTTGTGCATACCAATATTAAGGATGATCCTCTTGGACTGCTTCCGGTTCCGAGATATAAAAAGTTTCCGTTTTCAGGAAAAGAGCTGGACAAGCACCGTAACAATTTATTGGCAAAACTGGAGGTAATGCAAAACTATGCGGATACCCGGGAATGCCGGAGCCGCTTTTTGCGAATTTATTTTGGAGAGGAGAATGTACCGACCCGTTGTGGTAAGTGTGATAATTGTAATCGAAGCCAAGCGGATGATAAGATGGGGGCATTGAAGTCGGTAGTAAGCTGTCTGCAAGATAATGAATGCAGTTTTGATGAGATTAAAAATCAGACCGGCCTGCAGCGTAAAATTGTTGATGAAGTGATAGGACAGTTAATGAGCGAACAGGTAATAAACAGGATTGAAGATGACAAGGTGCGTTACAGATTAATCCGCAAACCGAAGAATCTGAACAGCACGATTTCAGGAGTTGAGTAAATTTTTGAAAAACAAAAACCAAAGAGAATGCAGGAAAATGATGATGAGAAAATCTGAATCATCATAACCGGTAATATAATTCGTTGATGTTCGTGCTAATAAGTAGGTGGTAAGTCGTTCAAATTTTGGTAAATTAACAAGCTTATATGAACTATACCGCTACGCATTCAAAAAAAGAATCATTGCCGGATTTAAGTAGCAGAGAGCAGGAACTACTGCAGTATATAATTCAGAATTTTATAGTGACTGCAAGGCCTGTAGCCTCAAAAACATTAGTGGAAAAACACAAACTGGGCATCAGCCCGGCGACGGTGAGGAACACCCTTACCAGCCTGGAGAAGAAAGGGTTGCTGAAGCATCCGCACACTTCAGCCGGGCGTGTGCCAACCGATGAGGGGTATCGCTATTATGTAAATGCGCTAATGCAGGTTTCCGGTTTGACGAATAAAGAGTTGCAGCATCTTGACCAGCTTGAGGATTATATCACCGTAAACATGGATGAAGCGGTGAAATCAGCATCAAGGCTGCTGGGCAGGCTTTCCAACCTGCTTGCCGTAGTGGTGGCACCCAAACTTGCACGCGGAATATTCCACAAAATTGAGCTTATCAGCCTGAGTTCAACCCGCCTGATGGTGGTACTAACCGTTGAAAGCGGATTAGTAAAAACCATTTCCATTGAGGTGGAATCAGAAATTGACCGTAATGAGCTGGATAAAGTAGCCGGAATATTAAATGAGCGACTTTCCGGTATCGTACTTTCTGAAATCCCCAATAAGATCAAGTGGATGCTGTCGGATTTTGAATCCGAAGATAAAAGCGGGTTGATACGGGTGTTTATTGACAGCGCCGATGCGATTTTTGACAACCGTGAGGTACAGAATTTTCATTTTGGTGGCGTGGAATATATCGCCCTTCAACCTGAATTTACGGATCTGAGCAACTATCGAAGCATTGTTGAGCTGGTGGAAGATGAAGATATGATTGTACATCTGTTTGATGAAGATTCTCAACAGTCAAAAAGCGATAGTGATGTTGTGGTTCGCATCGGCAATGAAAACAAACTCAGGCAAATTGAGCGTTGCAGTGTTGTATCAACACAATATCGAATCGGAAACAGCGAGGGTACAATAGGTTTGGTTGGCCCGACACGAATGAATTACCCCCGAATGGTTGCTCTTGTAGAACAATTGGCAACCAGGTTTAATAAAGCAAGTTTTAACGAATAATTATTTTAAAATGAGTTCTGAAAAAAACGACAAAATTAATTCCAGTGAAAACAATCAATACAAAAATGAGGCTGAGACTACAGAGAATCAGCGCGATTCATTGTCTGGCGGAGATGAAGACAAACATCAGTATGAGGATTCCGATCAGAATGTAACGGAAGAAAGAATGTATGAAGATCTATCCAGGGAAGAGTTGCTGGAGCTACTCGTAGAAAAAGATAACACTATACAAAAGTTAAACTACGAAGTTGAAGAGCAGAAGGAGACAGCTCTTCGAAAAACTGCCGAGCTTGATAACGTTAAGAAACGTACCCAAAGAGAGCGTTTTCAGCACAACGAAGAAGCCAAAATTGAAGCGATCAGGAAATTCCTGCCCCTGCGGGAAGATCTGCAACGCACACTCAATGCAGCCGAAGGCCTGGAAATCGATGAGAAGTTTCTCGAAGGTGTTCAAATGGTAGCTGATAAGTTTGAATCAGTATTGGAAGAGTATGGCGTGGAACCTATTGAGGAAGTAATGGTTCCGTTCGATGTTGATTTACATGATGCCATGCTAAGACAACCAGCTGAAGATGATAATGTGGATAGCAACACCGTACTTCAGGTTGTAGAAACAGGCTATAAAGTTGGAGAGAAAGTAATTAAGCACGCTAAAGTAATTGTGAGTCAGTAAACCCAATGTCGAAGAAAGATTATTATGAGGTGCTTGGCGTCAGCCGTGATGCTGATGAGGCGGAGATAAAAAGAGCATACCGAAAAAAAGCGATGCAATTTCATCCGGATCAAAACAAGGGAGATCCGGAAGCTGAAAAAAAATTCAAAGAAGCTGCCGAAGCTTTTGAAGTTTTAAAAGATCCTGACAAACGGGCAAGATATGACCGATTTGGACACGCCGGCATGGATGGCGGTGGTTTTCGCGAACCCGATTTTGAAGATGTCAGCTTTGAGGACATATTCAGCCGGTTCGAAGATATTTTTGGTGGTGATATCTTTGGCGGTGGTGGCCGGCAGAGAGGGCGGCGAGGCCGTCAGCAAGCTGGTCGCCCTGGTGATGATATGAAGCTCCGCCTTAGCCTTACCCTTGAGGAAATCGCATTTGGTGCGGAAAAAAAGCTGAAGGTAAAGAAATTCGTAACCTGTGACAGCTGTAATGGCACCGGCGCTGAATCCGACAGCGATTTTATGACCTGCAACACCTGTGATGGTGTGGGAGAAGTGCGACAGGTTTCACGCACAATGTTTGGTCAATTTGTTAATGTTCAGCCCTGCCCGACCTGCATGGGTGAAGGCAGAACGATTAAGAATAAATGCAGCAGCTGCTCCGGAGAAGGCAGGGTTCGCGGTGAAGAGGCTGTGAACATCCAGGTGCCGGCCGGTGTCAGAGAAGGCAATTATATTACATTACGCGGGCAAGGTAATGCCGGTTTGCGCGGCGGGCCTGCCGGAAATCTCATCGTGCTGATTGAGGAAAAAGAACATGAGCATTTCAGGCGTGATGGTGATGATATTTACCATGATCTTGTCATTAGTATTCCAGATGCCATTCTCGGTACAAAAGTGGAAGTGCCCACGCTGGAAGGGAAGGCAAAACTAAAAATTGATCCCGGGACACAGCCCGGCAAGTTATTGCGAATGAAAGAGAAGGGGATACGTAACTTGGATACGCAAGCTCGTGGTGATCAATACGTGAAAGTGAATGTGTATATCCCGCAGAAGATCAGTGATGAAGAGAAACAAAAAATTGAATCTTTAGAAGACTCCTACAACCTTGATCCGGCCCGCCGAACCGATTCCAATAACAAAAAAGGATTCTTCACCCGTATCAAAGATGTGTTTGACTTTTGAGGGGTAACAAGGTAGGAGTCAACTAAAAATAGTTACAGTTGTTCCAGTGCCTGCCGGATAGGTGTATTGCCAGAGGTTAAATCAAACTGATGACCGATAGTATCCGGCATTTCAAGTACTTCAGCAACCACAGCAGCAACATCTTCACGTGGGATCTCTCCGCTGGGAAGATCGGTACTAATGGAGACTAATCCATTACCGGGATCATCAGTCAGTTTGCCGGGGCGCACGATTGTGTAATTGAGACTGCTTTCTCTCAGCCTGGCATCGGCCTCAGCTTTGGCTTTCAGGTAAACCTGGAAAACTTCGTTGCCTCGCGGTTCCTCAACCTTCATGGCGCTGATCATCACATACCGTTTGATCCCGTTTTTTCTGCATGCATCTATCAGTTTAAGGGCACCGTCACGGTCCATGGTCCATTTGCGCTCGGCACCGGAACCGGGACCCGCGCCGGCGGCAAATACAACAGCATCGGCAGAACCTACATCAGAACTGATGTCATCCTTAGCTTCAAGATCGCAAATGACCGGCTCAGCACCTGCGGATTTCAGCTCTTCAGCATGCTCAGGATTGCGTATTAATCCGCGAACCTGATGTCCGCGCGATTTCAAAATCGGATGCAAATGCATGGCTATCTGGCCGTGCCCGCCTGCAATGGTGATGTTCATAATGTTTGTTGTTTGAGGTTTGATGTTTTCTCAACAATAAATTAAAATGATAAGCTCATCAAAATATACTTACGCACAAATGGATCTTCAAATTAGCACTTTCTTGGTAGCACTATCAATAGGAAAGGATTTTGATGCACATAGTTCGGAATTGAAATGCTGCTAAAACGACAAACAACAAACGACAAACGAAACAACGATCACCCCGATTCCAAAATCTTGGATAACTCTTCGCTATTGTTTGAAATAGAGACGCTTAATTTTTTTGCACCAAGGTGCTTTGCAAGTCGCTCCGGTATATCCGGGTTTGTTCCGGTTGCCTGCTTTACGGAATCCCCAAACTTGGAGGGATGAGCTGTAGACAGCACAATCCCTGTTTGATCCGGCGCTTCTTTCGTAAGATAATCCTGCCATGCGTTCAGACCAACGGCGGTATGGGGATCGGCAAGGTAGTCATAAGCTTTATATGTACCGGCAATCGCTTGCAGTGTATCATCATCTGCATAGCTGTTGCTCCATAAAATGGAATGGTAGGTTTCAACACTTTCGCCAAACAGAAATTTCATACGCTCAAAGTTGCTTGGATCACCCACATCCATCGCATTTGATAGTGTGGTTTTGCTTGGATGCGGATTGTATTTGCCGGTTTTCAAAAAGTCCGGAAACACATGATTGGCATTGCAGGCTGCAAGAAATCTGTATGCCGGCATTCCCATTTTCCAGGCAATTAGTCCGGCTGTGAGATTTCCGAAATTACCGCTCGGTACGGAGTATACCGGTTTAAAGTCTTCGGTATCATTCTGCAAATCCCGCCTGGAGAGCACGTAGTAGATCATCTGGGGCAAAAGGCGCAGCAGATTGATGGAATTTGCCGAGGTAAGCCGGTGCTGCTTGCGAAGCTCCGGATTCTTGAACGCTTTTTTGACAATTCGCTGGCAGTCATCAAAATTGCCGTTTACTTCAAGTGCTGTGATGTTATGACCAAGCGTGGCAATTTGCTGTTCCTGAACTTCGCTTACCCTGCCTTTGGGATAAAGCACCACCACCTTGATGCGTTCCGATCCGTAAAAAGCCTGCGCAACTGCACTGCCGGTATCACCGGAAGTAGCTGTTAAAATGGTTAGGTTTTGCCGCTCCCGTTGTAACAGTCGCTCCATGACCGATGCAAGAAACCTAGCACCGACATCTTTAAAAGCGAGGGTGGGTCCGTGAAAAAGTTCAAGAATGTGAGTTTTTTCATCTAATGTTTTAACCGGCAGCGGAAAATTGAGACTTTCTTCCGCTATCTCAAAAACCTCATCTTCCGAAAATTCATCTTTTAAATAGAAATGCAAAAGGTCAGTCGCAATCCGATGGTCGCTTTTGTCCGAAAGGGTGTTCCACCAGTTCGCTGAAAATTCGGGGATTTCCTCCGGCATGAACAACCCGCCATCATCTGCGAGGCCTTTTAAAACCACATCTTTTAATGGTACCTTATGTTGTTTATTACGTGTGCTGACAAACTGCATCTACTTAGTGTTTGTAAGAAAATTCTTAGAGGTACTACTTAGTCTCCAATATCTTAGGACCATCGGGATTAACTGCTGAAATATGAAGGTCGCTTTCCAAATCCATTTCATCCAGAGTTTTCTTCATCTCCCGGCCACATTCTTCTGCTATTGATTCACCATGGCAAAGGGCAAATATGGAAGGACCCGATCCGGATATACTACAGCCAAGAGCACCCTTTTCCATAGCACTGCTCTTTATTGCATCAAACCCGGGGATCAAAACGCTTCTTATTGGTTCGATAACGAGATCGGGCAGGGATCTGGAGATCAGTTCATAATCATCCTTCATTAATCCGGCGATAAGACCGCCTACATTTGCCCACTGTTTTACCGCGAGCGACAGTGGTATGTTTTTTCGTAAAATGCGCCTGGTACTCTCGGTTAAGATTTCAATATCAGGGTGGAGTACAGCAGCATATAAATTTTCGGGGGATTGGATCGGCACAATATCAACCGGTTCGGAGCTGCGCACAAGAACGAATCCGCCGTAGAGGCATGCGGCAGCATTATCGGCATGAGGCGTGCCGCAGGCAACCCGTTCTCCTTCAAGGGCGTAAGATAACAGCTTTTCATTGGGCAGAGGGTTTTCAAGCATGGCGTTCAATGCGGCAACACCACCAACGGAACTTGCCGCGCTGGAACCAAGCCCGCTTCCCATAGGCATTTTTTTATGAACCACCACTTCCAGTCCGCCTTCCGGTTGGATTTCATTCCACAGATGTTTGATGGAGATAGTTGCTGTATTTTTATCCGCATCAGTCGGCAAAAGACCACCATCCCCGGTAATTTTGCTGATTTTGATTTCCGGTTTATCAACGCGTCTCAGAATGATCTCATCGCCGGGCTGATAAAGGGCCATCCCAAGCACATCAAAACCGCAACCTACGTTGGCAATGGTAGCGGGAGCAAAAATCTTTACGTAATCGTGCTTAAACATTCCTCATCCGTATCTGCCAATTTTGAGTATATCTGAAATAACACCACTTGAAGTGACATACGCGCCTGCTCCCGGGCCGATTACGGTCAACGGACGATCCACATAATGCTCCGAAGTAATTACCACAATATTATCACTTCCCTGAGTAGCTGCAAAAGGATGGTCCTTATCCATTTTTTCCAGCCCTACTTTACCTTTGCCGTCTTCAAATTTTGCTGTGTATCGAAGCAGTTTATTTTCGTTTTCAGCTTGCCGGATGAGTTCGGCAAAATGATCGTCATACTTTTCCAAAACATTGAAAAAGTGATCAATATCGCCTTCATCTCTCGCTTCTTCAGGCACGAGATTTTCGATTTCTATATCATCGGGTTGCATTATGTAACCGGCTTCGCGGCCAAGTATCAGCAGCTTTCGCCCCATATCCATACCGTTCAGATCTTCGCGGGGATCCGGTTCGGTGTAGCCTTTTTCACGTGCTTCTTTTACTATAGCACTGAAAGGTTTGCTCCCATCAAAGCTGTTGAAGATATAACTTAATGTGCCGGAAAGTATCCCTTCAATACGTTTGATTTTGTCACCTGTACCGACGAGATGCCGTAGGTTCTCTATGATAGGCAAGCCAGCGCCAACATTAGTTTCGTACAGATATTTTACACCTCTTTTTAGAGTAATATCATGCAGGCATTTATAATAACTGTATTCAGCAGAGTTCGCTTTTTTGTTTGGGGTGATTACAGAGATACTGGAATCAAGCAACTGGTCATACCGGTTAGCAACATCCTGGCTGGCGGTGCAATCCAGAAAAATGCCATAAGATAGATTGTGTTTTTTTACACGATCGAGAAACTCATCCAGATTGGTACTTTCACCATTTTTGTCCAGCTTTTCCTCCCACTGATCGGGCGGAATACCGTCGATATCAAAGAGCATTTTTCTGCTGTTGGCAAGCCCTGATACGCGAATATCAATCTGGTATTCTTTCAACAGCTTTTCCTTCTGTTTTGCAAGTAATTCAAGGATCGTGCTGCCAATAAGTCCGGTGCCAACCTGGAACAGATGCAGCGTTTTTGATCCCGCCAGGAAGAAAGCGTTATGAAGGGCATTTAACGCTTTGGATGCATCTTTTTCCTTAATCACGACAGAGATATTCAGCTCAGAAGACCCCTGTGCTATAGCAATTATGTTAATTCCGTTTTGTCCGAATGCATCGAATACACGCGCTGCGATGCCGGGAGTCCGTCGCATTTTGTCACCAACCGCCGCAATAATAGCCATATCTTCTTCTACTTCTACATCAGAAACGCGTTGATCGGCAAGTTCACGGTCAAATTCGGATTCGATAATTTGGCGGGCGGCCCGGGCTTCCTTGTTCATCACAGCTACACAAACGGCGTACTCTGATGAGGCCTGCGTAATTAGAATTACATTTATTTCTTTGGCAGCCAGTGAGCTGAAAATACGAGAGGCAACACCGGTGACGCCGACCATACCACTTCCTTTGATAGTAATCAATGCAATGTCGGGGATGGAGGTAAGACCTCTCACGGTATATTGCGAATCGTTCCTTTTTGATGATATCCGGGTTCCGGAGTGATCCGGGTTAAAGGTGTTTTTTATGATAATCGGGATGTCGGCCTGCATCGCCGGGCGCATTGTTGGGGGGAAAATTACCTTAGCTCCGAAATGAGACATCTCCATAGCCTCTTCGTAGGTCATTTCGGGAATAGTAAAAGCATTGGGCACCCTCTTCGGATTAGCCGTCATAACCCCGTCGACGTCCGACCAGACTTCTATAGTTTCAGCGCCGAGGGCCTCGGCTAAAATAGATGCGGTATAGTCCGAGCCGCCGCGGCCGATAGTTGTAGTCTCGCCTTTATCAGTTGAGCTGATGAAACCGGTCACGACCTGAACCGCGCTTCGATCCTGAAAATATTCATTAATAAGCTTGCGAGTTGTGGTAAAATCAATCCGGGCTGATTGAAAGTGATCATCTGTACGAATGATTTTTCGCGCATCAAGATAGTCGGCGGCAACCGATTTATTTGACAGCGCCTGGCTCAGGATGATAGCGGCGAATCGTTCGCCGAAACTCATCACAAAGTCCAGAGTGCGGTTGGTGAGTTCGCGGATCAGATAAATGCCGGTAAGTGCATCTTCAAGTTTGTTGAGCTCTTCCTGAAATACTGCCAGAACGTTGCTCTGCAGTTTAAAAGGGATCAATTCTTTAATAGCGTTGATATGTCTGCTTCGGATCTTTGAGACCAGCGCTTCATATTCGATATTTTGCTCTGCAGCGTAATGTGCTGATTGAAGCAGCAGATCAGTGACTCCGCCTAATGCGGATGTAACCACATGTACTTGTTGATCTTTACTTTTTGTGGCGATGATGTTGCATACCCGGGAAATGGCAGAACTGTCGGCGACCGATGAGCCACCGAATTTCATTATGATCATACTGAGAACCGATTATCTTAAAAAGTGGAAATGATAAATAAATTTAATCAGATAGAATAGAGTAAAGAAATCAGTAAAACAATGCCTTTAAAAATACAGAAAAGCGCTTGCAGAAAATTTTTCGGCTTTAAAAAACGCATCCCGAAATTTTCTTTTGTGCTGTAACCGGGGGAGACATGCACAGATAGGTTGTTGTAATACTGATAACTAAGAAAATAATGGAAATATAAAAGTAACTTTCACAGGCTAATGTAGCATCTTTGCGAAATAGTTTTCTATATTGTAAGAGAATGAATGGAAGATACTTATGCTGAAAGTTGGTATTACCGGGGGAATCGGAAGCGGCAAAAGCGTAGTTTGCAAGCTGTGGCAGGATATGGGAGCAGATGTGATGAACGCCGATCAGGAAGCGAAGCTATTGATGGAGACCGATCCAACACTGGTTAGTCAGATTAAAGAGAAATTTGGTGAAGATGCATATACCGCTCAGGGCAAACTGAATCGTGAATATTTATCTCGTGAAGCATTCCAGAATAACCGGGTTGAAGAGTTGAATCAATTGGTTCACCCGGCGGTTTTTAGGGAGACAGACCGAAGAATAACATACGCGCGCGAACGAGGGTATAAGATGTTTGTCAAAGAAGCTGCGTTGCTGCTTAAATATGGAAAGCCGGAGCAGCTTGACTATATCGTGGTAGTGGTTGCACCGGAACACCTTCGCATCAAAAGAGTCGCTCAGCGTGATAATATTACCTCCGAACAGGTCAAAAATCGAATCAGCAGACAAATGCCACAAGATGAAATGATTCAGTACGCTGATTTCGTTCTTGAAAATGATCAGGATGAAAAAACGCTGAACTCCAAAGCTGAGGCGTTATTCAACCAGCTATTGGAGAATGCAGAATCCGGGTAGTTGGTGTGATTCAAAAAGATTTCAGAAGGACCGAAACATTTTTGACCCCTTGAATCCCGCTTCTGCCAAAGATTAACAGAAAATAAAGTGCGTCAATTTTAACAAATATTGATTTGGAAGCGCTTTTCTGATTAACTTACGGATGTGTGTGCAATCAAAAAAACAGGATGATAGAACATTATGACAACACGAAAAGTAGAGCGTCTTATAACCCTTGAAGAGCACATTATTCAGAGTCAGAATCGATTCCGCGGAGCCACGGGTGAGCTGTCACAGTTGCTTCGGGATATCGGATTGGCCACCAAGATAGTTTCGAGGGAAGTGAACAAAGCGGGAATTACCAATATACTTGGGCATGAGGGCTCGGAAAATGTTCACGGAGAGCATGTTAAAAAACTTGATGTTTTTGCCAACGAACAAATGAGGCACGCGCTTGGGCGTTCTCAAATCGTAAGTGTGATGATTTCTGAAGAGGATAATCAGCCGGTTCATATGGAGAGCACTTCCGGTAAGTATCTGGTGTTTGTGGATCCGCTTGATGGCTCCTCAAATATTGATGTGAATGTATCTATTGGAACAATTTTTTCAATATTCAGGAGAAAATCCCACAGGGCCGATTTACCAGATGAGCAGGATATTATGCAAAGTGGGATAGAACAGGTTGCCGGAGGTTATGTGTTATACGGATCGAGCACAATCCTTGCATATACCACCGGACTGGGCGTAAGCGTCTTTACGCTTGATCCGGGAATTGGTGAATATTTTCTATCGGATAATGATATCAAGATTCCGGAACATGGCTCTTATTACAGCATTAATGAAGGCAGCTACAATTCCTGGGACCCGGCGCTGCAAGCTTATCTGAGATACTGCAAGGAAGAAGATCCGGATACCGGCCGGCCGTATTCGGCGAGATATATAGGCTCGATGGTGGCGGATGTACATCGCACGCTTTTGAAAGGCGGTATTTTCATTTATCCGGCGACTGAAAAAAATCCCAAAGGCAAGCTTCGGCTGATGTATGAATGCAATCCATTAGCTTTCATTATTGAGCAGGCTGGAGGAATGGCCAGTGATGGCAGCCGGAGAATAATGGAGATCCAGCCCGAGGATATCCATCAGCGGACGCCGGTGTTTATGGGCTCCAAAACTAATGTACTTGAAGCGGAACGCTTTCTTAAAGAGGGGGTAAAGGAGCAGATTTAGTAAGCATAAATGATAAACGAAGACAGGTCCGGTTGACGCTGTCGGCGTTTTGAAGAATACTTGCCCGCAAAGTGGCAGAGGTGAAATTTTTTTGCGCTAAAAATCAATCCGCATACCTTCGCGAATATCATGTTCCCGCGCATATCCACCGTTGACTTCAACTACATACTGGGCGGGTTCGCCTGAGGGCAATTGTTGTTCGGAGTATGGCGAAGTACGGTGGTAAATTTTTACGATTTCTTTGTCACTGCTTACATAAATGATATCAAGTGAAAGCGGGGTGTTGGCCATCCAGAAACTTTGCTCTTCTTCTTCATCAAACAGAAACAGCATGCCGCCATCATCCGGCAACTCGTGAACATTCATTAATCCCAAATTTCTTTTGTTGGGTGTATCGGCGATGGCTACGCGAACTGTGGAGATGGTATCACCCTGTTCATCCAGAAAGTCGACGGTATCGGTGAGGTCAATGGTTCTGCCGCTACGCTCGGTGGTTTCATCATCATTACCGCAGCCAAACTGGAATAACAAAAGAGTAATTAAAAGAAAAATACCGGTTAATCGCATGGTTATGTATCATTTAGTGTCTGTAAGAAAACTCAAAGTGCCCTAAGAAAACGCCAAGATCAAGGCGGGCGAAGTCCCAAAAGCGCAGTCCCGAACGTTTTCGGGATGAGCATTTTCGGGAAGAGCGGAACGAAGATATTGGCGTTTTCTTAGAGGCAATATTTAATTTTGGGATAACGGAAATATAATAGCATAATATATAAATACTGTCGTTCTGATCATTGTTATACAGCGAAAAAAATTTTATATTTGACAGTCTAAGTGAGGCGGAATACGTCTCACTTTTTTTGTATCCGGCATCGGCGTTTTTCATGACACAAGATCAACTTACACATATAAGAACGATGGTCAAGCAAGAGCTTGAGGGCACCGATCTGTATCTGGTTGATGTTGAATTGAAGGGAGACGCACGTAACCGGATTGTTTGGGTTTATGTGGAATCCGTCGAAGGCGGCGTTTCAATAGATCGGTGTGCGAAACTGAATAGAAGTCTTGGGGATGCGCTCGACCAGGCTGGCATTTTCAAGGGGAAATACCGCTTGAATGTTTCTTCGCCGGGTGTAGACAAACCCTTGATGGACATCAGGCAATATTACACAAACAGGGGACGTAAGTGTAATGTTCGCTATCAGGTAGGAGCTGATGAGACCTCTGTTGAAGGTACACTGAAAGACGTTGATGATAAACAAATCATCATTGATGACGGCAAAGCCGAACAGCGGATTCATTTTGACGATATCGTGGAAACACGAATACTGATTACAATTTAAAAACTGGCTTTTATTCCGGAGAATTTATATGCAAACGGATATTTCGAAACTTATAATTACCTCTTTTGCTGAGATTGCCAAAGATAAAAGCATTGACCGGGATATGTTATTATCCATACTTGAGGATGTGTTCCGGTCGATGATCAAGAAAAATTATGGCTCCGATGAAGCATTTGATGTGATTTTAAATGCCGACCGCGGAGAGGTGCAGATTTTGCATATAAGGGAAGTGGTTCCGGACGAGGAATTTACTGATGAGGTCAACGAAATACCCATCAGCAAGGCTAAGAAGCTCGATCCCGATCTTGAACTTTATGATGACTTTGCCCAGGAAGTCAAAGTTGAAGATTTTGGCCGCCGGGCTGTAATGATGGCGCGGCAAACGCTGAATCAGCGCATCCGGGAAATAGAAAAGGATAATGTATTTGAAGAGTACTCCGACCGGGTAGGCGAAATCGTGCTGGGTGATGTTTACCAGATTCGAAATAAAGATATTCTGGTAAATCACAACGGAGTTGAACTGATTCTCCCCAAAAGTCATCAGATATATAAAGACCGTTACCGAAAAGGGGATACCATACGCGCGGTTGTACTGGAAGTCAAAAGGGAAAATGGCAACCCCGCCGTCATTATCTCCCGAACTTCACCGTTGTTTCTGGAGCGATTGTTCGAGAATGAAATCCCCGAAGTTTTCGACGGAATAATTGAAATCATAAAAGTAGTAAGAGAACCGGGCGACCGCTCCAAAGTAGCCGTAGTATCTCACGATGAACGGGTTGATGCCGTTGGCGCCTGTGTCGGAATGAAAGGCATACGGATACATTCGGTGGTGCGGGAGTTGTGCAATGAAAATATTGATGTCATCAACTACACCGAAGATCCGAAAGAATACATCAAAAGGGCATTACAACCTGCGAATATTCAATCCGTTGAATTAGATGAATCTAAAAAATCTGCAAACGTTGTAGTTCCTCTTGATCAGGTATCCAAAGCAATTGGAAAAGGAGGTGTCAATATCAGACTGGCCTCCAATCTCACCGGATACGAAATTGATGTATTCCGCGAAGTAGATGATGAGGAAGATATCGATATCTTTGAATTTGCAGAAGATTTTGGTGATGAAACCGTCCAGCTGTTATTCGATATCGGGTGTGATACCGCCCGAACAGTACTGGAGCTGAACGAAGATGAAATCGTTCGGCGCACTGACGGTAAGATTGACTCAGAACAGGCAAAGAACATATTTAATACCATCCAGGAAGAGTTTGAAGAGGAAGAAGATGAAGCCGGCTAAACTGCCTGTGCTTTATCGCCTCATACCATTTAAGATCAGCGCACTAAACGATATATGTCACAAAAAGCTAAAAAAAAGCCGCTTTTTAAAGTTGCAAAAGAGTTCAATGTCGCAACTCGTACTATTGTAAATTCACTCGAAAGTGAAGGGTACGAAGCGGAGGATAAGCCTAATTTCAAGGTGACTCCGGAAATGTATGCTGCTCTTGATAAGCTTTATGGAGAAGATAAAGCTAAAAGCGCGGAGCACATCCGGGCGCGTGAGGAGTATGAGGAGCGCCGGACTACGATGCGTAGCTCCCGGAATAAATCAGTTTCTGTTGATACTTTTGTTGACCCCATCGAAGATCTTGAACCACTTGAAGATGAGAAACAAGAAGATTTATCGCTTGATCCTATAGACGATAAGCCGGAAGAGGAAGACGAAAAAACCGGTGATAAACAGCAGGAAGAAGCGGCAGACTCCGAAACTGCTGATGAGGCCGAGCCCGAAAAAGAAGAGCTGGCAGCTGAGCCTGAACAACACACTGAATCTGCTTCCGCAGAAAAAGATGAAATAGAACCTCCGATACCTGCTGAAGAAGAGGAGGAAGAAGAGCAGGAGGAAGAGCCTGAGCCTGCTGTTAAGCAAGATGATAAATCGAGAAAACAGAAGGATTCAAAGGATAAAGAGCCGGATACCGATCAAACTAAGGTTGACGCTGAGATTAAAGAGCAGGATCAACCTGATGAAACTGCAGACAAGCAGGAATCAAAAGAGGAAAAGCAGGCTGAAGAGATTATACGTGGCAGAGCGAAAAAACTATCTGGCACAAGGGTTCTTGGAAAAATAAACGTTTCCAAAACGGAAGATAAGCAAGAATCAGAATCAAAGAGTGATAAGTCGAAATCTTCTAAAAAGAAGAAACAAGAATCCAAGAAGAAAAAGCCTGAAAAGCCCGAAGAAGAAAAGCCCAAAAAAGATACTAAAGACACTCAGGAAGAGGATAAGAAAGATAAAAAGAAGAAGAGAAAGCCTAAGCGGGTAAAAGACGAGGACAAAGAAAAAGAGAAGAAAGAGAAGCCTGATGAGGCAGAATCCGCTAAGAGCAAGAAGAAGAAAAAGCGGATGAAGAGCCGTAAGCCGAAGGCCCAGGTAGATGAGAGCGATGTTGAGACCAAAATGAAGGAAACAATGCAGATGTTGCAGACTTCATCTACCGGAGGCAAAAAACGGCAAAAGCGCCGTCGCCAGAAGCGCGATGAAATGGCTGCTGAACGTGAGAAGCAGGCTGAACTTGAGCAGCAGGATGAAAATGTTCTTGAGGTTACTGAGTTTATGACGGTCAGTGATCTTGCCGAGCTGCTGGATGTAAACCCGACAGAAATTATTACGCACTGTATGAATCTGGGGATGGTAGTTTCCATCAACCAGCGCCTTGATGCCAACACGCTCGAACTTCTTGCCGATGAATATGGCCGGGAAGTTCGCTTTGTCGATGCTGAAGAGATAAACGATGATATTGAACTGGAAGAAGACGAACCGGAAGATCTGAAGCCGCGCGCGCCGGTTGTTACTGTGATGGGACACGTTGATCACGGTAAAACCTCACTTCTCGATTATATTCGAAAAACTCACGTAACCGAAGGTGAGGAAGGCGGAATTACGCAGCATATCGGTGCATACGAAGTTGTAACCGATGATAACCGAAAGATCACTTTCCTGGATACCCCCGGTCACGAAGCGTTTACTGCAATGCGTGCACGAGGAGCTCAGGTAACTGACCTGGTGATTCTGGTTGTAGCCGCAGATGACGAAGTAATGCCTCAGACCGTTGAGGCGATTAACCACGCGCAGGCAGCCGGTGTTTCTATAGTTGTAGCCATCAATAAGATTGATAAAGAAGGGTCGAATCCGGACCGCATTCGCCAGCAGCTTGCCGACCACAATGTGATAGTAGAGGACTGGGGAGGTAAAACCCAGATCGCTATGGTTTCCGCGAAACATGGTGACGGCATACCTGAACTTCTTGAAAAGGTTCTCATCGAATCAGAATTGATGGAGCTCAAAGCCAACCCCGATAGAAAAGCAAACGGTATTGTGCTGGAATCCCGGATTGATCGCGGTAAAGGGGTGGTAGCCAACATTTTAATTCAAAACGGCACCCTTAAAATTGGTGATTCGTTTGTGGCCGGGCAGCATTATGGAAGGGTGCGGGCACTTGAAAATGAAAAAGGAGAGCGGCTAAAATCAATCGGTCCGTCTACTCCAGCACAGCTCACCGGTTTCCATGGCCTTCCTCAGGCGGGCGATAAAATCGTTATAACTGCGGATGAAAAATCGGCCAAAGAAATAGCCATTCAGCGGCAGCAAATACGCCGAGAACAGGATCTTCGAAAAGTCAAGCATCTCACTCTCGATGATATCTCTCGCAAGATGGCTCTCGGCGAGATTGCTGAATTGAATCTGATTATCAAAGGTGATGTTGATGGTTCAATTGAAGCTCTGTCGGGCTCATTGCAAAAATTGAGCACTGATGAAGTGAAGGTGAATATTATACACACCGGAGTTGGAGCTATTACAGAATCCGATGTATTGCTTGCATCTGCATCCAATGCGATTATAATCGGCTTCCAGGTGCGTCCATCTTCTACAGCGCGGGATATTGCTCAAAGAGAAGAGATTGATATTCGGCTGTTCGGCGTCATCTACGAAGCTGTTGATGCAGTCCGTGATGCACTTGAAGGTATGCTCAGCCCCGAACTGAAAGAAAAAGTGACGGCAACCGTGGAGGTTCGCGAGACCTTTAAAGTACCTAAAGTTGGTACCGTAGCCGGATGCTTTGTTACTGATGGTAAAATCTCAAGGAATAATCATATCCGATTAGTACGCGACGGTATTGTAATCCACGAAGGTGAACTCGACTCGCTCAAGCGTTTCAAAGATGACGTTAAAGAAGTAGCGAGCGGTTATGAATGTGGTATCAATATCAAAAGTTACAATGATATTAAAGTAGGAGATGTGATTGAGGCTTATGAGATAATTGAAACCAAACGAACCTTAGCCGACGAATCGAGCTGATGAGTTTACGAGTAGAACGACTTTCTTCACAGCTGCAGAATGATCTGGGTAGTATTATCCAGGAATATCAGAATGATAATATCATCACGGTTACGAATGTGCGGGTTTCGCCTGATCTTTCAAATGCCAAAGTTTATGTAAGTATTTATTCGGAGGGCGGTGATCATGAGGAGGTTTTTAAATACCTCAATGAACACAATAGTGAGATCCGGGGCAAACTTGCCCGCAAGATTCGCAATCACGTGAAGCGCATTCCTGAGCTTGTTTTCTATATGGATGATTCCGCCGAGTATGCCAACCGGATGGAGCAACTATTCGAAAAAATCCGCAAGGAGAGAAATAACGAATCGGATTAAATAGTCCAATGGCAAAAGCCATTCCACTTGAAAATCTACCTGTTATTTCCCGCAGTCAACCGGTTTCTTCAGATATTACATTTGGCTCAGGTGCTGTTATCTTGATAGATAAGGCTGCTGGCTGGACCAGCTTTGATGTTGTAAAAAAAATACGGGGAATGATAAAAGTGAAAAAGATTGGTCATGCCGGCACTCTTGATCCCGCTGCAACCGGCTTGCTCATCTTATGTACCGGAAAAGCTACGAAGTCGATAGGGCAGATTCAGGAACAGGAGAAATCATACATGGCTGAAATTCGCTTTGGTGCTTCCACACCCAGCTATGATGCCGAAACGCCTGTTGATGCTGAAGCCGGCTGGGAGCATATCAGCAGAGCAGAATTAGAAGAGGTTATAAGGAGTAAATTTACCGGTGACATTGAGCAGACCGTACCCCCTTATTCGGCAGTAAAAGTAAACGGGCAGCGATTGTATAAAAAAGCGCGGAAAGGTGAGGAAGTTGAGCTAAAAACAAGACCGGTAAAGATATATAGATTGGAAGTCGTCTCATTCGATCTTCCCGATATCACAGTCAACGTTAGGTGCAGTAAGGGTACATACATTCGTAGTTTAGCCCATGATATCGGTTTGGCACTTGGCTCGAGAGCTCATTTATCGGGATTGCGGCGAACCGCAACCGGAAACTTCCGTGTTGAGGAAGCTATAACGATTCAGGAATTTGAAAAACAATTAAAGGATGCGTAATGTCAAAACTCGTTTATCTCGATGATACCGAAAGGCAGCCGGAGAGTGTTGTTACAGTTGGCACGTTCGACGGAGTTCATGAGGGGCATAAGTATCTGATTAGCAAAGTTGTGGAAAAAGCCCGCAAGCACGGGGGCAGAAGCGTGGTAGTCAGTTTTGATCCGCACCCGCGTGAAATACTGAGCAGCGGGGAAGATAAAATCAGATTGCTGACCACGCTGGAAGAGCGAAGTGAGATCCTTGGTGAACTCGGTATTGATGAACTGATTATCATTCCATTTGACAGGGATTTTTCTCTGCTCACAGCTGAAGAATTTATCAGGGACATTATCTTCAAAAAAATTGGAGTCTCAGAATTTGTGATAGGGTATGATCATCAATTCGGACGCAATCGGGAAGGCACAATTGAGACGGTGCAAAAACTTGCGCGGGAACACCGATTTGAAGTGCATATTTGTGAAGCGCACGAAGTGGATAAAATAACCGTAAGCAGCACTACGGTCCGCAAAGCTCTTGCGGACAAAGGAGATGTGCAATTAGCCCGAAATTTTCTGGGACGCCCGTATCGGTTGAAGGGCTACGTGACTCATGGTGATAAGCGGGGTAAACAGCTTGGTTTTCCCACGGCTAATATCAGGCCGGTATCATCACGAAAGATTATTCCATATCGCGGGGTGTACGCTGTCGATGTAGAAATTGATGGTGATATTCGGCGCGCTATGATGAATATCGGTTATCGCCCGACTTTTGACGAAGAACAGCGCCAGACTCTAGAGGCCCACATCTTTGATTTTGATCAGGAAATCTACGGCAGGAGAGTTACCGTTTATTTTCTTGAAAGAATAAGAGATGAACAAAAATTCAATGATAAAGAAGAATTGGTAGCTCAACTCGAAAAAGATAAAAACCATTGTTTACAAGCTAAATAAAGCCTATATTAAGGGATTAGATCTTTTTTAGTATAAAGGGGATCTACTTTAGCATGATAACATCTAAAGCGGAAAACCAATCTTTACATAATGAATATAACAAGCGAAGAAAAGAAAGAAATATTTGAAAAATATGGCAAAACCGGTGAAGATACCGGTTCGCCTGAAGCACAAATTGCTCTTTTTACGGAACGAATCAACCGATTAACCGAACACCTTAAAGAGCATAAGCAAGACCACTCAACCCGTCTTGGTCTGCTGAGACTCGTTGGTAAGCGTCGTAAATTGCTCAATTATTTGATGCATAAAGACATTGAAGCCTACAGAAAGCTGATCCAGGAACTTGGAATCAGAAAATAATTCAGAAAAGGCACGGTATTAATCTATCGTGCTTTTTTTGTTAGAATGCCGAATCTGTAGGCTCTGCCACTAACACCAACTGTTTATACAAAAACGAATCAATAATACTTTATGAAAGCCGATTTCAAAACCGTGGAATTCGCCCCGGGAAAAACAATATCCGTAGAAACACATCGCCTGGCTAAACAAGCCAATGGCAGTGCCGTCGTCCGTCTTGGTGATACGATGGTATTAGCAACCGCAACAGCGGCAAAAGAAGCAAGAGAAGATATTCCATTCTTTCCGTTATCTGTAGAATTCAGAGAAACCTATGCTGCCGGAGGAAAATTTCCCGGCGGGTTCATTAAGCGTGAGGGAAGACCATCAGACAAAGAAATTTTATCCTGCCGGTTAATTGACCGCACTATCCGACCGCTGTTTCCTGAGAATTTTAAGAATGAAACCCAGATCATTTGCCAGGTAGTATCTTCCGATGGCGAAAATGACGGTGATGTGCTGGGTGCCGTAGCTACTTCCGTATCTCTAACACTCTCAGACATACCTTTTGACGGCCCTATGGCTCAGGTACGTATCGGAAGAGTTGAAGGTGAATTTATCATTAATCCCACCGTCACTGAACTTGAAGGCTCAGACATCGATATGATCGTCGGTGGTACGCTCGAGAATGTAGTGATGGTTGAAGGTGAGATGAATGAGATCTCGGAAAAAGAGATGCTCGAAGCCATCGATAAAGCTCACGAATCCATAAAGAAAATTTGCCAGTTTCAGATCGAGCTTCGTGAAGAACTCGGCAAAGATAAGTGGGAAGTATCAGAGCCTGAAGTTGATGAGGAGCTCCAGGGTAAAGTACAGGAGCTACTGGGCAGCCAGATTGAAGAAATTTCTCGTGCCGGATACAGCAAGCATGAATACAACAACGCTGTGGACAAAGTAATCGAAGAAATTACCGCTAAGCTCGAGGAAGACTATCCGGAGAGAGAAGGCGAAATCAAAGAATTTTGTCATGATGAGCAAAAGAAAATTCTCCGTAAGCTCATTCTTGAGGAAGAGCACCGGCTTGATCAGCGAAAGCCGTCAGATATCCGTGATATCTGGTGTGAAGCCGGTTATCTGCCGAGAACGCATGGCTCTGCAATTTTCTCCAGAGGTGAAACTCAGGCATTGGTCTCAGTTACGCTAGGCACAAAGCGCGACGAACAAGCTATTGATACGCTTTTCGATACTGAGCCCAAGCGGTTCATGCTGAATTATAATTTCCCGCCATATTCTGTCGGAGAAGTTAAACCGTTACGAGGCACCAGTCGAAGAGAAGTTGGTCACGGTGACCTTGCCGAGCGTGCACTCAAGCCGGTTGTACCTTCTATTGAGGATTTTGACTACACTATCCGCATTGTTTCCGATATTTTGGAGTCAAACGGGTCTTCATCCATGGCTTCAGTTTGCGGCGGATCGATGGCCATGATGGATGCCGGTATTCCTGTAACCAAACCGGTAGCAGGTATCGCTATGGGCATGGTTGTAGGTGATGACGGCAAGAATGTTGTCCTTTCCGATATCCAGGGTGAGGAAGATCATATGGGAGATATGGACTTTAAAGTTACCGGCACTCCCGATGGTGTTACCGCATGCCAGATGGATATAAAAGTGCAGGGCATCTCTTACGAAATTATGGAGGAGGCGCTTGAACAGGCTAAAAACGGCCGTCAGCACATTCTTGAAAAAATGGCTGAGACGATTTCCACAGCGCGTCCGCAACTTTCTGAATATGCGCCAAGCTCTATTAAAATTGAGATTGAAGGCGATCAGATTGGAAATGTTATCGGGCCGGGTGGCAAGATTATCCAATCATTACAGCGGGAGACCAACACAACCATCAATATCGAAGAAGTTGATAATAAAGGTATTGTGACGGTAAGTGCTGATAATGATGAAGACGCCAAAAAAGGTATCGAAAAGATCAAGGCGCTCACCGGTAAACTTGAGGAAGGCGAAACTTATGTAGGAACGGTTCGCTCTATTAAGGAGTACGGCGCTTTTGTTGAGATCATGCCTGGTAAAGACGGCTTGCTTCACATTTCCGAAATAGAGCACAACCGAATCAAAAACGTTTCAGATGTGCTTAGTGAAGGAGATAAAATTGAAGTGAAACTGGTTCGAATTGAAAACGGCGGAAAACTTCGTCTCTCGAGAAAAGCACTGCTTCCCAAAGAAGAGGAAGCTTAAAGAGAATTAAGCAATTTGCTGAAACGTCATCTTATCTTCGGGTAGGATGACGTTTTTTTTGAGATATACAGCAGACTCATTGAATGGAATGAGGAAAAGCTGATTTTAGTTATGCATTCTGAAGCAATGCTTTAGCTACGTGTTTAATTGACCGGAATTTAATCTGCATTGCTGTTTACTGGCTTTTTTAGTATTGAAAGTTGCTTTAAACAGATTAGCTTACTTTAACAAAAATTACTTCTTACCTGAAGAGCATTAGTATTCTTATGGAACAAAATTCTGCAGCTGAGCAAATTCAAAAAACTACTTTAGACAGTGGACTTCGCATCATCACTGAAGAAATTGACAGTGTGCGCAGTCTTGCCGTTGGAGTTTGGGTAAAAACCGGCAGCCGCCATGAACGCCCGGAGCAAGCCGGCGTTACGCATTTTCTGGAGCATATGTTGTTCAAGGGTACTGAGAACCGAAGCTCGTATGATATAGCGCTTTCAATGGAAGCTGTGGGCGGCTATCTGAATGCTTTCACTTCAAGCGAATTTACTTGTTACTTTGCCCGCTGCCTCGATACTAAACTTGACACCGCTCTGGATGTGTTGTCTGATATGGTTTTGCATCCGACATTTCCGGAAGATGAGCTGCAAAAAGAGAAGAAAGTAGTGTTGGAAGAGATGAAAATGTACCGGGATAATCCGGAAGATTACATTTTTGAGGAATTCAACGGGATGGTATTTAAGGATCATCCGCTGGGGCGTCCGATAATCGGGTATGAGTCATCGGTCAACGGTTTTGTCCGGGATGATCTTTATAATTACATGGGGGAGCGCTATCAGCCTGATAATATCATTGTTACGGTAGCCGGAAATACCAGTCACGATGAGGTTGTAAAGCAAGTTGAACAGCTTTTTGAGAAACAGGCAAAAGGCAAGAGTACTGATGTCGAAACCCCTGTTGTCCCGTATCAGCCTGATAACAGGCAAATAAAACGGCCGATTGAGCAGACTCACTACATTATCGGGCAGCGTTCACTCGCTTCAGATCATGATGACCGGTATAAACTATTACTTGGCAACACCGTGTTGGGCGGTGGGATGAGTTCACGGCTTCATCAAAATATTCGGGAGCAGCATGGCTATTGCTATGCGATTCAATCTTTTAATCAAGGGTATAGCGATGCGGGGCTTTTTGGAATTTATGTTGGAACAGATCAGGAATATGTAGATCATGTCCGGGAGCTGATCCTCAAAGAGTTAAAGGATTTGCGCGATAATCTCATTGAATCCAAAGAATTGCAGGAAGCTAAAACGCATCTGAAAGGAAAAATGCTGCTTGCTCAGGAAAACATGAGCAATCGAATGATGCGTCTCGCCAAAAGTGAAATTTACTATGGCCGGTATATTCCTCTGGATGAATTAATCAGAAACATTGATGCGGTAAGCGATGAGCAAATTCGGGAGTTTTCGCAGCAGTTTTTTGATGAAGATCAGCTATCGGAAACCAGGCTGGTGCCGGAAACCAGGGAAGAAGAAACAAAAGCATAATCACTGCTTTTTTCTCTTGAATTAAGCAGAATCTGCCGTAAATTTAAAACCTGTTGAACGCCGGATGTAATATGTAATCAAGATCAGATAACATCAAATTTCATGGTATATATAGATAAGCTTTCGGATTTTGTAGATCAGACTGTAGAACTCAAGGGATGGGTTTATAACACACGTTCCAGCAAAAAGCTGATTTTTCTGGTGATCCGCGACGGCACCGGACTGTGCCAGTGTATCGTCAGCAAAGATGAGGTTGATGATGAAGTTTGGAATAAAGCTGAAGAGCTCACGCAGGAAAGCTCGGTATCAATCAGCGGCCGCGTTGTGGCGGATGAACGCAGTGTTGGCGGTCATGAACTTCACGTTAGTGATGTGAAACCGATTCAGATTGCCGAGAGTTATCCCATAACACCCAAAGAACACGGTGTCGAATTCCTGATGGAAAACCGCCATCTCTGGCTTCGGAGCCGGCGGCAATGGGCGATCATGAGAGTTCGTAACCGGATCATCTACAGCCTGCATGAATTCTTCCAACAGCAGGGGTTTATACAAATGGATGCTCCGATTTTTACGGGAAATGCAGCGGAGGGCACTACGACATTATTCAGCACCGAATATTTTGATGAAACCGCGTATCTCACCCAATCAGGGCAGCTTTACGGTGAGGCGATGGCTATGGCTCATGGAAAAATCTATACTTTCGGCCCCACTTTTCGTGCTGAAAAAAGCAAAACCCGCCGCCATCTTACCGAGTTTTGGATGATCGAACCGGAAATGGCGTTCTACGATTTGGATATGAATATGGAACTGGCTGAATCCATGTTATCCCATCTTGTGGATCAGGTACTGAAAGATTGCAGTGAAGAGCTTGAAATTCTTGAACGAAATACCGAACCGCTTAAGAATGTGAAAGCTCCGTTTCCGCGGTTGACCTATACCGAGGCAATTGAATTGCTGAATTCGGATAAAACCAAAAAGATGCTTGATGAGATGGAATCCTCCCGGGAGGCAGAGCTTCAGGATTTAAAGAATGAAAAAGAAGAGCTGCAAAAAGAATACGGCCAGGCAAAGAAGGGGCGAAAGGTGCAGATTGATGCCCGCATCCGTGAAATCAGCATGCGTACTGAAGAGGTTGAGGAGGACCTCAGAAATATTCCGCATTGGCGGGATAAAGCTTTGAATATCAAATGGGGAGAAGATTTCGGCGGCAGTGATGAAACAATCCTGACCTTGCATTTTGATAGCCCTATCATGGTATATGGATATCCGGCAGAGGTGAAAGCATTTTATATGAAAAGGGATCCCGAAGATGATAGAGTAGCGCTCGGGGTGGATGTTCTTGCACCGGAGGGCTACGGCGAAATTGTAGGCGGCGGACAGCGAGAGGATGATCTGGATATACTTAAAAAGCGAATCAAAGAGCATAACTTGCCTGAGGATGCTTTTAAATGGTATACTGATCTTCGAAGGTTCGGCTCAGTGCCCCATTCCGGTTTTGGTCTTGGCCTTGAAAGAGCCGTTTGCTGGATATGCGGAATCCAGCATGTCCGGGAGTCTATACCGTTCCCGAGAATGCTCGGGCGATTGTATCCGTAAAGATTTAGTGTAAGATCTCTTATTTAACGCAGGAACTTCAATAGGGTCCGTATGGCAGCGAAATCCACAGATAGTATCAGGTTATACAATGAGGTCTTGCAGGAGATCAAAAGTGGAAATGTAAAGCCGGTATATTTTTTACACGGAAAAGATCCTTTTTTTGCTGATCGATTGCAGGAGGTATTTCTTCAATTAATCCCTGAAGAATCCAGGGACTTCAACGTGGATGTGTTATACGCGAGAGAAACAACGTTGAACCAAGCTTTATCCGCCGCGAAAAGTTTTCCGATGATGGCGGAACGGCGTATAGTCATTATCCGTGATTTTCACCACTTTTTCGAGCCGGGGAGGGATACGGAGGATTCGAACCGGGATAATCTGGCTGCTTACGTGAAGCAACCCAATCCAGGTACGGTAATGGTTATCACTGATGACCGCGGCCCCGACGGCAAGACAAAGCTGGGTAAAGCGCTGAAGGCATCGGATCATGCGCGGGTTTGCAAGTTTGAACCCGTTCATCAGGATCAGCTGCCACACTGGATTGAACAGTGGGCAAAAGAAACCGCAGGTAAAGAGGTTGACCCCAGAGCTTCACAGATGCTCGCGTTTCATGTCGGAAATAATCTGGTGAATCTGACGGCAGAAATTGAAAAACTGGTCACTTATGCCGGCGACTCGACGGTTTTACCGGAACATGTGAAAGAGGTAGTCGGCATTTCCCGGGAAATTGACATTTTTGAGTTTTCCGAAGCATTAACCAGCGGAGATCAATCGAAGGTTCTCAGGATGGCGGATCAGATGATTGAGCAGGCTGAAAATGCGACAAGTGAAATATTCAAGACGATGGGATACATGACAATGTATTTTACCAATCTCTGGCAGATGCATCGCTTGCAGCAAAAGGGGGTTGCCGACCGGGAAGTTCCCAAACAAATAGGGATGAACCCTTATTTTTACAAAAACCTGAAGCCCGCTTTACGGGTTTATCCTCCCGGCCGAATCCCATTGATTTTTGAAGCGCTCCTTGATGCCGATCGCTCCCTGAAAGGCTTCAGCACCATGGAGCCCAAAGCAATTTTTATGATGACGTTAAAGCGGATTTGTTCGTGATCTAAAGCTAACGAAAACTCATTCCTCTTCGGGCGGATCATATTCCAGCCCGTCACCTATTTCACCTATATCAGGGATTTCAATCGGTAAGCGCCCCATCGGTTGCTGCTCTCCGGTCAGCGTTTGTACGGCTGCTTCAATTGCAGCTTTATTTGCCGACCATGCAGCCATATATGCATCGATTTCCGGAACGCCGCTGATAAAGTAGGGGTCACCAAAAGAAACCACGCCCATTGGAGTATCAAGATCTGCAAGATCCTGAAGTGCTTTGTCAATATGATCCGGTATATCAAGCTCTCCCGCACCTGAGCGGGCGGTTACATAAGCATGCAGCAAAATTTTATCCGCTTCTTCCGCCTTTTCCATCATCGAATCAATGTGCTCGTCATTACTTTGCGGATCAAGATTGTATGTCGGCATTTCTCCGAATTTACTTGAAAATCCATCATTGAAAAACTGACGTACAGGAAGTGATGGTGCCAGCATATCGGGGCTGTGAACATTGATTCTTTGGTCATCAATATCTTCCAGAGAAATATTCAATATGGTTTGATCCTCATCAGGATCAAGTGGAAACATATCGTCATCATTACGTACGAGCGTCAGGGACTGCTGAGCGATTTCTTCTGCTAACTCATTGTGGTACGGATCATTAATCACATCCCGGATTTTGTTGAAATCCACATGCCTGTCCTCGTGCAAACCCAGCGTTTTTTTAGCAGATAAAATACGCCGCACTGATTCATCTATTTCCTGTTCATCAATTTCTCCCACCCGAACAGCCGCCGTCACTGCTTCAATGGCAGTGATTGGTTCGGGCGGATTTAATACGATGTCAACTCCGGCTTGCACGGCTTTAACCGCGGCTTCATCATTGGCATATTGCTGGGTTACGCCTGCCATTCCCATCGAATCAGTGACCAGCAGCCCGGCAAAGTTGAGATCGCTTCTGAGCAGATCGGTCATGATCGATCGTGAGAGTGTAGCGGGTATTTCGGGTGATTCCGCAAGTTCCGGCATGGCGATATGAGCGCTCATTACCGACATCATTCCCTTGTCGATCGTATGGCGAAATGGTTTGAGTTCAATTTCCTCCATCCGGTCGCGATCATGAGTAATTTCGGGCAAATCCACATGTGAATCCAGGTCAGTATCACCATGACCGGGAAAATGTTTCCCGGTTGATATCACTCCGCCATCATGAAGTCCGAGGTTATAAGCTTCTGCCATTTCGCCGACCATCTCCGGATCCTCACCGAATGATCGCACATTAATCACAGGATTATCAGGGTTGTTGTTGACATCTACGACCGGTGCGAAATTATAGTGAACACCAAGGGCACGAGCTTCTTCTGCTGTCGCTTTTGCCATCCGGTATGTTAATCCGGGATCACCGGCAGCCCCTTTGGCCATTGCCACCGGGAACTCAGTCGCCCGTCTGATCCTCATAGTTACACCGCGTTCAAAATCGGCGCTCACCAGGAGCGGCAAATCAGCCATAGACTGAAATTCATCCAACAGCATAGCAACTTCATGCACATCCCCGTGTGATATTATAAGGCCGCCCACCCCATAATCTTCCACATATTCTTTAATTTCTTGGAATTGATCAGTATCCCGGTGGATGTAATGGGTATAGACCCGGGGCATCATCATTTGAGCGACCTTTTCTTCAAGGGAAAGCTCTTGCAGCGTTTCTTCCACCCACCCGTCTTCCTGATTCAAAAGACGCTGAACATCATCTCCGGTTTCGATACCGGATAGCAGATTTTCAGTTTTTTCAATTTCATCTCGGTCATTCTCATTGGGTTCCGGATCATCGGCTACTTGTTCAGCAGGCCCGCAACCAGATAAAATCAAAAGCGTGATGAGAACCGAAGCAGAATAATACTTCATAATCGTAAGATCTATTTTTTAAAATGCCTGATTTATAATGACTAATACAGCAGTAGCAGATACTGCTGCGAACCAACATCTTATAAAATAGGAGGAATTTAGAATTCCCAAAATATAAGCTTGCCCAGAAGTTACCCCGAAATATTCTAATGTAGCATAGTAAAATTTTATAATACAAGGAGAAACGTCATTTGAAAAACGAAAAGAATCGGTTAATCGAAAAATCAGGACGAGACTAAGCCAATCAGCCCCGAAGGGGCACAAGCAATAGCATGGGACGTAGTCCTATGTAACCAGACCCCCTCTCTTGATAGCTCCGTAGGAGCGGAAGCTAAACTGTAGTGGCAAATATCTAAATTCAAAGGTTACTCATTTGTTTAGAATCAGCTCATAGTGATTAAACCGGTAGCGCCAATTCTGAGGGCTTTTGCCCTTTCAGGGCAATCCAATACGGGGAACTGCAAACATAGGACTACGTCCCATGCTATTGCTGACACCCCTTCGGGGCTTGTTGAGGGTAAAAGTTTTTTCAGATATAGCAATATTGCTGCAAAAAGAGGGCTTAATTCTCAGAAAATGGGTTAACTTCTGAAGCTTGTCTCAATTTGATCTTCTCATCACATCACGTATCTCGCCGTCGCTGTCTATTAGTTCCATGTGGAGCGGCATTTGCCCTGCGGCGTGGGTCGAGCAGCTCAGGCATGGGTCAAATGCGCGGATAACAGCCTCCACCCGGTTGAGTGCACCATTTTCGATTTTTTCGCCTTTAACAAATTGTCTGGCAACCTGTAAAATGGCCTTATTCATGGCGAGGTTATTATTGCCCGTTGCGATAATCATATTCGCCCATTCCATGATTCCGTGGTCTTCCTCAACCCGGTAATGATGAATTAAGGTGCCACGTGGAGCTTCAGCGGCTCCGATACCCTCAACATTATTGCGGCCTGCACGAGCTTTAACCTGCGGGTTCAGGATGTCCGGATCGTTCAGAAGTTCCTCAGTTTTTTCAATGGCGTAAAGTATTTCAATCAACCTTGCATAGTGGTAGTAAAATGAACTGAGCACGGAACCGCGAGCCAAACTTCTGAATTCAGATAATTCGAGATCGGCCTGCGGCGTGCCGCAACGTTCGACGATGTTCATGCGCGCCAATGGGCCAACCCGGTACATCCCCTGCGGATAACCCTTAGGTTTGTAGTAGGGAAACTTTAGATAAGACCAGTCTTCAACTTTCTCCCCGATATATTCCTGGTAATTTTCAGGGGCCAGCTTATCGGCAACAATTTTCCCGGATGAGTCCACTACACGGATTTTGCCGTTATAAAAATCAAGCTCGCCGGCATCATTGACCAACCCGAGAAAAAGCGAATCAAAATTGCCGAAAGTCCGGATTTCATCACGGAATTTGCTGACTCTCAGAGCATGCTGGCCTACCTGAAGTAATGAGGTTTTAAACCAGTCGAGATTTCGCTGGATAATTTTTTGGACCTCAGGAATCTCCGAAAGAATTTTTTCTCTCGTTGCAGCGGAGCAGGGTTCATTCAAGCCTCCGGCAACTATAGAATCGGGATGAATACGTTTACCAGCCAGTTCCTGGATTACGGTCTGGCCGAATTTTCGCAACCGGATTCCATCTTTTGCGAGTTGCGGGTTTTCATCAAGCACTCCGAATACATTGCGTATTTCCGGGTCGGCATCCATCCCCAATATTAAATCAGGGGAGGAGAGGTAGAAAAAGCTTAACGCATGCGACTGTATAATCTGACCAAGATTTATGACTTTGCGCAGCTTAACCGCTGTTTGTGGTATTTGTACAGCAAGTAGCTGATCACATGCTTTGGCTCCGGCTATCAGATGTGCGACCGGGCATATACCGCAAATACGTGCCGTTAGCGCGGGCATTTCCCTAAACGGACGCCCCTGGCACAACTTTTCAAATCCACGAAACTGCGTTACATGGAACATCGCATCATCTACCAATCCTTTGTCATTGAGATGAATTGTTATTTTTCCATGTCCTTCAATTCGGGTAAGTGGTTCGATGGTTACGGATTTTCCCATACGTTATCTCCGGTCCAGGTAAATGATTACGTTGTCAATTCGTAAATTGGAATAAGTCAACCGAACTTCATCTTATTCGAAAAGTCCGGATTTCTGCCTTCGGCCAATTCGGTTAGCGTGTAAAAAATCAAATCTGCTGATGGCGGGCAGCCCTGCAAGTAGATATCTACATCAACAAAGTGATGAGCCGGATAAGATTTCTCTAATAGTCCGGGTAGGTGTTTATCCGGGATTACTTTATTATCAGGCGTGGTTTCTATGAAGCCTTGTTCAAGAACATCCCGGAGTTTAAACCGGTTTCGCATTGCAGGAACATTGCCGGTAATCGCACAGTCTCCGAAAGAAACAAGAGTTTGGGTACTTTTGCGGATTTTATTCAACATTTCAAGATCTTCATCAGAGCTGATCGCACCTTCCAACAAGGTGACATCAACCTGACCAGGAAACTCTTTGGTGTCCACAAGCGGACTATAGAGAATGTCATAATGATCCCTGAGTTGAATTATACGCTCATCAATATCGATGAAAGACATGTGGCAGCCGGAGCAGCCATCAAGCCAGATGGTTGCAAGGGTTGGTTTACTCATTTTTGCTCCTCCCGCATTAATGTGAGATAGGGCAGAAACTTTCTGCGTTTTGCCATTTCACCTACTGATTTTCCTTTTTCAAACAGGGCACCGGTTGGGCAAACGTGCACGCATTTGCCACAAAGCGTACATGTCTCAGATTCTCCCCAGTTTTGATCAAGATCGGTAATAATGCGTGTCTCTATTCCTCTGTCTTTGATATCAAGAGTATGCGCACCTTCGATTTCATCGCAAACCCGTACGCATCTGGTGCACATTACGCACCGGTTGTTATCCATCACAAATCGTTCATTGGTTACATCAACATCGAGATCGGGATAGAGGTATGGAAAACGTACATGGTCCATTCCGACTTCGGCGGCGAGGTTTTGTAACTCGCAATTACCATTGGAGACACAGACGGAACAGACGTGGTTGCGCTCTGCGAAATATAGCTCTAACAGGTTTCGACGCAGTTTTTTAAGCTTTTTTGTCTGAGTTGATACAACCATACCTTCTTCAACGCTTGTCATACACGCCGGCAGTAATTTTGAGGATCCGGCCACTTCCACCAGGCATAACCGGCAGCCTCCGTATGAGCTGAGCCCTTCTATTTTGCACAGTGTAGGAATTTTAATTCCGTTCTCATAAGCCACTTCAAGTACGGTTTGATCCTCCCGGGCACCGACCTGATGATCATCAATGGTCAGAGTTTTTATTTTTACCGATGAACTCATAGTGCTTTTTCTTTTTCGGGTTCAATGGCGCAAACACCGGCAGGGCATTTTCGGTGTTTAATGTGTGAGATGTATTCATCCCTGAAGAAACGAATGGTGCTGAGTACCGGATTGGCGGCCGATTGTCCAAGACCACACAAACTTGTCTCTTTCAGGATATCACAAAGTTCTTCAAGTAGCTGAAGGTCATGCATGGTTGCAACACCACTTGAGATGTTCGATAAAATATTATGCATTTGCGCTGTTCCAACCCGGCACGGGACACATTTGCCACAGGATTCGGTCCGGCAAAATTCCATAAAGTAATTAGCCACATCGATCATGCAGGAGGTTTCATCCATAACAATCATCCCGCCGGAGCCCATCATGGAACCGACCTGGGAAAGTGACTCATAATCAACGGGCATATCCAGATATTCTTCGGGGATACAACCACCGGACGGCCCGCCGGTTTGGACTGCTTTAAATTTATGTCCATCGACAATGCCTCCGCCTACCTCATACACAATTTCCCGCAGGGTAATGCCCATGGGGACTTCAATCAGGCCGGTATTTTTTATACTGCCGGCCAGGGCGAACACTTTGGTCCCCTTGCTTTTGTCAGTACCAATAGCAGCATAATTTTCGGCACCATTTCGGATAATAGGCCCAACATTAGCCAGACTTTCAACATTGTTGATCAACGTGGGCTTGCCCCAAAGCCCGTATTCCGCAGGATAAGGAGGACGGGGGCGAGGCATTCCGCGTTTCCCTTCAATGGATGCGATCAATGCGGTTTCTTCACCGCAAACAAATGCACCGGCACCGAGACGTATATCAACATCAAAACTGAATGTGGTTTCGCAGATATGTTTCCCGAGCAAATTATTCTTCTCCGCCTGCCGGATGGCTTTTCGCAGCCGCTGAATTGCAAGCGGATATTCGCCGCGTATATAGACATACCCCTTCGATGCGCCCACCGCATATCCGGCAATTGCCATCCCTTCAAGAATGCTATGCGGGTCACTTTCAAGCATACTGCGATCCATAAAAGCACCCGGATCACCTTCATCGGCATTGCAGATGACATATTTGGTTTCACCTACAGCCTTTTCCACGGTGCTCCATTTTAGCCCAACCGGATAGCCGCCACCGCCGCGTCCGCGCAATCCGCTTTTTACTATCTGGCTGATTACTTCATTCGGAGACATGGTGCTGAGGCATTCGTATAATGCTTCATAGCCATCAAGCGCAAGGTAGTCGTTAAGGCTCTCCGGGTCGGTCTTGCCGCAATGCTCAAGAGCAATTTTTTTCTGTTTGGCGAAGAAGGGTGTTTCCGGTGGAATAACAAGGCGCTCAACAGGCTCCTTATCAATGTTTTTTACGATTTCAGCGGCATCATCCGGTGTCACATCGGCATAAAGTGCCTGTCCGTCATTAATTGTGATAAGAGGTCCGGAAGCGCACAACCCGAGGCACCCTGTACCGCTAACCCGGCATGACTTCTTTTTATCCTGATTTTTGACTTCATCCTGCAAAGCTTTTTTTACTTCTTCACTCTGCAATGAATTGCATGCCGCCGCGGTACACACATTGATGTTATAGGGAAATTCATCCCTTTTTTTCCGGTGATCTTCTCCGAGTTTTTTGAATTCTTCAGGTGTCATAATCGATCAGTTCTGAGGTGCTTCAGACTTAGTTCCGAGTAATTTATGAATCCGCTCGACCACTTCATCAGCTCCCATTTTTCCGGTGACTTCACCGTCAAATACGAGAGCCGGAGCAAGGCCGCATGAGCCAATACAGCGCGCTGTAAGCACAGATAATTTTCCGTCTTCGGTAGTTTCTCCGGGTTCAATTTCGAAGTTTTCACGGATGGCATTAAATATTGCCGGTACTCCTTTTATATAGCAAGCGGTTCCAGTACAGACAACTGTAGTGTGATCTCCCTGAGGTTTCAGAGTGAAAAAGTGATAAAAAGTGGCTACACCATAGACTTTGCTCAATGGAACCCTAAGAGATTCAGCTACATACTTCAGGCTCTCATCATCGAGGTAGCCATAAGCTTCCTGCACGGAATGCAAGGTTTCAATAAGAGCATAAGTTGAGTGACCGTAGCGGCGCATAGTCGCATCCACCAGCTTCCGACGTTTGTCTTGATTTTTGGGGTCTTTATTCTTTTGAGCCTGTGCCATATCTGCTAACTAACTTGTGTTGTGCTGTAAAGTCTGTCTTAGATATTGTGGTGCGTTGGTGTCGTGTTTCTAAGCTATCAGGTTTGAGAAGTAACTATGGTTTGAATTTATATTTAATTGTCTGAATTCTTATATCTGAATTCTATTGAGATTACATTAATTAAATATGAAGAATTCAAAGTTAAGTGTTTAAGTCAGTGTGAATTTCATTGAGTAAGCCAACTTCGCGACACGTTGCTACCGTGTTACCCGTTTGTCGTTTGTCGTTATTCGTTTGACAAGAAAAAGTTCATTAGCTGTGAGTCCTTAACCGACAAATTAAGCAGAGTTAAATCCAAGGCGAGCCGCTGGAGAACCTCAAAACGACAAACGACGAACGACAAACGAGAAACGAGAAAACAGCCTTTGCAAACTTTTCCGGGTTAGGTTAGCTCCCTTCACACTTTTGATAAACAGGATGAGATTTATGCACTTTTTTAAGCCAATCTGCTTCCGGAGGTTTTTCCTGTGCCCCTGTAATTAAAAAGCCGTCGGGGTGGAGCAGTGACCGGAATCTGGTCAGATAATCCCGTTGCAGATCATTCGAGAAATAGGTAAAGACAAGATTACGACAGAAAATGAAGTGAAATTGACGCTCCGGCAAAGAGTAGCGAATATCCCGAACTTCAAATTCCACTATTTTTATTAATGCCGGATCAATCCTATAGCCGGATTCATCCGGGCTGAAATATTTTTCTGTTTCCTCGCTTGACAATTCTTTGAGGACACCGGGAGGATACCAACCGTCTTTTGCTTTTCGGATCTGCTCCGGGTTGCGGTCGGTCGCCAAAATTCGAAAACCGGAATTGCTTTGGGAATCATCAATTAATTGTGACAATGTTATAGCTATGCTGTATGGTTCTTCGCCATTGCAGCACCCGGCCGACCAAATACTTACCAATTCATTTGGATGCTTTGAGATAACATCGGGTAATAATACATCACGGAAATAATCCCACACCTTTCGATCACGAAAGAACCTTGTGATAGTGATGTCGCAAAATGAATCGAGGATCTTCCATTCGTCGGGATGATTGTCCAGATAATCCCGGTAAGCCGAGAGATCTTGCAGATTAAGCTCCCGGATGCGTTTGCGGATACGTTTGATTACCTGGACACGTGGTTTGCGGAACCCTCCCCACCGATATCCCAGTTTTGGTAAAGCCCATTGAAGAAATTCAGTTTCGGTATGCTTCATTGGTAACAAATCAAAAAAATCACCGGGAATTCTGATTGCGGCAGAATCGCAATAAGTGAAATTTATCTTTCTATTCTGATATTTGAGGGATCAGAAAGCGCTATTTGTGGCGTACCATCATGCAAGTCGATCGTGCCCGTGACGCAGATGTGACGATTATCATAGAGGTCAACCGGCGGGGACTCCCATCGGTGCACGTGTTCCTCCCAAATTACCACCGTAAATGGTGCGTCTGGATAAGCTTGTTCAAGGTTTAAAAAAGTGGGAGAACCGTCGATACCGGTAATGTGGTCGGCTGATTCAACACGTCCGCATACCTCAGCCCGCTGATCAACATAGTCGGAAGCCTCATAAGGGGTGATCTGCTCGGCAGGACCTCTGGTGTCATCAGGGGAGATAACCCTGGACAATATTAAGCCGATAACCATAACAGCCAGGATAGCCGGCATAGCGTATTTCAACAGTTTTCTGAATGCTTGCATAGCAACTATGATAATACGGATTTGGCTTTGTTACAAGGGATCCAAATTCAGGGTAATTCAACTTCGCTGCTTGTTTAATTCAAAAACTCCAAGCAGTATTGCACCGGTTATCAGTGGCAGGATAAAATATATAATCCGAAAAAGGATCAGGGCGCTGAGAATTTCTATAGGTTCCATGAAGGGGTATAGAAACAGAAGCACTATGGTTTCGAAGACACCCAGTCCGCCGGGCACTTGGCTCATCAAACCAACAATAAAAGCAACCATGTAAATTCCAATAAAAAACAGGTAGTTGACCTCAGATGTAGGAGGCATCAAAAGAAATAAAACAGCTGAGGATAATAACCAATCCATTGATGAGACTCCGAGCTGATAAAAAGCAACTCTCAGGCTTGGGAAATGATAGGTTTTGCCACGAAAATTAACTGATCCGGTAATAAACGTGGTGAGTATAAAATAAATAATTAAAGCGAACAGCAGCACCCAACCAAGGCCTCGCAAGCTAAACGCCGGTATGGGCAATTCGATTTGCTCAGGCAGAGCCAGTGATTGTGTGATGAATGAAAATGCCCCAAGGAACATCAAACCAATCCAGATAGACATGGCGTTAAAAGCGACAACATTGGTCACCGTCATCCCGGAAATGCCCATTGAGCTGTAAATCCGGTATCGAATAGCTCCGCCGACAAGAAGTGTTGGGCTGATGTTGTGACTGAATGAGTATCCAAGAAATGCGCCAAGCAGAATTTTTCGCCAGGGGTAGTCTTCTCCAAGGTAGTGGAAACTCATCCGGTCATAGAGAGTCAACGTCAGGTATACACAGCCGGTAAGTAATACAGATGTTACATATTGCCATGAGGGGAGCAGCCGCAAATGCTCGCTGATTTGATGCCAGGTGTATTGCTGGAATTCATCATACAATACATAAATGGCTACTCCAAATAAAATCAAGCTTATTAACGGAGTAAACTTTTTAATTTTTGATCGAGCCATTTACAGTTAAAGAGTTATTGCATGATATTTGATTCCGCAAAGTCGGCAATGATAAAAAAATTGAACCCGTAATGCGTAATTCTTATGATAAATGTGCCTGAATTTACGATATTATAAGTTTGAATAAGAACACCGGAAACATCGTGCACGCAATACACAACGAAAGAATATTTAAGCGAAAACGAGAGGCACTTGTACAGGAGCTTCGTGAAAAAGGTGTCAAAGATGAAGCTGTGTTAGAAGCGTTCAACAAAGTTCCTCGTCATCATTTTATTGATTCTGCATTATGGCATCGCGCTTATGAGGATTCGGCGCTGCCTATTGGAATGGGACAAACCATTTCCCAGCCGTTTACGGTAGCCAGCCAGACCGAATTGCTAAAGGTTCAGCCTGGTGATCGTGTGCTTGAAATTGGAACCGGATCCGGGTATCAATGTGCGATTTTGTGTGAGCTTGGGGCGGAAGTGTATACCGTAGAACGCCATCGGGAATTAACCGATCGTGCTCGTGATATACTTAAAAGCCTCGGTTATCGTGCAATGTTTAAATACGGCGACGGTAGTCTTGGTTGGTCAGCTTATTCACCTTATGATGGAATCGTTGTTACTGCAGGAGCACCCGTTATACCTGAAGAGCTGAGAAATCAATTGGCAGTCGGTGGCCGGCTGATAGTACCTGTAGGAGATGAAGAACGTCAACTCATGATGCGGATTATTAAGACGGATGAAAATGAATATGAGCAGGAACATTTCGCTCATTTCAAATTTGTGCCGTTAATTGGTAAAATGGGGTGGAACCGTTGAGTCAGGATTCAATACAATCTCATCAAGATTCATCAGAACCGAAAACTGCCGATAAAAGCGGGGAAACTGATAAGACTAATGTCAGGGAAGGTCCGCTGGTTATTTTAAAAGGATTTTTTATGGGGGCCGCAGATGTGGTTCCCGGTGTGAGCGGCGGCACAATGGCGCTTATTCTCGGTGTTTACACACGATTAATTTACGCTATAAAGTCAGTTAACCTAAAGGCAGTCAAATCGTTATTTACATTTCGGATCAAAAATGCCTTAAATGAGATTCATTGGTTGTTTCTCTTGTTTTTGGGAATCGGGATGGCATGTGCTGTCGTATTTTTTACCCGAATTGTACCTTTACACGAGCTGATGTACACGCATCCGGAACGCGTTTACGGTCTGTTTTTCGGGTTGATTGCCGGATCTGTTTTTCTGCTGGCCTACAGCCTTAATGCCTGGAGCTGGAAATCTGTTTTCTCAATAATCGCAGGAACAGCGATTGGTTTTCGCATAGTAACTCTGGTACCTGCCGAAACTCCGGAAACGGCAGCATTTGTTTTTTTCAGCGGTACAATTGCCGTCTCTGCAATGGTATTGCCGGGCATTTCCGGCTCTTTCATTTTGCTGATCCTCCAGCAATACGATCACATCCTCGGAAATATCAGTTTACTCGGAACAGGGGAAACATGGTCGGCACTAACTGTGTTAGTGCCATTTGGTTTGGGCATGATTACCGGTATCGTAATTTTCGCCCGGTTGTTATCGTGGCTGCTTAAAAACTACTATGTCATAACCCTGTCACTTTTGATCGGATTTATGATGGGCTCTCTATATGTGATCTGGCCGTTTCAGGAGCGTGAGTTTACGGAAAGTGTGCAAACGCGGGTTGTTTCAGTAGATGATGAAACCGTACAGGAACTGAAGCAAGGGGAGGAAGTCGGAAGTTTCCGGGAGTACAAGGAACTTGGAGATATTGTAAATCCGCAAGCACCCGAAAATGAGCAGAAAATTGAGTTAAAAAAGATTTCCCGACATACAATTGCCAGTAATCCTTTTTTACCAAGATTTGATGAGGCCGACCAAGATGACAGATTAAGTGATGGAAGACGGTCACTGATTAGTGGATATCTTTTTATTCTGGGAGGATTCGGCCTGGTAGCCATACTTGGCTATTTAAGCCGATGGAAAATCGTATAACAGTGTATCATTTTGCCTGTAAAGATGTTATAAAGGAGTGTAATTCCGTTAGTAATTATATAAATTTAAATAGGATTAAATTAAATGAGATCACAGTAACTCAGGAGTAATCATATGTTACAATTAAAAAAAGTGCTCGTACCGACCGATTTTGAAATAGCGGCCCGAAATGCATATGCGCATGCCGAGTCATTGGTAAAAGAATTTGGTGGTGATGTCGATATTCTGCATGTCATCCCGACTTTGAAATATTTTCATGAAAGCTTAAAAACCGTCGGTTACCCCATTGACATGGAAGAAGATTTATATCCAAAACTCACGGAAAAGGCTAAAGAAAAAGTGATGGAGGATATGAAAACGTATATCTCGGAAGAATACCGTGGTCAAGAATTGGTAAAAATTGCTCCAAAGGCATCGGAAGTGATCATGGAGACTGCGGAAAAAAACAAATGCGATGTCATTGTGATGGGGGCACATAATAATGAACCTATGGAAATGATCCTTGGTACAATCACAGACAGAGTGATACGCAGGTCCAATATACCGGTACTATCTGTTCCCCCGGATGTAGAGGCTGAACGGATTAATAATATTGTAGTTCCCACAGATTTTTCCGACAGGTCGCTCAGAGGAATTAAATCAGCAGTACGTTTTGCAATGGCTCTTGAAGCTAAAATCACGATCCTGCATGTGCTTGAGCTGTACGGATCATCAGGAGATAGACAAAAGGGCGAGATCTCTCGTGAAGAAGCAAGTGAAGTACGCAAGCGCATGTTCGAAAAAATCCAAAACATCCTGCAGAAAATGGATGATTGTGATTGCCAGATTTCTTCAGACTCATCCGGTGATGTGCTTATCTTCTCTGAAAATGGCAAAGATACCACAATTCCTTTCAATCTTGAAGTAACTCGCGGTGTTTCAGCTCATTATGAAATAGTCGATTATGCAAATAACAACGCTGATATGGTGGTAATTACCACACATGGCCGTTCCGGACTGGCTCATTTCCTTCTCGGGTCAACAACGGAAAAGGTTGTCCGATGGTCAACTAAACCGGTGTTTGTTACACGTACTTCTAAAAAAGATTTACAATAATATGTTAATTTGCATTGATCTTGCACTACCGGAATTTAGAAAGATTAAATCTACTGGTAGTTTTTCGTCTGCATCAATATTACAGGTGGTTATCTAAAGCAGATTAGCGTTTGATAATCTCATCAGCGGAGCAATTTTGCTTATATGTAATTACCTAAATAAATTACTGCTAATTTGGGATTATGATATACATAGTAACATTCAAACGCATTTTAACAGTAATTTTTTTATTGATGTAAACTATGGCAGTTATCCTGATTCCTGCCAAATAGTATCTGTGAGTTAATTTTATGCGTGCTTAAAAAAAATTTAGAGATTTATGGTTTTTTGATTTTGTTTTTTTATTATATACCCGTTAACTACAATTAATAATAACCAGACATTTCTCTTCAATAATAGGGGGATGAAACAGAATATTCTGAATTCCATCTAATATTATTTTCGGGGAATGGATGGCCACAACACCTTAGTTAAATTTTATGCAATACGGTAAAGTAAAATGGTTTGATGCCGAAAAAGGTTTCGGTTTTATCGAGCCCGAAGATGGCGGTAAAGATGTATTTGTACATCGTAATAATGTAGCTGATCTTGGACCAGGCGATGGTCTGCGTGATGGCGAAGAAGTAGAATTCGATGTTGAAGATACTCCTAAAGGCACCAGTGCAATTGAAGTACGCCGTGTAGATTAAGGATACCATCTCCATCTTTTTAAAAATTGATCTATCAGCCGATACCTCTTGTGGTATCGGCTTTTTTTTGCCCTGTAAAAAGTGGATCAACAGCAGGATAAAATCCTTTGTTAATCCTTGAATAGCAATAAGTAATGAAAGTTACGCCTACGTTTATCGGTTCTTGAGCTCACGGTTCCGGCAAACCGTCATCTGTAGCTTGTCTGAATCTCAGAAAACAATTTCAGTTCCGATTTATACAGATTTAATCTCCGCTATTCGCCATTGTCCTGTTTTCCGCATTGCAGCACCCTAAAAATTTTTCTGGATAATTTGGTATAAT
>CAZDIA010000026.1:0-42584 GCA_964505385.1 uncultured Chitinophagales bacterium
GGAGGAGTGGCAGAGTGGTCGAATGCGGCGGTCTTGAAAACCGTTGAGGCGCAAGTCTCCGGGGGTTCGAATCCCTCCTCCTCCGCAACAGGCAATCATGTTAAGCCTGGCTTAATTTGGTTGCCTTTTTTGTTTGGTGCTTTAAGTTTTTGGACCCTTCTGCAATCTCCAATCCCTGAACAGCCGGCGTTAAGCTACCCAAACAAATCACCGCTAACCGGCTCTACCAGCTCCGGGCTTTGATTTCGGGGATTGCCAACCGCTTTTGATACCGGATAATAAGTGATTGTATCATCAGGCCAGGGTTTTAACATTTGCTGAAGTTGCTCCTTGTCGCGGTTTTCGGGATTGAGCCACTCATCAAACTGCTCCGGTGGCAGGATTGCAGGCATTCGGTCGTGCAGATGTGCTAATTGGGAGTTGGCTTCAGTGGTAATAATCGTATAGGTGGTAATCATATCACCGTCTTCTTTGGAGACCCACTCATCATATAATCCGGCGAAAAACATGGGAGTATGGTCGGAGAACAGGATGAAACAGGGCTGTTTTTCCTTACCGATTCTTCGCCATTCAAAAAAGCCGCTTGCGGGTACCAGACAACGCTGAGATGCAAAAGGCTTGCGGTAAGCGGGTTTGTTGGCTGCCGTCTCCCCGCGGGCGTTAATCATTTTGTAGCCGATCTTTTCATCTTTGCTCCAGTGAGGAATAAGTCCCCATCGAAACAAATCTGCCTGCCGGCCTCCATTCTTTTGATACATTACCGGCAGGCTCATTGAGGGTGCTGCATTGTACACCGGTGCCGGTTCATCTATCTGGGATGCCTCAATTTGGTAAGTTTGCAAAAATTCATCCCACGGTTCATAAAATGCATATCGACCACACATAAGTGAATAAAATATTATAAGTTAGTCAATGGGTAGTTCAGTGTAGTATTTCAGATTGAGGTTACTAAATTTGGACGGTTTTAAATAACTGATGTGTTATCATAATACTTCATCGTCTACAATCATTCAGGTAATTCCAATTATATATGTTGGTATTGCAAAATGCCGGGAGACAATCAAAATTTTTAAAGCAGCAGGCGTAAAATCCTGCTGATAAGCGAGCAAATGTTCGGGATGGTTGTCCCCACCAGCTTAACCTTAGTGTTGCGGAACTTAGGTTATCATAAAATAATCCACAGGACCTTCTATTTGTGTCAAATCCGGGATCATAGTCCTCACCAGAACAGATTATTTTTTTACGGCTTGAAGTTTCTGTTAAAACAAACCGGCCAAAAACTCTGAAGCTTTGACCGGTTCATCGGCAGCGCAAACTGCGGAAGAAACTGCTATACTATCGGCACCGGCCTCGACTACCTCATGGGCATTATCTCTGTTGATACCACCAATTGCTACTACAGGTATGCTAATGCTGTCTTTTACCTGTTTTAAGGTTGAAAGTCCGCGTGGTTCGTATTTCTTTGATTTGGTTTTGGTAGGGTAGATATGGCCGAAGCCTACATAATCGGCGTCATTTTTTTCGACGGCGATGGCATCAGAAACTTCCGAAGCGGTGCCCCCGATGATTTTATTCTCACCAAGTATGCTTCGTCCAACGGATATAGGCAGATCTTTTTGACCGAGATGAACCCCGTGGCTATTTGTAGCAAAGGCGATGTCGATCCGGTCGTTGATGATGAAGGTAGCATCGAAGTCATCACACATTTCTCTGATTTTATTTCCGGTTTGCATCAGTTCAGTTGCATCCAGTTGCTTGTCTCTCACCTGAATTACTTTCGCGCCACCTTTAAGCGCCATTTCAGCAAGCTCTGTGTGCGAATATTTTGATTGAACCGTGGTATCTGTTACGACATAAAGGCCGCTGATTTTTGAAGATGTCATTTTGGAATTAGAGCGAATAAAATTGTTATTTGAAGCGTATTGAGGTGCAAATTTCCATTGCTGCCCGGATTTACAATAAACTGAAATAGTTGAGATTCTCTTCGTTGACTTTCGGATCAATCCATGCCCGGATGGCAGCAATGCCGAAAGCACCGGCATCAAAGCATTGCCGGGCATTTTCAGGAGTGATCCCGCCCACGGCATACACAGGACAATCCACATTTGAAACGGTTTTCCTGAGTTCCTCAATTCCCTGTTTCGGTTTACCGGGAGTATCAAAAACCGGCCCGAACAGCAGAAAATCAGCGTGTTTTTTTTCCTCAGCTTCGGCAGAATTATGAATGCTTGCGCCGACAAGCAGGTCCTGAGCAAATTCGCGCGCTTCTTCCGGACTGAAACTACTTGTGCGCAGGTGAACTCCGTCTGCACCTACCGCTAAAGCTATATCAGCCCGGTCGTTGATAAACAGTTGAGCATCATAAGACCGGGTAAGTTCAGCAACTGCATGGCCAAGCCGCAACAGATCGCCGGATGAAAGGTCTTTTTCCCGCAACTGAAACATTCTCACACCGGATTCCAGTGCTGTTTTAATCGCTGAAAGAATGTCTCCATCCGGTAACAGTTTACGGTCGGTGATGGCGTAAAATTTGTGCTTAATCATGAGTTTCAATCATTCCATCCATTGGTGATGAAGCCTTGGCATAAAGTCTGCGTGGCATGCGCCCTGCAAGATAGGCAAGCCTGCCGGCTTCTATTGATTTTTTCATAGCTTCAGCCATCAGTACCGGGTGTTCGGCCTGGCTGATTGCAGAGTTCAACAAGACGCCGTCACACCCCAGCTCCAGTGCTTCGGCTGCATCCGATGCTGTACCCACACCGGCGTCAACGATGAGGGGAACTTCGACCTGCTCGCGAATGATGCGAATATTGTACGGATTGCGGATGCCCATCCCGGATCCGATCGGAGCGCCCAGCGGCATCACAGCGGCGCAACCCATATCATTCAGTTTTTTACAGGTGATCGGGTCATCATTACAGTAGGGTAGAACTTCAAACCCTTCCATAAGCAGCTCCTCAGTCGCTTTCAGCAATTCTGGGATATCAGGAAACAGCGTTTCTTCATCGCCTATTACCTCCAGTTTGATCCAGTTGGTGCCAAGCGCTTCCCGGGCAAGTTTAGCGGTAAGAACCGCTTCTTTAGCCGTATAGCAACCCGCAGTATTAGGCAGCATCGTCAGTTTATCGGTTTGAAGATACTTCAAAATACTTTCGCTTGATTGGTTTTCAAGATCAACCCGGCGTACCGCAATGGTAACTATTTCAGCGCCACTTGCTTCAATCGAGCGTCGCATCACGTCGGGGTTCGGATATTGTGAGGAGCCGATTATCAGCCGGGATGAAAAATCTTTGCCGGCAAGTGTGAATGTGTCGTTTTTCATGATGATAAATTAAATAATTTTGCTGAATTTGGAGATGTTCGTGACGGGTGAGTCGCAATATCTTAACTAAGGGCACAACTCACAATTTTTAATAAAGAAATAATTAACCGCCCTGTACCGCCTGTATCACTTCAATGCTGTCACCTTCCGATATTTTTCGTTGATCCCATTCGGACCGTGGAACAACTTCATCATTGATAGCAACCGCAATACCTTCGCGATTTTCAAATCCATCAGTTTGCTCAAGGAATTGCTTAACTGTAAGATTTTCCTGAATAGATTTTTTATTTCCGTTTACTGTGATATTCATGGTTACATTGTTTGTGATCTGATTTAAGTTAAATTATATAACAGTCATTAAGTAGCTTTAAAGTCCATTTCTGTCATTTTTGAGAAGAAAATTTCCGCCAATATCCGGAAAGGCTTTTTATAAACCCGACAGCGTCCAAAGGGTTGTCGGCGTTTATAATTTCTCCAGGCTTTTTTAAAACCCTGCTTTGTTCCGGCTTTTCCGGTTCAAGTTTCTACCATGTCGGAAAAGCGCATGGGCCCAAAAGGTTTAATTAGCCCGCTAACTTCATCCTCAAGGATAATATCGGCAAGGTGGTAGGCCGTAACCGGTGCGAGGAGAATGCCATGACGGTAAAATCCGGCGGCATAGTAAAATCCTTTCTGTTGTGTTTTGCCGATCATGGGATAATGATCGGGGCTTGCCGGCCGAAGGCTGCCGAAAAACTCGGTGACCGGCAAATCATAAATTGAAGGGAGTGCTTCCCAGGCATTTTCCAGCAGATCTTTCATGCCTCCGGCCGTTGGATCAGTGTTGAAACCCTTTTCCTCACTGGTTGCTCCTACCCGAATAGTGCCGTCTTCTTTCGGGCACAAATACACCCGGGGCGTTCGAATCATATGCTCCAGTTGCACCTCTTCGGTCATTTTCAAGGTTATGATCTGCCCTTTAACCGGTCTTACAGGTATTCTCAGCTCTTCGGGTATGCCCGGTATCGAATTCGACCAGGCACCGGCGGCCATTACGATGTCGGTGGCGTGAAACACCTCTTCATCAGTGTGGACTTTGTGGATATCCTCAGTAAATTCAAAACCGGTTGCCTCTGAATGCTCTTTAATGATACCACCGTGTTTCACAAACGCTTCTTTCAATGCCTGCACCAAAGCCCGGTTGTCGATATGCTGATCCTGCGGCAACCACATAGCGGATACTACCCGCGGGCTCAATAAAGGTTCAATTTCGCGTGCACGGCTGCCGGTGACCATTTCCGCTTCAAAATCGAGCTTCTCCTTGAAATCAAAAAGTCTGCGGATGCGCTCGGTATCATCGCGGTCGAGGCCGGCGATGAGGCTGCCGCTGTAAAATATCTGCGGCACATTGTCGACATCTTCACCAAGTTCTTCTAAGAATTTGGGGTACAGTTCATGGCTTGCCTGGCCAAGTTCTAATAATGCTTCTTCTTCAAAACTAACTTCAGCATAAGGCGCCAGCATACCGGCTGCAGCGGTAGAAGCTGACCCGCCTATATTATCTTTTTCAAGAATAGTTACTTCACATCCACTTCGGACGAGCTTCCAACCAACGGACATGCCTATCAGTCCGCCGCCAATAATTACAAATGATCTGTTATTCATTACCTTTCTCCAATATTTTTGAGCAGAGAAAGGAGCTGTACGATCAACAGCTCATTTCCCTACGCCGGCATTACCCGGATCAGGTTCATAGAGTTTACTCTCAGCCTTCCGGTGTTCCGGAAAGCACCTCAAAAAATCTAACGGGGCTGTGATGGCTTAATTTTTCTGTTTCAGGCTGATTTGTTATGCAACAATAAATAGTGTCTGTAAGAAAACTCTAAGTGCCCTAAGAAAACGCCAAGATCAAGGCGCGCGAAGTCCCAAAAAGCGCAGTCCCGAACGCTTTCGGGATGAGCATTTTTGGGATGAGCGGACGAAGATATTGGCGTTTTCCTAGAGGCACTAAATAACCTCAACATCAGGCTGGTCAGAATAAAAAAAGCGGTAACGCAAAACGCTACCGCTTTGAAAGGATTGAATATGAAACTTAGTTAGTCTTTGTCGGATGGATCAGGCGGATCATCCTGAGGCGGTGCTTGCTGCTGTTGTTGTTCAGGCATGATTACATCACCCATTTCATGAATTAATCCTCCGTCTACTTCAATATCAGGTTCAACGACAGGAGCATTTGCCACTGAGATCATATCTTCTTCAGCGTTTACTTCAATGGGCTGGCCATTCACCGCCTGAACATGGCCGGTCTCCTCGAGCTCCTCTGCTTTTGTTTCACCTTCGGTAATATGGCTCATGGCAATAGTGGCAAGTTGCCGTTCATCACCCTGAACTTCTGCGGGTAAATTTTCCAGCGCCTCATCTGTGGGCGCAAACACTGTGACTTCCAAATCTCCCAGCTGAGCTGCAATACCGGATTGCTCCAGTATATTTGCAAACTCTCCATATCCTTCTTCATGCAGCTCCTCAACAATAGGTGCGGTTTCCGGCTGCTGCTGTTCTACATCAGGTGGATCATCCTGCGCAAATCCCAAAGATGACAGACTCATGACAAGAAAGAGACTTAGACTTAGACTGCCGGAGATAATTGATTTTAAGGTATACATATCCATTAGGTTTTATTCAGGGTTCACAAACCGGAAAACGCCGTGTTTGATAAAAAGTATCCAATGGTTAAAGTTTTAAACTCTTTTAACTCCGACAATAAAGGAAGTTAAGCTTATACCTGTTATCAGCGCTATAATTAAAACAATTTATGGATTTATAAGCTGTATTTGACTCAGTTTTCTTTGAGCAGGTCTTCAAACAGCTCTTCCATTTTTTCCAGCTTGGGTATAATCACATACTGACAATACGCTTCATCAGGGTTATTTTTAAAAAAATCCTGATGGTAATCTTCGGCTTTATAGAAGCTTTTGAATGATGAGATCTCAGTCACAATTTTATCATCAAAAACCCCGGCTTCGTTAAGGGCATTTTTTATCGTCTGCGCGCGCTCTTTTTGATAAGGATTATGATAGAATATTACGGACCGGTATTGAGGCCCCACATCAGCACCCTGGCGATCAATGGTGGTGGGATCATGTGTTTTAAAGAAGACCTCGAGGAGTTTATCATACGAGATAATATCCGGGTCATACTCCATCTGGACTACCTCGGCGTGGTCGGTTGTCCCGGAACTTACCAGTCTGTATGTGGCGTCTTCAGCTACACCGCCACTGTATCCGGAATGCACATTGTAAACACCCTCCAGTTGCTGGAAAACTGCTTCCACGCACCAAAAACATCCGGCGCCAAATGTTGCGAGTTCGTAATCAGAGTTGCTCATAGTTCTTTCGTAGGGTTGCGGTTTATTTTCATCGGCAAAAATTCCGGTAAGCATAAAGCTCACAATAAGATATATTGTCAGTTGCATAGCAGTGAAAAGTGTAGTAAGTAAACTTAATATTAATCATTTGTTGCCCATAACCTGAATCACAACATTTCGATTGCGCGGGCGGTTATCGTGATCGAGCACGACGATCTGCTGCCAGGTTCCGAGGATACAACCACCGTCACGAACCGGAACGGTTATTCCCGGCCCCATAAAAGTAGCGCGAATATGGGAAAACCCATTATCATCGCCCCAGGTTTCTGAGTGGTGCGATCGCATCTTTTCGGAGGCGAAATCTTCGAGCTTTTCCTGAATATCTTTAACCAGTGCAGGTTCATATTCCATTGTTGATATAGACGCAGTTGATCCAACCGCAAAAACGTGGCATATACCTTCCATAATTCCCGATTCACGGATTATTTTGTTAACCTGAGCCGTAATGTCGTGGATATCAGAAAAGCCTTTGGTTTTTAAATAAATATCCTGGGTTGTAATTTCCATAATCAGATAGAGTAGTGGTTTATGTCGCCCTTATTTAGTGACTGTAGTTGTAATTTGGATTGTTACCGTTTTTATCGTTTGACGTTTGACGTTTGATGTTGAGGAACGTCAAACATCAAACGTCAAACTTCAAACAAATTTTCCCGGCAACTACAATAACTTTTACATGAGATAAATTAAAATTTATTCCCACTCGATAGTCGAAGGCGGTTTGGAGCTGATATCATACACCACCCGGTTGATTCCCTCTATCTCATTGATGATACGGTTAGAAACACGTGACAGAAATTCGTAGGGCAGATGAGCCCAGTCGGCAGTCATACCATCTACACTCGTTACCGCGCGCAAGCTCACTGTAAATTCATAGGTGCGTTCATCACCCATAACACCTACACTCTGGACGGGCAGCAACACTACAAATGCCTGCCATACTTTATCATATAAGCCGTTTTTTTTCAACTCCTCTATGTAGATCGCATCAGCTTCACGCAAAAGATCGAGTTTTTCCGGGGTTAAATCCGACAAAACTCTTATGGCAAGTCCGGGGCCGGGGAATGGGTGGCGCTGAAGGAAATCCGGAGGAATACCAAGTACCCGCCCGATCTCGCGAACTTCATCTTTGAACAATTCTCTCAGCGGCTCAATTAGTTCCAGATTCATCTGCTCCGGTAATCCGCCTACGTTGTGGTGGGATTTTATCGTTACAGAAGGACCGCCGGTAAATGAGACGCTCTCAATCACATCCGGATACAGAGTGCCCTGGGCAAGAAAACGGACACGGTCATCGGTATCCACCGATTTGTCAAAAACGTCAATAAAAGTATTGCCAATTATTTTTCTTTTTTGCTCCGGGTCACTTACGCCGGTCAGCCGGTTTAAAAACTGATCGGAGGCATCAACTCCTTTGACGGGCAATTTTAAATGCTCTTTGTAGAGCCTGAGCACATCCTCAAACTCGTTTTTGCGAAGCAATCCGTTGTTGACGAACACGCACTGCAGCTGCTCTCCAATTGCCTGATGGATGAGGGTGGCAGCTACGGTGGAATCCACACCGCCCGAAAGACCGCATATTACATGCGCATTGCCAACCTGTTTCCGAATTGATGATTTGCTCGCCTCTATGAATGACTCTGCCGTCCAGTTTTGTTCAACTTTGCATATGGTTGATAAAAAATTCTGCAGCAGAATTCTGCCATATTCAGTGTGAGCTACTTCAGGATGAAACTGTACACCGTAGATACCGGAATCTTTTTTGCGCACTGCCGCCACCGGAGCGTTTTCGGTGTGCGCGATGATCTCAAAATCCTCCGGCAATTGATGGATATGGTCGGAGTGACTCATCCACACCTGGCTGTCCTCCGGGATACCGGCAAGCAGGTCGCGGCTGTCATCGATCTTCAGGCGAGCTCTGCCGAACTCCCGTCGGCTCGCGCGGCCAACCGATCCGGGCTTGTGCTGATGAACCAGCGCCTGTAGCCCGTAACAAATTCCAAGAATCGGAACCCCGAACCGGTGCAGGTCATCAGGCAGAGCAGGGGCATCGCTGTCGTTTACACTGCAAGGCCCGCCCGATAAGATGACACCCGAAGGTGGATTATCAGAAAACTCTTCAAGCGGCCGGTTAAATGGGGTGATTTCGCTGTAAACATTGAGTTCACGTACCCGCCTGGCAATGAGCTGGGTATATTGCGACCCGTAATCAAGAATGAGAATCCATGAGTCGGGGCGGTGTATCATCAGCTTTTGATTCCGGCGAGAGCAGTTACAAATTCATCAAGTTCTTCTTTGCTCCTCTTTTCTGTAACGGCGATCATCAGACCATCCTCGCCGAATCGATTTAAATCGACGCCGGCAAGAATATTTTCTTCTGCCAGCTTTTCTATGATGGTCTCGGGAGCAACCGGCGTGTCGACAACAAACTCTTTAAAGAAGGGCCGGTCAAACTTAAGATTGTAACCGTCGAGTTTTGAAATCTCTTCGGCGAGATAGTGCGCTTTTTGAACACTTTGCTCAGCGACTTCCCGAATCCCCTGCTTACCGAGCAACGACATGTAAATGGTCGAAGCAAGAGCCATAAGCCCCTGGTTAGTGCAGATGTTGGATGTCGCTTTATCTCTGCGGATGTGCTGCTCGCGGGTTTGCAGGGTAAGTACAAAGGCTTCGTTGCCGTCGGCATCGATTGTCAGGCCGCTGAGGCGCCCCGGAAGTTTTCGCACCATTTTTTTACGGGTAGCGAATATTCCGCAATACGGTCCGCCAAATTGCAATCCGATGCCCATACCCTGTGCTTCACCAACTACAATGTCAGCATCATAATATGAGGGCTCAGCAAGCAGTCCGAGTGAGATCGGATCTACTACCGAGATAAGCAATGCTTTGTTGTCGGTGCGTGTAATGCGCTCAATTTCTTTTACATCTTCAAGATTACCGTAGAAATTGGGGTGTTGCACCACAACTGCGGCAACACTTTCATCCATCTGTTTTTCAAGTTCATTAAGATCGGCTCCGCCGTTTTCGGGATCTAACTCCACGATCTCAATATCGTGGCCGATGGCGTAGGTGCGGGAAACTTCCAGATAGTTGGGATGAACCTTGCCAACCACTAAAACTTTATTTCTTTTCGTAAGGGAAGAGGCCATGATCAACGCTTCGGCAAGGCTGCTTGCGGCATCATAAAGGGAAGCGTTGGCAATCTCCATACCGGTAAGTTCGCAGATCATGCTTTGAAACTCATACATAGAGTGGAGCGTGCCCTGCGAAACCTCACCCTGATAGGGCGTATAAGCGGTATAAAACTCAGATCTGCTCGTCAGCGAAGCGATTGCGGTAGGGATAAAATGGTCGTAAGCGCCGCCACCAATAAAGCAGGCATTGGATTGAGTTGAATAATTTTTTTCAGAAATCCGGTTGATACTTTTTAGCGCTTCCCATTCTGATAATTGCCGGGGCAGGTTTAGATCTCCCCGGTATCTCACATCCTCCGGGATATTGGATAACAGGTCTTCAATACTATCAGCACCAATCGCTTCCAGCATAGATTCGCGGTCAGCGTCAGTTTGAGGGAGAAAGCTCATAAAATTTTTTTAATTGATTTTGTTAGTATTTTACGTCTCGGGCAACTTAGTAACCCGGTATAAAAGATGATATTGTAACGGGGAATGGACTCACAGCGTTTCTTGTATGAAGCCATTATCTTCCTGTCACGGATAAAGCAATACCCTAATGGATTTTTGAAGATGAAAAGAAGTTAAGATGCCAGGAAGTCAAGATGGTAAGAAATTGAACCGGTGTTCGGTCAATCTCCTGATTTTCTTAACGTACCGGCATCTTTTGACTCATTATTTCTTTAGGAAACGGCGGGTACGAAGTAATGGAAAAATTTTCTGTCAATTTCTGTCAGAACACAAAAAATACCGCTACTAAATGATTTCCTGATATTGTTCGGAAGTCAATAGCTCATCCAGTTCTTCTTTGTTGGATACGGCCACTTTAACCATCCAACCTTCACCATAAGGATCTTCGTTAACGACCTCCGGTTCATCTTCGAGCTTATTATTGACTTCGGTGACTTTTCCGGTTACCGGCATGTAAAGTTCGGATACGGTTTTTACTGCTTCAACCGTGCCAAACGGATCATCTTTAGCTATTTCATCATCATTCTCGTCAATTTCAACGAATACGATATCACCCAGCTCGCTTTGTGCAAAATCGGTAATACCGACGGTTACGGTTCCGTCGCCGTTATCTCTTACCCATTCATGCTCACGAGTATATTTTAGATCTTCGGGAAAATTCATAGTAATTATTGGTTTTCAGGATTATATGTAAAAGATTCTTCCAGATATTTGGTGTTGAAATTACCGTCTATAAAATTCGGATCATTCATTAATTGCTTGTGATAGGGGATGTTGGTTTTTACACCCTGGATAACGAACTCTCCGAGTGCCCGCTTCATCCGTGCTATTGCCTGCAGCCTGTTGGGTGCGCTGACAATCAGCTTGGCAATCATTGAGTCGTAGTGCGGAGGTACGCGGTAGCCGGAGTAGGAGTGAGTATCGACACGAACACTGCGACCTCCCGGTACATGAAATACAGAAATTTCACCAGCTGATGGCCGGAAGTTGTGTTCCGGATCTTCAGCATTGATCCGGCATTCTATCGCATGGCCGCGTATCTTGAGCTCTTTTTGCTGTAGTGGCTCTCCTGCGGCCACCTCCACCTGCATTTTGATCAAATCCGTATTGGTGACTTCTTCAGTAACCGGATGTTCAACCTGTATCCGGGTATTCATCTCCATAAAATAGAAATTCCGGTCTTTATCGACCAGAAACTCAATGGTTCCAGCCCCCTCATACCCGATTGATTCAGCGGCATTAACGGCAGCCCGGCCCATTTTCTCACGAAGTTTTTTGGTCATAATGGGTGAGGGGGCCTCTTCAATCACTTTTTGATGCCTGCGTTGCAGCGAGCAGTCGCGTTCACCGAAATGGCTGGCATTTCCGTGTGAATCCCCCATAACCTGTATCTCAATGTGGCGGGGTTGTACCAGAAACTTTTCCAGGTACATAGCCGGATTGCCGAAGCCGGTCTTCGCTTCGTTCCGGGCTGTATTATACTGGCGATCCATCTCGGATTCTTCCCAGACGATACGCATGCCACGACCGCCACCACCGGCTGAAGCTTTAAGAATAACGGGATAGCCTATCTCAGCGGCAATTTTTTTTGCTTCTTTAGGTCCGCTTAACTCGCCTTCATTCCCGGGAACTACAGGCACCCCGCTTTCAATCATGTGAGCTTTGGCCTGGGCTTTGTCACCCATTTTGTCAATCATTACGGGCGAGGGGCCAATGAATTTGAGATTATGTTCACTGCATATTCTTGAAAACTCAGCATTTTCTGCAAGAAAACCATAGCCTGGATGTATAGCCTGGGCGTTAGTAATTTCAGCAGCGGCTAACAATCGGGGAACTTTCAGATAGCTTTCGGTTGAAGATGGTGGGCCGATACACACCGCCTCATCCGCAAATTTTACGTGAAGACTGTTGGCATCTGCCGTGGAATAAACCGCCACAGTTTTGATTCCCATTTCCTTGCACGTGCGAATTACACGCAGGGCAATTTCCCCCCGGTTGGCAATTAGTATTTTGTCGAACATATGTGTTGTTATGAGGTGAGTTCGATTTCGAAAAGAGGCTGTTCGTATTCTACAGGTTGCCCTTCATCCACGTAGCGCTTGACGATTTTGCCTGTAACTTCGGATTCTACCTCATTCATGATCTTCATCGCCTCAACGATGCAAAGGGTCTGACCTTTAGATACGTCATCACCTATATTTACATACGGATCTGAGTCAGGAGAAGGGGCTTCATAAAATGTTCCCACTATAGGGGATTTAATCGTTTGGGTATCAGAAGATACTTCTTCCTGTTTTGCCTCCTTTTTCTCCTCGCTTTGATCGGTATCTGCCGCAGCAGATGAGGAGGCCTGTTGTGGTGGTGCCTGTGGCATTTGCATTTCCGCACCCGGCTGAGGCATATACATCATCGGCATCGATCCGCCCGATTCTTGATTGATCACATCCGGCTTCTTTTTGATTTTAATCTTGAATTCACCTTCTTCAATAGTTACCTCATTAACGTCGCTGTCGGATATGAGGTTCAGTAGATTTTCGATCACTTTTAGATCCATAATACCCCGAATTATTAAGACTTTACGCGTTCAATGTATTTTGATGTTCGAGTGTCAACTTTTACCCGATCACCCTGATTTATAAACAGTGGAACCTGGATGGAAGCACCGCTTTCAAGTGTAGCGGGTTTGTTCCCTCCTTGTGCAGTGTCGCCGCGCAATCCCGGTTCCGTAGACGTTACTTCCAGTACTACATGATCGGGCGGCTCTACAAACAAGATTTCTTCTTTATCAGCATCTACCACAACCGTAACCGTCTCACTTTCTTTGAGAAATTCGGCTCTGTTGATTTGCTTCTTACCGATAGTTATCTGCTCGAATGTATCATTATGCATGAAGTGATATATATCCCCGTCATTGTATAAATATTGATAAGGGCGGCGTTCAACTCGAACCGCTTCAACATTTTCGCCGGCACGAAACGTTTTATCCAGAACCTTTCCGGTAGTGATGCCTTTTAATTTGGTTCGCACAAATGCACCACCTTTTCCCGGTTTTACATGAAGGAATTCAAGAATAGTATAGATCTCACCATTCATGCGGATAGTGAGGCCATTACGAAAATCTGATGTGTCTACTTTGGGCATAAAAAGTTTTTAACTGTGTTTAATATTATTCCTGCTAAGATAGCATAACACAGAATGGGGAACAACCCGCCAAAATGTGTAATTATCGCACGGGCTCAACGATGGCAAACCACTTTACTTTTAGTATCATTGTGAAAATTTATCAATCAGGATGGTACCATATCAACCTTAATGCATAATTATCACAATGAATTGCAGTCAGCTCATTACTGAATTGGCCGCGCTGCAAATTCAGTAATGAGCTGACTGCCGGTATCGTAGCTGCCATTAACCCAATTGTCCGTAAACCATGAAAACCAGTGAAACAAAGATGACAAGCGGGCAGATATAACGTATCATAAATATCCAAAAGCTCATCAACTTAGCTGTTATGGCACTGCCTTGCTTAACTTCCAGCACTGCTTTATCGGCACCCCAAACCCATCCTACATAAAGGCACGCAAGGAAGGCGCCGATAGCCAGGAACAGGCTGCCAAAGAAATAATCCATTACATCAAGAAAATTATTCGGGCCGAGCCCAAGAATGCCTTCATCACCGAAAAGCCAGCTCATATCAGAGAGCCAGCTAACAGCACCCTGTGAAAGCGCCGAGGGAATTCCGATAGTAAATGCCAGAATACCGATTGTTATAACCGATTTTTTGCGGGACCACTTCCTTTCATCGATGAAGTAGGAAACCACTATCTCCAGAAGCGAGATGCTGGATGTAAGCGCGCCGATTGACAGCAATGTAAAAAAGAGGATGCCGACCAGCCCGCCGAGTGTCATCCCGCCGAAAACTTGGGGCAGTACACTAAACACGAGGGTTGGCCCTTCCTGCGGATCCATGCCCATTGCGAAGACAGCGGGAAAGATCATGAATCCGGCCATGATAGCGATGGTGGTATCAAAAAATGCGACATAACCGCCTGCAGATACCAGGTTTTCGTTTTTCTTCAGATACGACCCGTAGGTGATCATCGCTCCCATCCCAAGACTAAGTGAGAAGAAAGCCTGACCCATGGCCGTCATAACGACACCACCCGAAAGTGCAGAGAAATCGGGACTGAGATAAAATGCTATACCTTCGGAGGCTCCTTCGAGAGTAACCGACCGGATGATAATAATGATCATAAGAATCACCAGAATGGGCATCAGCAGTTTCACCCAGCGTTCAATCCCCTGGGAGATGCCCCCGGTTACCACATAAGCGGTTACGGCCATAAAGATCGCCATCAGCGGGAGGACGAGCGTCCAGTCGGCGATAAATTCTCCAAACCCCATATCTGCGGCAATCACGTCGCGGGCGATATACCCGACAGCCCATCCGGCGATTACACTGTAATAGCTCAGAAAAATGAGAGCGATCAGAATAAAAAAGCCACCGACGTATTTCCAGAGCGAGTTGCCGGTGATTGATTTAAAAGCACCGAAAGGGTTTCGCTGGGTATGCCGACCAAGCGAGAGCTCAGCGTAGAGATAGGGCACACTGATAAAAATCACAAAAAACAGATAAATCAGTACAAACAGACCACCACCACCTTCACCGGCTACATAAGGGAATCGCCAGATATTACCGAGACCTACCGCGGACCCGGCCGCGGCCAGGATAAAGCCGATTTTTGTGTTCCAGTTACCCCGTGTTGTAGTTTCGTTAGCCACAATTCCTCACTTTAAGTTCAAAGATGCACAGTCAAAAAGTATGACGTTGTTAAATTCAGTCCACACATGACTTGAAAGGTGCAACTATAAGAACAAGAGGGGAGAATATCAATCAGAATCAGAATGGTTGTTTCAGTTTACTCTCTCAACTTCCGAAACATAACACCACTTGTTTCCGGAATTTTAAGTGTGCCGCTTATTTCCGCCAGTTTGTAGCAGGAAGCGCTCTTGGCAGAGACTACCATCTCCCAAAAACCGGCAGGCAGATGAAGCACCCTGTGGGCATCCCGGTTGCCGTTAAGGGATACCAGGTAATCATAACGATCACCGCTTGATTCACCTTTAATACGGAATGTCAGATGCAAGGCATCATGATTGTCAATTATTGAAATTTCTTCCGGTTTGGCTCGGCGAAGGGCAGGTGAGCAGTTGCGCAGGTGGATCAGGCCCTGGTAGAAATTAAAGAGCCGCTGGTTAAGGGATATCTCGTCATAGTTGAGGTGATTGGTGGAATTGTCTTTTTCATAACTGTTGTGATCCATTTTACCCTGGTTGGGATCCGGAGCAGATGTTTTGGCAATAACTTTAGAGCGAGCCCACTCCTGACCTTCATGGATCATGGTAATTCCCTGGCAGGAGAACAGGTATAAAGCGGCAAGTTTGGATATCTTAAGCTCCTCCTCAGATAATTTAATATGCTCTTCCTTGTCTTTGATCACCTTGTCCGCGAGTTCCGGATTCAGGCCTATCCGGATAAAATCGCCAAGCGTGTAACCGTCATGCGATTCGAGATAATTAACGCTATGCTCAGGTTTTTCAAACCGTCCGTTTCCATGACCAAGCAAGGTTCCTCTGGCAAAGTTTTCAAGGGCTTCGCGTGAGGTTTCTCCCTGCCAGGAACCGAAAATAAAACCTTTGTCATGAACGGGATCAGACCCTTTTACGCCGTTTCTGATTTGGTCATTCCAGGCCGGCCATCCGCGTTTTGAAAAATCAGTAGGATCGTAGCCGCCGCCCCAGGGCTCGGCTATGAGAACAACGTGGGGATTTAGCTTCTGCGCTTCCTGTTTTATCTCATCAATCGTATCGCGATCGATCAGGTTAGCCAGATCAAACCGGAAACCGTCGATATGGTACTCCCGAATCCAGTACTTGATACTCTCGACGATAAGCTTCCTCGCCATCGGAGATTCGGTTTTGAAATCGTTGCCACAGCCGCTTTGACTGGTGAAATGCCATTGGTCATCCAAACGGAAATAATACGCTTTGTCAATAAACTTAAGCGGATTCAAATCATATTGTGAAACGTGATTGTAAACGACATCGAGAATAACGGCAATCCCTTCTTTGTGCAGTCCTTTCACCATTTCTTTTAAATCATGCGCTGATCTTGTATCCAAACCGTTTAACTTGCCTATTTCCGTAGTACCATTGGAAGCGTACATGGTTTCAGGTGCAAAGAAGAAACTGGTCATGTAGCCCCAATGATTGCGACCGTAAGGATTCCAGAGATTTTGGAATCCATCTTTGGTTTTATGTTTATAAGGCGGCTCAAAACCAGCGAAGTTTTGCAGAGGCAGAAGTTCAACCGCGTTTACACCGAGGCGTTTAAGGTGGTTCACTCCACCGTAACCTTCCGGGTCTATAAAACCTTTGTAGCTACCTGCATCCTGACAATCCGCTGAAGGATGAATGGTCATATCTTTGAGGTGTGCCTCATAAACTATCAGGTCCCTCGGATCTTCTATCGGGATAAATTGATCATCTTCCCAGTCAAAAGGCTCTTCATTGATGATCATTGTTTTGGCATGCCGGTGGAAATGGTTAGTTGAAGCGACATGGCGGCTGTAAGGATCGGCCAGCAGATATCGAGATTGAATAAAATCCGGTTTCCTGCTATCCTTAACGTAATATCCGTAAAAACATCCGATAAAATCGCCTTCTATCTCAAGGTGCCATATGCCGTCTTCCATATGCTCCATGTCATACACTTCGCCGGAAGCATCTTCATAATATTCGAATATTTCAATTTTTACTTCAGTTGCTCGCGGAGCAAACAGTCGAAACGAAGCTTTGGAGTGGTCTGCCTTGCATCCAAATGATAGATCGTGAGTTCGGTCAAATTTTGTTTTTGATTGCTTTTTCGGAGTTGTTGCCGTTTGAGTAGTCATTTAAATATTTACAATTTATTTTCCGACCAGTTTGGCGGAAAATTTACCATTTGCCTGAATTCATTGTCAAAAAATAAATAAAGAATTAAAAAAGCTCGTGGAGTCAAGAAGAGAAGACATATTAACTGCTAAGTGTGTAAATTCTTTTTTTCTGACTCCTTCACATGTTAAAAACTTTACTTCTTCAAAAGCCTTTTTGGGTTCTGCATTGTAAGGGTTAGGGTTATGAGTTTCATCCGTTACAAACGCAGAACAACCTGCTTATAATGTATTTACACCGACTATTTAATTACACTGCCGATTGGCGCATCCGCCGAGATAAAAAACAGCTTTTCGCCGGGATCTTGAGCCATTAACACCATTCCCTGACTTTTCACTCCCATTATTTTTTTGGGTTTAAGGTTTGCCACTACACAAACTTTTTGGCCAACCAGGTCATCAGGAGCACATTGCTGAGCAACTCCGGCAATCAGGGTTCTTGTTTCCAGCCCTATGTCCACTTCCAGTTTCAGCAGCTTGTCTGATTTAGGTATCGGCTCAGCCGTTATGACTTCTCCTACGCGGAGATCAAGCTTGGCGAAGTCCTCAAAAGAAGCATTTTCCTTCAGTTCCGGAATGTCTTCGACGGGTGCTTGACCTGAGCGCTCTTTGAGCAGACTACGCTGCTTTTCAATAACTTCATCCTCCAGTTTCTGGAAGAGAATTTCTCCTTTACTGATTTTGTGCCCTTCAATCAGGTAGGAGTCGGAGACTTCGTTCCAGTCTGCATAGTCGATGTTAAAATCTTCCTGGAGCTGCTTCATTTTTCCGGGAAGCACCGGCGCGAACAATACCGAGAGGGCGCCGGTGATTTGTGCGCATACATGCAACACCGTGCCGCAGCGTTCCATATCGGTTTTGCGAAGGTGCCACGGCTCGGTTTCGGTAAAATATTTATTGCCCAGCCGCGCCAGATTCATCGTTTGATAAACCGCCTCTTTTAGACGGAAATCCTCATAAAGCTGCCCGATATGATCGCGGGCATTGTTAATCTCTTCAAGTACCTGGTTGTCCCGATCAGTTGGATTAACTAACGGCGGTACTTCACCGTCAAAATATTTATTAAGGAACGACTGAGTGCGGAATACAAAATTTCCGAGAATATCTGCCAGCTCGCCGTTTACGCGACTTTGAAAATCACTCCAGGAAAAGTCGGAGTCGCGGGTTTCGGGCAGGCCGATTCCAAGCACATACCGAAGCAAATCAGGATCAAACTCTTCGAGATATTCATGAAGCCAAACAGCCCAACCCCTTGAAGTCGAGAGTTTTTTTCCTTCCAGATTCAGAAATTCATTGGCCGGCACATTCTCAGGCAGCACAAAATCGCCATGAGCTTTGAGCATAGACGGAAACATCAGGCAGTGAAATACGATGTTATCTTTGCCAATAAAGTGAATCAGGCTGGTTTCTTCATCCTGCCAGTAGGTTTTCCATTTTTCGGGATCACCTTGCTGCTCGGCCCATTCTTTGGTAGCTGAGATGTAACCAATGGGAGCATCAAACCAAACATAGAGCACCTTGCCTTCCGTATCAGGCAGCGGCACCGGAACTCCCCAGTTGAGGTCCCGGGTCACAGCCCGCTCGTTTAATCCTTCATTGAGCCAGCTTTTGCATTGACCTACCACATTGGACTTCCAGTTGTTGCGGCTGTCGATCCACTCTTCGAGCCAGCTCTGGAAATCATCCAGGGGCAAGAACCAATGTTCGGTTTGACGGAATTCGGGAGTCTCACCGGTAATTACGCTTTTTGGATTTTGCAGCTCGGTAGGAGAGAGCGAAGTGCCGCATTTTTCGCACTGGTCACCATACGCACTCTCATACCCGCACGACGGGCAGGTACCCTGCACATATCGGTCCGGCAAAAACATATTAGCTTTCGGATCATATAACTGATCCTGGCTTTTTTGCCTGAATACTCCCTCATCATAAAGTTTTTTAAAAAAATCCTGGGATGTCTGATGATGAACTTTCGAGCTTGTACGGCCGAAATAATCAAAGGAGATGTTCAGCTTTTCAAACGATTGCGAATTTAAATGGTGGAATTTATCGACAATATCTTCGGGCTCTACACCTTCTTTATCGGCCGCGAGCGTAATGGGAACCCCATGTTCATCAGACCCGCAAATAAACACGATATCATCTTTTTTTAATCGCTTATAACGCACATAAAGGTCGGCGGGCAGATATGCTCCGGCAATATGCCCCAGGTGCAGAGGCCCGTTAGCATAAGGCAGAGCGGAGGTTACAAGTGTACGTTTGGCCATTGGCTAATAATTATTGAAATTGGGTGTTGTAAATTATTTGAATAAACACAGGCAGAGCCTTGTCTGTTCAAGATTGCCTGATTGAAATTATTATCCCGGCATGATAAGCAACATAGATGACCAATTAAAGCATTTTATCATGTTTGTGATAAACTAATCATGTAAACGTGATATAAAACCATACCTATGGTCACCGAGACATTAAAGGAATGTTTTTCGCCAAATTGAGGTATTTCAACACATTCATCCGAAAGCTCCAGTAAATCGCCGTCAAGTCCGGTAACTTCACTTCCGAATACGAGGCAGACGCCGGTATCCTTTGGCGGTATAAACTGATGAATCGGCCTGCTTTGCCGGGTTTGTTCCACGGCTACCAGGTGTTCTCCTTCTTCTTTTCGTTTTTTCAATGCATCCACGGAATTACCGTGTGCTGCCCAGGAAACGTATTCTTCGCCTCCGAGTGCGGTTTTCGAAATTTCCGGCCGCGGCGGATGCGGCGTATATCCGGATAAATGAATTTTTTTGATACCGAATGCATCTGCCGTGCGAAACGCTGAGCCTACATTATAAAGGCTGCGTATATCATGCAACCAGATTGAAGTTTTCTGCAGCAGAGGCGGTACCGTTCGCGCGCGGTTTTGCTTGAGAATTTCTTTTGTTGTGCGTTTTTGAATGGTCATTGAAAGTGATTTGTGTCAGTATCCATGAATGCTACAGTTAAATTTAAGATTATTCAGATTCAAAACGAGTAGTTCATATTAATCATGCCGGGCTGACCGGCCGGTTGGTCTCATCCAGCAATCTAAAATCACAAATCGTCAATCGTACGTCGCAATTCTTTTCAGCTCGCAGGTTTTCACCATTGTTATAAATCGCGGAGTAGCAGTACGCCAAGCCTAAGCCGGCACAAAGGGATTTACGATTGAAGATATACGAAGTACGATTTGCGATGTACGGGCCTCGTCCAGCAATCTGAAATCACAAATCGTCAATCGTACGTCGTAATTCTTTTCAGCTCGCAGGGTTTTACCATTGTTATAAATCGCGGAGTAGCAGTGCGCCAAGCCTGAGCCTGCACATAGAGATTTACGATTGACGATATACGATGTACGATTTGCGATGTGTGGGACCAAGTGATTTTTCGATAAAACAATTCTTTTCATATTGTCAATTACGTTTCTGATTGCATTATAAAATCTTACTGTGGAAGATCAGTAAATTTCGGGGTAATTTCCGGATGCAGAAACGGGTTCTGCCGAAATCCGGAAGCTATAAGATTCTGTTTAAATAAACGTTTTTGTACGCTGCCTGACCGGTAGAGACCGGTCTGAAGGTGATGAATTATCAAAGTTTTCAAGTTAAAAAGTTAAAAGGAAGTTAACCGTGAAAAAAAATTATCTGTCTCCGGAAGGATACAAAAAGCTCAAAGATGAACATCGAGAATTGACCACAAAAGGGCGTCGAGAAGTGGCTCAGAAAATAGAGGAAGCCCGCTCTCACGGTGATTTGAGCGAAAACGCTGAATATGATGCCGCCAAAGAAGAGCAGGGGTATCTCGAAAAGCGCATAGCTGAACTGGAGCAAACACTATCAAACTCCAGGGTTTTGGATGAGAAAAAAATGGATGATTCCAAAGTTTATGTTTTGTCCACTGTCACGGTCTTAAACAAAAAAACACAAAAAGAAGTATCTTATACCCTTGTATCCAAAGATGAAGCCGATTTCGAGCAAGGTAAAATTTCGGTAGATTCCCCGATTGGAAGCGCCTTAATGGGCAAATCAGTCGGCGAAACGGTGGAAGTTGATGTTCCCGCCGGAAAACTTGAGCTCGAAATCAAAGATATAAACCGGTAGGAGTTACATGAAATTAGCAGTTATTGGTACGGGGTATGTGGGATTGGTAAGCGGCACCTGCTTTGCCGATTCCGGTAATGATGTGATCTGTGTAGACAATGATCCGGAAAAGTTGCGCCGGCTCAGAAACGGAGAAATTCCACATTATGAGCCGGGATTGAAACTGTTATTCGATCGCTCGGTTCGTGAAAACAGACTGTTTTTTTCGGATGATCTTGAAAGTGCGGTAAAACAGGCGGAGGTGATTTTTCTTTGTCTTCCAACTCCTCCGGGAGCCGATGGCCAGGCTGACCTGAGCTTCGTCTTGCAGGTTTCAGAGCAGATTGCCGGAGTGATCGATGATTATAAAGTTATCGTCAACAAAAGTACGGTGCCTGTAGGAACTGCTGAGAAAGTTCAAATGACGTTCGATGCCAATTCATCTCAAAATGTGGACGTGGTTTCCAATCCCGAGTTTTTACGCGAAGGGGCCGCGGTGGATGATTTTCTGAAACCCGAGCGGGTTATCATCGGCAGCAACAGTGAACGAGCTACAAAAGTGATAAAATCACTTTATGAACCTTTTGTGCGAAGCGGAAATCCCATCATAGAAATGGATCCGAAAAGTGCCGAGCTCACCAAATATGCCGCTAACTCTTTTCTTGCCACGAAAATTACCTTCATGAATGAGATCGCCAACATTAGTGAAAGGGTGGGCGCCAATGTTGATAATGTGCGGCGCGGAATGGGCAGCGACTCAAGAATTGGAAAGCGTTTTCTGTTTGCAGGCATTGGATTCGGAGGGAGCTGTTTTCCCAAAGATGTTCAGGCGCTTGAATATACTTCACGGCAAAATAACTATGATTTCAGCATCTTGAAATCTGTTATATCTGTAAATGAAAGGCAGAAACTGTCGATTATCGAAAAGATGAAGCTGTTCTACAACGAGAATCTTAAGGGCAAAACTTTCGGTGTCTGGGGATTGTCTTTCAAGCCTGAAACCGATGATGTCCGTGAGGCTCCGTCACTTTACATCGTCCGAAAGCTTTTAGATATGGGGGCCAATGTCAAGGCTTATGATCCTGAAGCTGTGGAAACATTCAAAGCTGCATTTGGAGAAGACAGCAGCAAAATTGAATTTTGCGAAGATCAGACCAAGGTACTTGATGGAGCTGATGCCCTTGTAGTTTGCACCGAGTGGAATGAGTTTCGCCGCCCCAGTTTTGACCGCTTTTTAACCCGGATGAAATCACCGGTGATTTTTGATGGCAGAAATCTGTATGATCTGCGGGATGCTGAAGAAGCGGGGCTGACCTACATCAGCGTTGGTCGTGAGAGTGTAAATCTGGATAAAACTATCCATGCCTGAGCGTGTGCTCATTACCGGGGGAGCCGGTTTTCTGGGCTCTCATTTATGTGATAAATTCCTGAATGAGGGCTATGAAGTAATATGCATGGATAATCTTTCTACTGGACAGGAAAAAAATATCGAGCACCTGTTCGGCCATAAGCGATTCCGTTTCATCAAATATAATGTGACCGAATATCTCCATGTAGGCGGAAAGCTCGATTACATACTCCATTTTGCATCGCCTGCCTCACCGGTCGATTATCTTGAAATGCCGATTCAAACCCTCAAAGTAGGCTCATTGGGCACGCATAAAGCGCTTGGTTTGGCTAAATCAAAAGGGGCGACTTTTTTATTGGCATCTACCAGCGAGATTTATGGCGATCCGGAAGTTCATCCCCAACCTGAAACTTATTGGGGTAACGTTAATCCGGTGGGTAAGCGAGGGGTGTACGATGAAGCCAAAAGATTTGCCGAAGCACTGGTGATGGCCTACCACCGGTATCATAATATTGATACGCGAATTGCCCGGATTTTCAACACCTATGGACCGCGTATGAGAATTGGTGACGGGCGCGCACTGCCGAATTTTATGCGTCAGGCGATTAAGGGGGATGATATCACGGTTTACGGCGATGGTTCCCAAACCCGTTCTCTCTGTTATGTGGATGACCAGGTTGAGGGCATATACCGGCTTACGAAATCCGGATACAATGAACCGGTGAATATCGGAAATCCGGAAGAAGTATCTGTGCTGAAACTTGCCCAAGAGATCCTTGAGCTGAGTGGCAGCAACAGCAAAATAACTTACAAAGAGCTGCCGGAGGAAGACCCTAAAGTGCGCCGGCCGGATACGACAGTTGCGGAACAGGTGCTGGGCTGGAAAGCGAAAACCGCCCGTAAAGACGGGCTTAGGGAGACCTACAGGTATTTCAGGCAAGAGATTGAACATCAGTGATGGATAACCCGAACCCCCAAAACAAAAAGCTGATCGATGTATATCCATACTGCATTGAGGGAAACAATGTGGAGTTCCTGCTTTTTAAACGATCCACGGATGTGATTTACCCGGGGCAGTGGCGGATGATAGGCGGCAAAGTTAAGGAGAATGAAACACGATCCCGGGCAGGATTGCGTGAATTCAGGGAAGAAACCGGCGGTTACCCGCTTGCATATTGGTCTGTGCCGCTTGTGAATACCTTTTATGAGCACCAAACCGATACAATTCAACATGTTGTGGCTTTTGGTGCTGAATTGCCCAAAGATCGTGAAATAGTGTTAAATTATGAGCACGAAACCTTCGCATGGTTTTCTGCCGGGGAAGCCGGAAAACACCTGCTCTGGCCCCGACAAATAGAAATTGTTACATGGATGAACGACATCCTCTTACAAAACCGAATATCTGAAGATTGGCTGATCGACACCATATCCGAATAACCTGCGCGGTTCTGTTCTCGCTATTTGTCTTTTTGATTTTTCCTCAAACAGGGAAAAGCCAGATTGCAGAAACGGAAAATTATGAGTTCAGGCTTGTTCCCGATCTCTGGTATAACTCATTGGATGGAGTACAGGTTGGCGCGCAATTTGGATTCAGGCAGTTCGGGAGAATCGATGAAGGCCCGCATTTTTTTGATGCCGGCATTTTAATAGGAACCAGTGATTTAGAACCCACTTTTAATTACCGTGCAAATTACAGACACACGCTGTTGAGCAGGGCCGGTTTCGAGCGGTCAGGCATCAACCTGAACTCAGCTTACAGAGATGGCTTTCAGCAACATGGTGCGGGTTTAAGGTGGCAAAACAAGGATGAAGCAGAACAAAATATCTGGTCATTTCAGTCTGAATATTATGCCCATGAAATGTACGATTCTGAGTATCAGTTATATCCTCATTTGTGGAGCGAAGGGTGGACCGATATCATCCGCATAACGGCCGTTTATCAGCAATGGGCCGACTGGCATCGCAGCTCTGCAGTTAAGATAGATCTGCGTGTTTCACCGGGTGGCTTGGATACTTCTCCGTTTGCAAGATTCGACTTTTCAGCTCAGGACAGAGTTGATCTGTTCGCGGGTCTTGCAGCTAATATTCACGCTTATGCCGGTTGGGTAAACGAGGATGCACCACCGGAATACAACCTTGGGCTGGCCGGCGCTTCGCTGATTGATTTCCAGGATTCCAGATTAACACGTGCCCGGGGAACATTGCCGCCATCATGGTTTCGGGAGGGATTCTTTCACAAAGCCGGCGGAGCCAACCTGCGGGGGTTTATGGATATGGAAGCTGAATCCCGCAAAGCTGATTTAAATGATATCAACCGGCCGGCTGATGTTATTCCTGATCCCACCGGACCAACGACTGATGCCATATCATCCTTAAACCTGGAACTGGAGTTTCCTAATCCGGTCAATAGTTGGATTCAATCTATTCCTGTGGCCGGCGAATTCATTAAATTTTCATCATATTTTTTTAATGATACAGGGATATTGTCGCGCCGTGGATTTTCATCGGTGCTGTTGGTAGATGCCGGTGTAGGTTTTGAAGTATCAACAAATATCCCCGATTATCTCGGCCGGGAAAGGGGGTTTCAAATACGTTTTGATCTGCCATTTTGGTTTTACGATTCAAACACAGAGCAATCATTTACAGAATTAAAACCTATCCTGGGTTTTGGAAGTATTTATTATTTTTAATCTAAAGGTCTGCTTATTATGAAAGTATTAGTGATTAACTGCGGTAGTTCATCCGTGAAATATGAACTGTTTAATTCAGAAGATGAAGAGTCGATTTGCTCCGGATCAGTTGAACGCATAGGAGCGGTAACTGCTATTACCAAACACTTACCGCCCGGCGGCAAGGAAATTAAAGATACGGCGGTGGTTGAGAACCATGAGTCCGCGCTCAAAATTATTATGGATTACCTGATGGATTCCGAGAACGGGATCGTACGCAGTAAATCTGACATTGAGGCGGTAGGCCACAGGGTCGTTCACGGTGGCGAAACGTTTAAAGATTCGGTGCTGATCGACGATACCGTAGTGGAAGCTATTGAACAGGCTATCGATCTCGCTCCGCTTCATAATCCACCTAATCTTAAAGGAATTCAGGCGGCGCGCCGACAGCTTCCGGATGTGCCGCATGTAGCGGTATTTGATACGGCATTTCATCAGACGCTTCCGGATAAAGCGTTCATGTACGGTATTCCCAACCGGCTTTACCGGCGCTATCGGATCCGTAAATATGGATTCCATGGCACCAGCCATTATTATGTAAGCCGTCAATATTTTAAAAAGATTAATGAGCAACGTAAGGGTACCCGTGTAATAAGCTGCCATCTTGGTAACGGCGCTTCGATAACTGCGATTAAAGACGGGCATTCCGTTGATACAAGCATGGGTTTCACGCCACTCTCCGGGTTGATCATGGGAACGCGGTCAGGCGATGTTGACCCGTCAATTCTCTTTTATCTTATTGAGAAGGAGGAGCTGTCGCTTAACAACGTACATGCGTTGTTGAATAAGCACAGCGGACTTCTTGGCCTAAGCGGATTTGCCGCGGATATGCGTGACCTGATCAAGGAAGCAGATGACGGAGACCGGCGTTGCCGCCAGGCTATCGAAGCTTTTTGCTACCGGATCAAGCAGTACATCGGCACCTATTTCGCTACATTGAATGGCTGTGATGCGATTATAATGACTGCCGGTATCGGTCAGTACTCTCCGTATATCCGGGCCAAAGCGCTGGCTGATCTTGAACATCTCGGGGTTGTAATAGATACCGAAAAAAATGAATCGGCTGATCCGGAAGAAGAAACAAAAATCAGCCATGAAAAATCTGAGGTTGATGTTTACGTCATCCCGACGAATGAGGAGCTGGTTATCGCCAAGGATGCGGCTAAAATCGCAACAGCGTCGCTTCAGTCTCCCTGGATTTAAACAAGTCGATACTGTTACCTGAAAACCGGCGTTTGTGATACTTGTCACACGATGCTCGCAGATCCCCGGGAACTTTCAGATTCAACAATCATATGAACGTATTCGCCAAATTGATACTGGGTGTAACCTTTATTGGCCTGCTGGCCGGGTGCACCAGTACCCGTTGGGTTGTTGATGAGGAAGAGGTTATTGATGATTCGGAAGCGTCGTTACAGTCAAAGGAGTTTCAGTTTGAGTTAGCTGAGAAACCAACAGCCGACGCTCCGGTAGTATCATTGGATGTATACGAAATCAGGGATAACATATATCCGCAATACCTCAAATCTCGTAAATATGTACAGCAGTACCGTCCTCGCTACTGGTTACTGGGTCTTGGGGTTGCATCTTCCGCAGCGCTTGCCACAGTTGCCAACACCGATCTGATTCATGGAGAGGATATCAGTGAAAATCAAAGGATTATGCTGAATTCTTCCGCCGGAGTACTGACTGTCGCCTCAGTACTGAGTATGAAACCTGAAGGTGAAATGCAGCCAACCGGTAGTAAAAAACTCTTATCACAAACCGGATCGGTGGAAAGGCGTGACACCGTTCTCACCGAAAGAGATGACACGCTTACCGTACAGGTTTACGATGATGAAATGCTCTACATGGAAAACAGTGAGGTTGAGATTTCAGGCGGCGTGATTAATATTAATCTTCTGGAGGTTTTAGATGTCGAGGAATTCAGAGCGGAGGAGCCTGCCGATATTAATGTGCGTTTTGAATATGACGGGGATTCTTACGGTTACAGTTTTCCGGTTTCGGATTTTATGCAACAGTTTGTTGAAGCAACTTCAGAAAATGTTCCGGTAAGAACCGGCCCGGATGAACAGGATGATATCATAGCGAATATATCCGCAGGAGAGCGGTTGCCACTTGAGGAAACCGAAGATGATAACTGGTTTGCCGTGCAGAGAGGTGGAACCAGTGGCTTCATCCTGAAAGAGGAAAGCCGGAAAGTTTGGAAAAGTGGTGCACTGGCCAGAGATGATGAACTTGTGGATGGTTCTGAAGCTTTCGGCGCGCTTGAAATTGAGCGTGACATCCCGCAACCTGATACGCTTCCCGAAACCGAAGACATCAACGTGATTATCTGGGCAAATTCAAATTATGAAGACACTACAATAGATCATATCGATAACACAGAGCGAACTATTGAATTGATTTCGAATTATGCCGAAATACGCTTGGGAGTGCCGGAAAACCGGGTGTTGGTCGATAGAGACCTGACCTACGAAGAGGCTGTGGATGTTTTTTCAGAAGATAATCTGAATTACCTTGATGAGTTGGCTTCCTCAGACTCAACTCATTTTATCATCTATTACATCGGGCATGGGCTTGCCGATTCCGACGCCGAAAACCAGGCCTATCTGCTTCCCACTGATTTTGACTCACAAGAACCTGCTGAAAACAGAATAGGAGTCAAAGATTGGCTATCCGCACTGGACGGGGTTGAATCAGCAACAACTACTGTTGTGCTGGATACGGATTTTATGGGTTCTTCGGTAAACGATACTTTAAATCTTGCAGATCAATATGCTTCTGAAATACGTCTGCGCGATCTTGCCGGCTCTTTTGTGAACACCGAGAGCTCAAATGCAGTGATATTTGCGGCACGCTCCGATCAAAAAAACGGACAGTACCGTTCCGCTGACGGCCGGATAAATAATTTTTACGGCATCTTTACTTACTATTTTTTCCAGGCTATGCGGGATGAGAATATCACATTGAATGAGTTGTTCAGGTCCGTAGAGCGCAATGTAACATTTACATCCAGACGCCTTCATGACCGCTCCCAGGACCCGTCTATATTCGGGGATACTGAAATCAACTGGCTAAGAGAGAGACCTCAGTAACATGAGTTTAGCAGGCCTTATTTATTTGCTGCTAAGTGTGGGGTGTGCGCTTTTGATTGCGCATTTCCTCAAACTCGTGGAACACAGAGGCCTGGATACGCTTATGGTGATCACCGTAAACTATTTTGTGGCGACAACTATTGCCATATTCATGAATGCGGTCAGCGGCGAACCGGTGATGCCGGGTTTTCCTCCCTGGATGTGGCTGCTTGCCTTTGTGGTAGGTATTTTCTTTATCGCCAATTTCTTTGTGTACAGCAAATCCATTTATGATAACGGTGTGGGCGTATCAGTAGCGGCAATGCGCCTATCGCTTTTGATACCGGTATTGTTATCAATCCTGTTGTATCATGAGCCGGTGACAATCCTCAGGATAATAGGTGTAATCGCCATCATAACCGCACTTTTGATGCTGGTAGCATCCCGGTGGAATGTACAAGTTCGCAATGTCAGCAGCCATTGGCTTCTGTTGTTGCTGTTTCTGTTTACCGGAATAGCCGATGCATCCAAAAAAATCTTTGAAGAAGAGGGTTTGGGATCAGCAACTGAGGCTCACTATATGGGCTTGGTGTTTCTTTCCTCTTTTTTGATTGGTATAACAGTGGTAATTTACAGGGGTATAAAAGGTCTTTCTTTTGAACACGTAAAACTCGGTTTAGCCGTTGGCGTTCCGAATTTATTTACATCAGTTTTTTTAATTAGAGCATTGCAGCACGCCGATGGAACTGTAATTTACTCTGCAGTTAACATTTTAATTGTAATCGGTGGAGCGCTGCTTGGTAAATTATATTGGCAGGATAAAATCACCCGACTCCAGATAGCGGGTATGGCGTTGGCAATATTAGGTATTATTATTTTGATTGACTAAAAAATGAGACAGTTATGGACTTTATAAATCAGTTGCGATACAAGGCCAAGTTGGCCGGAACAACAATTGTACTGCCGGAGTCCCAGGATATCAGGATTCTTAAAGCGGCCGCTCTGATAGCTGAAGAGGGCATTAGCAATGTGATATTGGTAGGTGAAAAAGATAAAATAAACGCAATTGCTGACCAGGAGGGTCTAAACCTGCCAAAGGATATTGATTACTGTCAATTTGAAGAAGATGCCGACAGGGAAAAAATTGCTGAACACCTTTATAACAAGCGCAAACATAAAGGCTTAACTTCGGAAGAAGCATATGAGTTGTGCAAAAACCCCCTGTTTTACGCCGCCGGATTGGCTGCTATCGGCCGAGCTGATGGCTGCGTAGCAGGAGCGGTTAATACTACCGGAGATGTTCTGCGCGCGGCGATTCAGGTTATCGGACTCAAGCCGGATTCTGATATTGTTTCGAGTATCTTTTTGATGCACACCATGGATGAAAAGCTGCTCACATTTGCGGATTGCGCTGTAGTTCCTTATCCGGATGAAGCGCAGCTGGCTACAATAGCCGCGGATTCAGCAGATACACATCAGCGGCTAACCGGCGAAGAGCCTTGTGTGGCGATGCTTTCATTCTCAACAAAAGGCAGCGCCCGTCATGAGCGCAGTCAGCTTGTCGTGAATGCGTTGGAACAGGTCAAAGAGCGTCGCAGTGATTTGAAGGTTGATGGCGAGCTCCAGTTTGATGCCGCCTATGTACCGTCGATAGCCCAACGCAAAGCTCCTGGTTCAGAAGTTGCAGGCCGGGCAAATGTGTACATATTTCCGAATATTGATGCCGGCAATATCGCCTACAAAATCACCGAGCGCCTCGCGGGCGCATCAGCAACCGGTCCGATCATTCAAGGTCTGAACAAACCGATGAACGACCTCTCACGCGGCTGCACCTGGGAAGATATCGTCAATACCGTCTCCGTTACCGCCCTCAGCAGCGAAAAAGCAGAAAAAGTGTAAAAACCTTCGTCAGCCCACCCCGAAAATCGCCTTTGGCTCGTTCGGGATTTTACTTCTCAGTAGGCTGACGAATTAATAGAGCAATCCTCGTCTGCCCACTCAATAGTGGGCTGACGAGTTCACAGGGCACTACTCTGTGTACTTCCCGGTTTATTGACAGCAACCGAAGAAACTTCACGCAAAACCTGCGAGTCCCTCAACAAAGAGGTATGATGTTTTTAAAAAATGCAGTAGTATTCCCGAAAGAATACGAAAAATGCCGATGCATACGCTGATCAGAGAAATAACCTTCCATATTCGACGACTTTCAGCACAGAAAAGGGTGCTGCCGGATTTTGTCATTGCCGGCACGCAAAAAGGCGGAACCACGAGCCTCTATTCCTATCTTGAACAGCACCCGCAGCTGCTACCTTCTATTAAAAAGGAGATCCGCTTTTTTGACGGCAGAAAAAAGTCTAAAACGGATGTGTACCAAAAAGGAGAAAAGTATTATCGGGCGCATTTTCCCAAAAAAGGTGAAATGGGCGCGGATCAATTGTCCTTTGAAGCTTCTCCGGGATACATGTTTAATCCACCCGCACCAGCAAGAATGAAAGAGGTGATACCGGAAGCTAAAATAATTATACTGCTAAGAGACCCCGTGGAGAGAGCGATTTCCCATTATTTCCACTCGGAAAACCGTAACAGGGAGCCGCTTCCGACCCTTGAGGCACTTAAGGCAGAAGAGGAGAGACTTGGACCGATTATAAAAAAAGAAGCGTACAGAAGTGCCGCATTCCGGGAGCACTCTTATAAAAAACGCGGATTATATAAAGAACAACTCGACCGGTTATTCCGGTACTTCTCCCGCGAACAGGTCTTGATACGAAGCAGCGAGGAATTTTTCAGCAACACCCCGAAAGTGCTTTCGGATATTTATGATTTTCTCGGTGTGGATAGCTCATTTGCTGATGTAGATCTGACACCAAAGAACACAGCAAAGAAAAAGAAAAAAGTGGGTGAGGAAGTGTATGATTACTTAAGATCATATTTCCAAAAACCCAATGAAGAGCTATTCGAATTACTGGGGCATGAATTTGACTGGATGCAGCAGAGGATCTCGGAGAAGTAGGTTTTATTAGTATTGAGGCATCAAGGCATCGAGGCACCAAGGGATCGAGGGGAAAAAGTGACAAAGTAACAGAGTAACAGAGTGAAAAAGTGATAAAGTTCTTTTTGAAGCTTCAAGGGGATCAAGGCTACCGAGGCTGTCATGCCGAGGTTATACTCCCGCATTTGCGGCACTGTTGATGAGGTGACAGAATAAGGTAAAAATCACAGCCACGCCTGTCATGCCGACCGGAATCGCGCCCGGATTTCAGTATCTGGCTATTGATGTAACCGCGATGGAGTGGAGGGATCTGTGTAGCAAGAAACTCACCATAACCTCGATTAGTAGTTTGGCACAAATCGTGCCATCACAGACCCCTCAATTCCAGTCGGGGTGACAAAAGGGGCTAATATCTCAACCTCATCTGTCACTGGCAACTTTTTGGCAAATTTATAAAAGTAAACACAGAGGCCGGATTAGGCAGAAGCATTAAACTATGATTACGCACAGTTAGGAATCTCCCTGCAATGGCACATCATGAGCCATCACCAGAAGGTTACAAGGCATGCCTTGTACCTATATTAAATTGTCATTAAGAGGTTCTAATCCCGCCTTCGCGGCACTGTTGAGAAGGTGACAACCTGAGTTCATCATAAAATGCATATAATTTCTGCGCACATTTGCGAATTATCTCCCACACACTAAACCTTTAAGGCCAATTTGCATTTCACATGCAAAATTTACAACTTGAAACTTAGATGGGAATAGAATAAATACAATTTTGCAAGGACTACTTTAAGCAGAATTGTGATTTAGCAAGGTGTTACCTTATTGCATTAGATCAACGGAAACGGTTGATGGGATTGAGAAGTGGGATAAAAAGGTAACAAATCTATTGGTGTATTTAATTGGGTATAAATCTATGATTAATAAACAGAATATCCCATAAGATATCCTAATAGCTGTAATTTCTACAGGAATCATTTCACATTAGTAAAGGGATTATTTTATGTCACATCTTATAATATTAAAACAAGTGGCTTTGAATGCGCTTATCTATTTGATGATGCTTTTGATTGCCATTCCGGCTTATGGCAGTGATCAACAGGCATTGGAAGTGTTGGAAGAATGGAAGCAGGAATATGAAGCTTCTATTGAAGGTATTGATGATTATGTAGTAGAAAGAGAAAATCAGACCGTCTATTACAAAAAAGCTTACGATAACGGCCGTCCATATTTCAAGTCGCGGGTTGAAGGGTATGATGAGGAAGACCTGGAGTCAACTTCAAACCTGTCTGATGCCGATTTGTTTTCGGATGTATATGAGTCGGTTAGAGAACAAGCGGAATACAGAGGAACGGAAGAGTTAAATGGTTTTCAGGTGCACGTCATTTATGTTGAGGAAATGGAGGAAGAACTGTTTGGTGAACACGGCCCCCAAAATCTAAGGGACATATATTTGCGCATTGATCCGGATAAATGGGTGCTCAGAGAAATAGAGTATACCATGGATTTTGAATACGAAGATGAATTACGTGAGCTCACGATGGCTATGAATCCGCGGGATTATCGGGCGGTGGAAGGTATGCAAGTCTCATATGAAACCCGAATCGTCGCGCGGGGACTTGCCCTTACCGAAGAGGAGCGCCGGGATGCTGAGGAGCGCATGGAGGAGTTTGAACAGCAGCTTGAAGACATGCCTGAAGAACGGCGGCAAATGGTTGAGCAGATGGCCGGAGATAGGATCGAACAAGCCAGAAGCATGCTCGAAGATGACCATATTGAAATGATCAACCGGGTTGAATCGGTAAGAGTAAATACCGGTATGGAAGAATTCTGATTTAGTTTAAATCCAGTCCGTGGGTTGATTAATCCGCGGGCTGGTATATTTTATTTCAATAACATCTGTCATGTCGAAGTTCTGATCCAGCTTTCGGCGACACTGTTGAGAAGGTGATATATTGTTGAGTGGCAAAGTAACAAAGTAACAAAGTGACAGAGTAACAAAGTAACAAAGTGATAAAGTTCTTTTTGAAGCTTCAAGGGGATCAAGGCTACCGAGGCTGTCATGCCGAGGTTATACTCCCGCATTTGCGGCACTGTTGATGAGGTGACAGAATAAGGTAAAAATCACAGCCACGCCTGTCATGCCGACCGGAATCGCGCCCGGATTTCAGTATCTGGCTATTGATGTAACCGCGATGGAGTGGAGGGATCTGTGTAGCAAGAAACTCACCATAACTTCGATCAGTAGTATGGCACAAATCGTGCCATCACAGACCCCTCCATTCCAGTCGGGGTGACAAAAGGGGTTAATATCTCAACCTCATCTGTCACTGGCAACTTTTTGGCAAATCTATAAAAGTAAACACAGAGACCGGATTAGGTAGAAGCAATAAAGTGTGATCACCTACAGTGAGAAATCTCCCTTCAATGCCATATTATGAGCCATCACCAGCAGGAATTAATGGTCAGGTAGTTGCCAGGTCAGGGAGATTCTTCACTTCGCTACGCTCTGTTCAGAATGACACGGCGACGTGTAGAGTAAAAAGGCGCTAAAGCGCCGCACAACCCATCTAATAAATACCGGCTGATTGATAATCGACAGTTAATAACCGCTCTTTACGACTTTCTTGATAGCTTGGAAATCAGTAACTTATATCATAACTACAGGAACTCTGTAGAGAGTTATGTGATTGATAAGTTTAACGATCATTAATGGAAACAAGATCAATGCAATGTTTTTAATCACTTCCTCAAGCACGATAATTAAATAATAAGAATTTAAGTATTAAAGACGGGGGCGTGTATGGAAAATAGGCGGCTTATTTCTGATTTGTTTGGTTTCAGCCGGCAAATTCCTTTGGATGAAAAACAGATGGCAAAAACGCTCAAAGTCACGTTTGCGCCGCCTCATCAGCGATCCGGGCAACTTGACGAGTTTATGGATTTTCTTAAGTCAGCATTTCAAGAGCATGGTGTGCAGGTGATACCGTTTGAGCAAGCCAAACAACCGGGTAGTGACAGGGTTCGTCCCGGTATAGTGATTTTTGATCAGGGCGAAGGGGATGAAGATCAGCTGGCCGTTCACAGGGTCTCGGGTTTGTATCAAAATACAATTGCTGCCGTTTATGAAGGTCCTCCACCTTTTCCTGAGCAAGCCGGTTTACAGGAAACATTAGATGGAATTGTCGGTATTCTTGCCTGGAACATGGTACATGTACCCATCTTTGTAGAAGAGGATCAGTGGACGTTCTGCACTATGAACGGGGCTATGGTTCGATGCCGAACCGGCCGGCATTTCTCTGAAGATGTGTTACAAAAACTGATTCCCAAACTTTCGGCTTCTGTGATTCCGCCGCGCAGAGAGAATATTGTCTATCGCGAAGGTGTTCTGGATCCGGTTAAGAGCGGGTATCAATCCTATATTGATGATTTCATGGAAAGTGCGCGAATCTGGCGTGAAAATGGTCTGATGATCGCTCATACTTCCCTGGAACAGCTTAAATTCCGCAATGAATCATTCCGGCGGATAGTCTCCCGGTTTCTGGATCACCGCACCGGTATGAGTTATGGTTTTATGGTTCGCCAGCTTCCGGTTGAAGTTGGTCCGGCGATGCGATGGGATGAAGCTCCGGCTCCTGTGCAGCAAGCACTGGATAGTGAGCGGACCATTCTGGAAAAAGATGATAATTTGTATGTGCGCATAGACATACTGGGAGAATCATGGATCATAAATCTGCCGGATATTTGGGTACTTGCAACCCGCTCGGGATGTGAGAAGACCAATCTCAATCCGGATAAAGATATTCTGCGGCTGGGGCTACATCGCGGCAAAATCACCATTGAAACTCCTGAAGGTATCAGCTCTACCGATGCGCGCCCGTCGTATGACACCTACGCCATCCTGGCACACAGTATAGGCAATGTGGCTATGGCTTCTGTAATAAAAGCTATAGGTCATCAAACCGATTTTCCGGAAAAGCTGAAAGCGAATGGGCTGAGTATATGCCATTGGCACGACTATCCTCCGAAAGATAGCTCACCATCCGGATATTTTGTACATGGTGACGAGAACCCGCCTGTTGCCTGTTCCTCACCGCAATCCGCCATATATGCTTTATGCGGCAAACTGAACGCTTTTGAGCAAAAATTAGATTCCATGGAGGATATTGACGGTGATGTGCACATTGAGCCGTGCCATGGCACCAACATGACGGGCACCTTATCACTTGCCGAAACCGCCGCATGGGTGGATGAAGTCCATGAAGAAGTTAAAGCAGGAAAGTGAATTGGTTAATACTAACCTACTAAGAAGCTATTGGCTAAAGGTTTTGCCCGGCTTCATCAACCTGCCTATACAAATGGTTTCAGATGTTTGGGACCCATCCTGAAATAGGTTTACACAATCATTCCTCAATCACATGCTGAAGCCGCGCCGCCAGTATCTGCGGGCGTTCCACGGTGATAATCACCGGTGATTTTCGCCTGTCCAGGTTCAGCTGCACCGTGGCGTCTTCCAGGGACAGGGTTACATCCTGAATGCGACTCAGCCGGTAGCTGCGCTCTTTTTTGCCGGATATGATGATGCGCTTGTCCGTGAGGATTACCTTTCCATCTATTTCAATATCATAGCCGACATATTTATGCTTGATGGTATCAATCGTGCGGTAGTCCTGAACCCGCTCATTGAGGAGCCTGCCGGGCACGGCCAGGTAGCAGGTCTCGTTTTTCTGCAGCGGTATCGGAGACTCCACCGGATCCGGCTTATTCTGTATCTCGTGGCGAACTTCACCGAAAATCCGCATAGTTTCGAACTCATCTGTCAGATCTTCCCGGTCCAGATCAAGGATGCGGGCTACACTGCGGAGATATTCCTCATCATCCTCGCTGAGCTGGTGGTCTTTGGCCAGATCATCAAAAAATATCCTGAAACACGCAATGCGGATTCGTTTTCGATGATCCGCGCTAAGACCGCCGATCTGACCAAGTTGATCCATAAAATCAGTATCTGTTTCCTCCGGATATTGCACTTTAGCCAGCCACAAGCTGAGCAGCCCGTGATGCGCAAACCACTTTCGCTGAGATGTAAGCGGAAGCTTTTCCGTTAGCCCGGATAGCACCGAACGGATAGCATCAGAATCAGGCGGATTGAGCTTTGATTTGAAATGTTCGAGCAGTTCAGTTGCGGCACGGTTCCCCCTTTTTTCGCGGATGAATAAAACCAGCATCGCTGCCAGGCTGACCCCGAAAAGCAGCAGCAAAAGTGCGGAATCCGCAATGAATCCGGGCAGTAGCAGGAAGGCGGCGGCAGCGGCTGTGGCATAGCCGTATTTATTGGGATCAGGCAGTTCCGGTATCGTAATCGGGCGCTCCTCAGGAAGCGTGACAGGAGTGGGGTAGGTAGCCCCCGTATCCACAAAAACCTCCACCATCCCGGAATCACTGATGCTTATGTCCCTTGCGGCAGATTCTGCCGGCGCCGCTTTTCCCATCGCCCTGTCGCCGGCTTTCTTTCTCCCTTTGCGATTATACTTCCGGTAATACAGACCGTGCCGGCCGCCGTGCACATACGTGCCTTTAGGCCCGACGCCGACCCGCGCCCCGGTAACTCCTCCGGACAGCCCGACCCCGCTCTTGGAAAGATTGAACCGTACCGGGCCCGTCTTTAATGCTTTCCTGATATAAAATGGCATACAGTGTATTTAGGCAATTCGTGGATAGTGGCAAAGTAAAAAAGTGCGAGATTTTTTTATAGATGTGATTGTAGGCACCGAGGCATCAAGGCACCAAGGCACCGAGGCATCGAGTGGAGCATAATTAACAAAATAACAATAACCTGTCATCCCGACCGGAATCGCGCCCGGATTTCAGTCACGGGCTTTGAGTAACTTCGCGATGAAGCGGAGGGATCTGTGTAGCAAGAAACCTGCAAAATCCTCGATCAGTAGTATAGCACAAATCCTGCCATCACAGCCCACTCGACTTCTCCCGACTATATCGGAATTCAGTCGGGGGATTTACACGCATAGAACACGGATTTAATGTGTTGATAATTCACCAACATAGCCAGGGTACATCCCGGTTAAATAGACGGGAACATAGAATTTCCAATTTGATGTAATAGGGGCAAAAATGTAGGGACAAAGCATGCCTTGTCCCTACATTAAATTGTAATACCGGATTATTTAGGTACAGGTTTAGAACTTGTCCCGAAAGCGGTGATGACACGGCGGCGAGGGAGTGTGGCGCAGCGGAGTACGAAAAAACGAGCAGATCAACAGCCGGATAGCGAGTCTAAAGTCAGTTACCTGATCATCTACCGGGACATGGAAATGGAAGGAGTTTTACCAAACCTTAAGACAGTTAATAGAGTTGTTTCAGGAAACTTATCGATATATATCCTTACGATGACCTATAGCAATAATGTTGATAGCTACCTTTTGCTTATGTACTTCATAAATAATACGATAAGATCCCTGTCTGATCCGATAAGCATCCCGCCCCCTCAGTTTCTTCGTACCATTAGGGTAAGGGTGATTTGATAGTTGTTGAATAGCTTCTTTAATCCTGAAATAGTCCTCATTCGGGACTTTTTCTAACTGCTTGATGGCCTGTTTTGTAAAATAAATGGCATACTTCACTTCTGATTGTGCTTTTTTTCAATCTCCCTGAAAGCCTGTTCGGATGGTATATATTCAGATTCACTCTCTTTAGTCTGGTCGTACAACTTGATGTCCTCCAGCTCTTCAATTTGCTCAAGCATTTCCTCGTACTCTTGTAGTGAGAGAATTACGGCCTCTTTTTCTCCCTTATCGTTTATTATAAACTGCGGGTTCATGATGCTGGATTTACGGTGTTTAAATTCTGCTTTCATACTTTAACGTACATAAGTTTGATAAAATTTACAAGCATAGTTGTTTGCCGTACCCGAAGTGCTCAGCTCCCGGCACCAGCCACAAAAACAACTTTGGTTCCGGCTTGTCCGGTTTATGCACCCATAGGCTATACTACATTCTTATATAAAGTCACTTATCTCAAAAGCATAATCATACGGAATATAAGTTTCGGACTCTTTATGCTCCAGCCATGCTTTTTCTTCATGACTTAATTGAATGATCTCTTCGGTTTTCCGGTATTTGAAATGATCAGATACCTTGCGTAATAGCTCCATTTCAGACTCACTAAAGATGCCGATATCAGAATCCTTATTTGCAGGGGGGAGAAATTTTTCTCCAATGTTTTCCTTGTCTTCAAACAGGATATATTCCACCTGATAAAAGTGTTCTTTAGCCCCTCGCTCATATAGCGTATCAAAGTAATCCGGAACCGGTCCGAGATTTATGGCTTTATAAGTCGCCCCGCTGATCGAGTAGCCGGTAGTTTTGTAATGCAGGAAATCAGCGTAAAAGAGCAGTTTGTTTAACCGGGTCTTAAATGGTTGTTGCTGTCCGGCAAAAAAGGAGATCATATTAAAAAACTTTTCCACATTAAAAGCGCGGAATCCATTGTGGTTATCGGGCAAAAAAACATTAACAGGAAAAAGTTTTCGGAAGTAGTTGTCCAATGAATTCTGCTCTTCTTCTTTAAGCACCTGGATGCGTTTTTTCAGGCCGGAGAGCTTTTTCTCATTAAACACACCACTCATCTCCACCAGTTCTTCAAACTCTTCCGGATCAGCTGCCAGGTTGATCAGCCGGGCATTGGAGGTTTGCGGGATTTCCCCGTGCTCATAATTCCGGTAGGTATTAATGCCAAAACCAAGCACTTCCGCCATTTTGGTGGCCGAAACACCGTATTTGGTCCGTATTTGTCTGATTTCCTCAGGAAACGGGATCCGGTGTTTTGCCCGGTATTTGTTGTGTACCTGTGTCAGATTGAGTTGATCCAACTCGCCGGTGGTAAAATGCTCTCCGGAATCTTCGCACAGGTAAGCATGATATACTATTTCAAAGGGTTCCCCTCTGAAGGTAAAGGTGCGCGGTTCTTTGATCAGTTCGGTATGTCCGCCGGTAATAGGGCTTTTCATAATAATTTATGTTATTTAAACGGATACGTAAGGTTGTGTTCCGCAGGATGAAATGAGATACAGATAACCGGATGGTCAGTTCTGCCAAGAGATATCTTGATATACACTTCGGTGTTTTTTACTGATTTTCCAAACACCCACATCTTTGATCCGCCGTACTGAGTTTCCTCCAGCGGACCTTCACAATAATCCTCTAACTCCAGCTCTTCGAGTATGTTGGTTCATTCATTCGGAAATATCTCCAGATCCAATAACGCCTGTGTATTTTTCTGGCGGCTATCTATATATATGACGTCATAGACCTTCAGCTTTGCTTTAAAGGTTTTCAGGAAATGTTGTACTTCATTAGCAGTTGCCACTATAACGCAGATTCTGTATTCTTATTAGCAACTATAAAGTGAATATATATCTTTTTATATTGTAAAATACAACCATGTAATTGGATTATAAAATAATTTAATTAGTGTCTGTAAGAGGCCTACCAACGACTAACAAACGACAAAAAGCCAAGCGAAATCCCGAGTGAGCCACAGGCGAACCTCAGGACGGAACGACAAACGACAAACGAGACCAAACACCCCCTTAACACCTCTGGCGGTTAAAAAAACACAATCCAATGATGTACAAATAATTTATTTTTTGTAACATGGAAGCATCAATCAGTTATAGATCGTCATGAGTAAGAAACAGTTAACCGAAACCGACATCCGGACCAAGTACATCACCCCCGCATTGCAAAGAGCAGGGTGGGATATCCGGACGCAGGTGCGCGAGGAGTATCCGCTGACTGCCGGGCGCATCATCGTGCGGGGGCGCCTTCACAAGCGGGGACAGCCGCGCCGGGCGGATTACGTGCTCAGCTACCAGGAAAACCAGCCCATCGCCGTCATCGAAGCGAAAGATAACAAACACCGTGTCGGTGACGGCATGCAGCAGGCGCTCGAGTACAGCGACTACCTCGATGCACCGTTCGTCTTCAGCAGCAACGGTGACGGATTCCTGTTTCACGACCGCACCGGTCTCGGAGATCAGCCTGAAACAAAACTATCGCTGAACGAATTTCCGTCACCACAGGAACTCTGGGAACGCTACTGCCGCTACAAAGGTATTGATCAACAGGCGAGGCCGGTGGTCGAACAGCCGTTTTACGACGACGGCAGCGGCAAGAAACCGCGCTATTTTCAGGCCGTGGCGATCAACCGGGCGGTAGAGGCGGTGGCCAAAGGGCAGGACCGCATTCTGCTGGTGATGGCGACCGGCACCGGCAAAACCTTCACCGCCTTTCAGATCATCTGGCGGCTGTGGAAAGCGCGGCAGAAAAAACGCATCCTGTTTCTGGCCGACCGCAACATTCTGGTGGATCAGACCAAAAACAACGACTTCAAGCCGTTCGGTCAGGCGATGACGAAAGTGACCAACCGGACCGTCGATAAATCCTACGAAATTTACCTGTCGCTCTATCAGGCGGTCACCGGCATCGAGGAGGAGATGAACATCTACAAGGAGTTCTCACCCGATTTTTTCGATCTGATTGTGATCGACGAGTGCCACCGCGGCAGCGCCGCCGAAGACTCTGCCTGGCGTTCCATCCTCGAGTATTTTTCGTCCGCCACCCACATCGGGCTGACGGCCACGCCTAAGGAAACCAAAGAGGTTTCCAACATCGACTACTTCGGTAAGCCGGTCTACACCTACTCGCTGAAACAGGGCATCGAAGACGGATTCCTGGCGCCGTACAAAGTGATCCGCGTGGATATCGACAAAGATGTGCAGGGCTGGCGTCCGGAAAAAGGGCAGACCGACAAACACGGCAACGAAATTGAAGACCGCATCTACAACCAGAAGGATTTTGACCGCACCCTGATTTTGGAGAAACGCACCGAACTGGTGGCCGATAAAGTCACCGAATTTCTGAACAACACCGACCCGTATCAGAAAACCATCATTTTTTGTGAGGATATCGATCACGCCGAGCGGATGCGGCAGGCGCTGGTGAACAAAAATCCGGAGCGGGTGGCCGAAAACCGCAAATATGTGATGCGGATCACCGGGGATGAAGACGAGGGCAAAAAAGAGCTGGACAACTTTACGAACCCGGAAGAACGCTACCCGGTCATTGCCACGACCAGCCGGCTGATGACCACCGGTGTGGATGCGCAGACCTGCAAGCTGATCGTGCTCGACCGGCGGATCAATTCCACGCCTGAGTTCAAGCAGATTATCGGGCGGGGCACGCGGATCAACGAGGAGTTCAACAAGCACTGGTTCACCATCATGGATTTCAAGAAGGCGACGGATCAGTTTGCCGATCCGAATTTTGACGGCGATCCGGTGCAGGTGTATCAGCCTGGAGAAGGCGACGAGATGGTGCCGGATGAAGAACCGGAGCCGCGCGATGTGCCGGTTGATGAGCCCGATACGGAGTACGGTCCGGATCCCGATATGCCGTGGGATTCCGACTTTCCGGAGTGGGAGGAAGACGAACACCAGGAAGAAAGCGGGCGCGTGCGCTATGTCGTCGACGGCGTCAATGTGGAGGTGGTCGCCGAGCGGGTACAGTATCTGGGGCCGGACGGCAAACTCATCACCGAAAGCCTGAAGGATTACACCCGCAAGAAAGTGAAAGAGCAGTACGAGTCGCTGGATGACTTCCTGCAGCACTGGGGTGAGGCCGACCGCAAACAGGCGATCATCGACGAGCTGGCCGAAAACGGGGTGTTCTGGGAGGATCTGACCAAAGAAGTCGGCAAAAAGCTGGGCGATGAACCCGACCCGTTCGATGTCATCTGCCACATCGTTTACGACCGTCCGCCGATGACACGCAAAGAACGCGCCGAGCAGGTCCGCAAAAACGACTACTTCGCCCGATACGAAGGCACCAGCCGCCGGGTCCTCGACGCCCTGCTCGCCAAATACACCGACGCCGGCATCGAATCCATCGAAGACACCACCGTCCT
>CAZDIA010000027.1:0-26706 GCA_964505385.1 uncultured Chitinophagales bacterium
GTAATGGAGCCGTTGGCGAACTACGTTCTTGACTTTCTTTTTCATAAAAGTTCACGGAGTTATCGCAGAGGGAGAGGGGTGTGGGCCTCTCACCCTGAGCCTATCTGTCATACTGAGTCTGACGAAGCATGACTTGGGGGCAGCTTACTATCCATAAACTCCTTTGCTTGTGGAGGTGATTAATTTTTGAGTTTTCACCACAACGAGCACCAAGAAGACACAGCGGACACAACGGAAGAATAAATATAATAAACGTAGTGATTTTTGTGTCTTCTTTGTGGCCGTTGTGGTTAAGAACTAAGACACGAGCATACTATCCATTGTTTCCAATGCTTTAGATTAAATCGTGCATGCAAGTCACCCTTCGTCAGGCTCAGGGTGACAGATGGGCTCAGTATGACAGATCTAAAACCCTTCTTCTCTGCGTCAACTCCATGTCCTCTGTGGTTTCCCTTCACGTATCCTGCGGTTAACCGAATAAATTCGTATTTTCTTAATGCGAAAATGGCTCAGTATTAGTTAAAACATATTGCATTTTCGCACTTTAAGTCAGCACAAGAAATATCAATATAATCCATGGTAAAATCCCATTTAACAGAACTTGAGAATGAAGCGGTTTATGTAATGCGGGAAGTGGCCGCTCAGTTTGAACGTCCCGCGCTATTGTTTTCCGGGGGTAAGGACTCTATCGTGATGGTGCATCTTGCCTACAAAGCTTTTCGTCCGGCACCGATTCCGTATCCGCTTATGCACATCGATACGGGCCATAATTTCCCTGAGACCATGGAGTTCCGTGATGATCTTGTGAAGAGGTACGGCGCGCAACTGATTGTCGGAAGTGTTCAGGAATCAATTGATAAAGGCAGAGTGAAAGAAGAAACCGGTCCGGATGCCAGCCGGAATGCACTCCAGACGGTAACGCTGCTGGATACCATCAAAGAACACAAAATTGATGCTGCATTAGGCGGCGGTCGACGGGATGAAGAAAAAGCACGCGCCAAAGAGCGTTTCTTTTCTCACCGGGATGTCTTTGGCCAGTGGGATCCCAAGCAGCAAAGACCGGAACTCTGGAACCTCTACAACGGCAGAAAGAATGCGGGCGAACATTTCCGGGTATTTCCGCTCAGCAACTGGACCGAAATGGATGTATGGCAGTACATTGCAAGGGAAAAAATTAAAATCCCGAATCTTTATTTCGCACATCGGCGAAAGGTGTTTAACCGCAACGGCGTGATTCTGGCGGACAGCGAATTTGTAACTCCTCAGGAAGACGAAGAGATTTATGAGGAGACCGTACGTTTCAGAACCATTGGTGATGCAACCTGCACCGGCGCGGTGATATCCAATGCTTCTTCACTTGATGATATCATACTTGAAGTAGCCGCGGCCCGGGAAACGGAACGGGGTAATCGCAGCGATGATAAAAGAAGCGAGGCTGCAATGGAAGATCGTAAAAAACTTGGGTATTTCTGATCAGTGCTTGCCAGTGAGAATCCCGCCATTCACCATACTTTAACAAATTAATTTGGTTATTTCCGGAGTTGCTACGTGAAATCATGATTAATCCCGGAATCAAAATTATATCAGAATATTAATGACTACAGCTGAAGAAAGATTAAAATCGATCAATAAAGAATATAATATGGATTTGCTTCGGTTCACCACAGCCGGCAGTGTGGACGATGGCAAAAGTACGCTCATTGGCCGGCTGCTTTATGATTCGAAGTCGATTTTTGAAGATCAAATGGAGGCGCTCGAGCGGACTACCAAACAGGCCGGTGAAGAGCACGTCAATCTTGCACTCTTGACGGACGGACTCCGCGCCGAGCGTGAGCAGAAAATTACTATTGATGTCGCTTACCGCTATTTTGCCACTCCGCGCCGAAAATTCATTATTGCCGACACGCCGGGCCACGTTCAGTATACCCGGAACATGGTCACCGGCGCATCAACTGCCGACCTTGCTATTATCCTGGTGGATGCGCGCAACGGGGTGCTTACACAATCCAAACGTCACGCTTTTATAGCGTCATTGCTGCAAATTCCCCACCTCGTTGTAGCCATTAATAAGATGGATCTGGTGGATTATTCCGAGGATCGCTACAATGAGATCATCCGGGATTTTGAGCAATTTGCAAACAAGCTGGAAGTGGATGATATCACCTACATCCCCATAAGCGCCCTGAAAGGGGATAACATTGTGGATAAGAGCGAAAACATGGAGTGGTATAACGGTCCGACGCTGCTTTATCAGCTTGAGCACGTAAATATCAGTGCACCCCAGAACCTGATTGATTTTCGTCTGCCGGTGCAATATGTGATACGCCCGCATCAGGATTTTCGCGGATTTGCCGGGAATGTAGTGTCCGGCGGGTTGCGCAAAGGTGAAGAGGTGATGGTGCTGCCATCCCGTATCAGCAGCAAGGTATCATCGGTAAGTGGATTGAACGGTGAAACGGAGGAAGTCTCCGCCGGTGATAATGTAGTTGTTGAGCTGGAAGATGATATCGATGTTAGCCGTGGTGATATGATCGTGCGCCCAAAGAACGTGCCTCACATAGGCACCCGGTTTGAAGCGTATCTGTGCTGGATGAATGAGGAAGATCTGGATTTCAACCGGTCATATATCATCATGCAGACCACACGGTCGGCTCAAGCATATGTCAACAAGATCATTTATCATATTAATGTGGATACTCTCCATAGAGAAAATGGGGATAGTATGGCGCTCAATGAGATAGGCCGTGTTGAGCTGACGACTTCATCCCCGCTTTTCTACGATGCTTATGGGGATAATAGCTATACCGGAAGTTTTATTCTGATCGATCCGGACAGCAATGTTACGGTTGCCGCCGGGATGATCCGAAGCGCATCTACTGCAAGTGCGGATGCCGCCGGCGCAGATAAAGACGTTGTTATGACCGGCGTCAAAGATGTCTGGTTTGATGATGAGCGATTCTACGTAGTGCTTGGAGACGGACGAACGCTCGGAGTGCCACTAAGTTGGTTCCCGACGCTTCAAAAAGCGGATAAGCAAACCTGTGATGATTATAACATATCCACAGACGGCCTGATCATCACCTGGAAATCGCTGGATCTGACCGTATCTGTACCTCAGCTTTTTGATTTGAGCAGGGGAAATTAATAAAGGGCTTTCTTTTTAACCGCTGAGTACGCGGAGTTGGTGCAGAGCGAGTTACTTTACCGAAGAGGTACAGAGTTTGGGGGAGAAGAATGAGGTTTTTTATATGTCACCCTTAGATTGACGAAGGGTGACTTGCATGCGCACCATCACTCCACGAGCCCGGGGCTTTATGTATTTTATGCTTGTTTCTTATTTGTTAACCACAACGGCCACAAAGAAGACACAAAGACCACTACGCCATTTTTATTTATTCCTTTGTGGTGCCCGTCGTGTCTTCGTTGTGCTCGTGGTGGTGAAAACCTTAAAAAAATAATTACCAACTCAATTACTCACAAAACTGAAAACCCTCTGCGTTAACTCTGTGTTCTCTGCGATTAAAAAGAGCCCAACAATTCGGCAGCCCACCTGGGAGTGAAATCCCGAGCGAGCCACGAGCCCGGGGCTTTATGTATTTTATGCTTGTTTCTTATTTGTTAACCACAACGGCCACAAAGAAGACACAAAGACCACTACGCCATTTTTATTTATTCCTTTGTGGTGCCCGTCGTGTCTTCGTTGTGCTCGTGGTGGTGAAAACCTTAAAAAAATAATTACCAACTCAATTACTCACAAAACTGAAAACCCTCTGCGTTAACTCTGTGTTCTCTGCGATTAAAAAGAGCCCAACAATTCGGCAGCCCATCTTAGAGTGGGCTGCCGAAGGGGGCAAGTTGACATAAATTACTTGACGAACATCATTTTTTCGGTGTCTGTGAAGTTTTCAGTTTGAAGGCGGTAGATGTAGGTCCCGCTTGCCAGGCCGGAGGCGTCAAAGGTCACGTTGTGGGTTCCGGCTTCCTGTTGTTCGTTTACCAGTGTTTCAACGCGGCGACCCTCAATTGTATAGACCGTTAATTCTACCTGTGAGGTTTCCGGGAGACGGTATTCAATGGTTGTAGCCGGATTAAACGGGTTGGGGTAGTTGTCTTTCAACTCATATTCTCCGGGCTGCTCAGCAACGGGCTCTTCATCGGATTTAGTAATTAACTCGATGTCGTGTTCATAAGCACCTTTGTATGGATATACATCTGAGCGCGGATTGCCCTCGATATCTACGGTCACTTCTGCGAGCGGTGTTCCGGAAAGGGTGGTTTGCCCGTCGGACTCCTCACCTAACCGCAAATTATCATCGGACTTAAAGAAGACTTCATCTACCCGGCTGGCATCACCTTCTCCGGTTTCATTCTGCCATTCTGATAAATCTTCAAGCTCTTCTCCATCAAGTACTGCAAAGTCCGCCTCTTCTGTATACCATAAGTTGTAGTCGTTGGTAAGAGCTTCTAACTCCACATCCCATTCAACAAGTGCTGCCATATCCGAAGTGCTGATGTTGCGGAATATGTTGTTGATAAAGCTGAACTCGGCAGAGGAAGTAGTAATATCATTTTCCCAGCCTATGGGTGATACAACCATATTTTCATTAATATCCTCGATATTAATGCTGTTATGATAGAAATTATAAGCCTCGCCGCCACCTTCCCTGTGGATGGCAATTCCATATGGACTGTTATAAGTGGATTGGCGAGCTTCATAATCTTCCACATAACTGATGGTGTTGTTGTAGAAATTGAGTTCACCGACATTCAGGTTGATGTTGATCCCGGCCAGATACGTGGGATTAGCTGAGTTTGAGCCGGCCATTAGAATTTCGTTGCGTTGTGTCAGTGAGTTCTCAACGGCCGCGTAGTATATGCCGGCATAAAATCCAGGGGAGTCTGTAAGCCCCGAAATTATTATCGTATTGTCTTCATACGTATCCTCGTCGTTAACAAAGGTAGTGATACCACGCTGACCTGCATGGATTTCGTTACCGGAAATTAATGTATTGGTAACCGGTAAACCGGAAGTACCCCAAACACGGACTCCGTCAGAGAAATGAGCTTCTTCGGTACCGATTTGATTGTTTTCAATAACAATATTGTCAGGCGCTACGGTGGCGGCATCATCTCTGCGGATTTGAACTCCGCCTCCGCCATAGAGCTGATTGCCGGTGTCATGGGTGATCGTCAGGTGCCGGATGGTCACATTCTGCGCATCTTCGGTCACAAATAGAGCGGCACCGCTTTCTTCTTCGGTAAGCGTTAATTGTAACCCGGCGGCTTCTCCGCTGTCTTCAGTCTTTCCGGAGAATATCACGTTAGAGGTATTGCGAATGTGAATACCGTCAGCAAGTGTGAGTTCAAACTTTTCATCATAAGCCGGTTTGATCACCAGATCATTTTCTTCGCTGAACAAATCGTTTTCCAGTATTGCTGTTTCGGTAGTGTCGTAAATATCACTGGTGATGTAAAGTGTTTTCGGCCGGCTGATATCCAGATCACTCAGGATGAAGAAAGCTTCGCTAAGCGTCTGAAAGTTGGGGTTGGATCCATCCGGGCCGCTTCCTTCGACTCCGACGTAATAATCCGTGGCGTCGACGATGGTCAACGGGACTTCTCCCTCATGGGCACCCATGTACGGCTTGGTCCAGTTGCGTTCATTGCCGAAGAAGTCGGTGTCTATATTCGGGTCAGGTATACCCGCAAACTGCACATCACCTACCGAAGGGTCGACCAACCGAAGGTCCGTTTCAGAAACAAAGTTAACATCCGTGCTGGAAGAGGCTTCATCCTGATCCGATATTTCACGCCAATGATTCAGGTCTTCTATGACTTCCTCACCATAACGTCCGAGGTAAGCTTCATCACCACTTGCGAAGTAGTTGTTGTAATCAAAATTTCTGGAGAGACCCTCGATTGGAGTAATTTCCCCCGGATCAAAAGAGAAATCCACTTCCGGCATGATGAACGCTTTTGCCCCTTCTGCCTGAGACCGGTTAATAAACAGGTTGTTATAAGCTAATAACTGACCACCAATATCCGCGGAAGTTTCATCGGATATGCTGAAAGCAGCCGTGCTGCCGAACGCTTCGGACTCCTCTACATGCACCGTATTATACACAAACCGGGAAGATGAAAGTTCATCTTCGGTATCATGAATGCTAAGACCGAAGAGTGACCCCGGCTCCGCTGTTTCTTCGTTGCCGGTAAACCGGATGATGTTGTTATAAACACGGCTGTCGGTAGTGGAATTAAATTCGATACCGGCTTGATGAGCTTCTGTTGCCTCGATGGCAATTTCATTTTCATAAGCGGATATATCCGTAGATTCAGTTAGCCGGATGGCGCCGGCACGGTCGGCTTGATCACTGCCGGCTGCACCGGTAAACTTTTGGCCACTGATATTCAGGGATTCCGAGTTGTATACCGAAATGCCGTTATCCTTGTAAAAGAATTCATTTTCATCAAGCTGTACACCGGATATGGTATTTGCAATACTCAGTCCCGCGGCCAGTCCTTTATCGTGCTCGCCAAAAGTGTTGCCGGTTATAGCAATCTGTTCAGAATCTGAAATATCGGATATGCTGATTCCTGTGAGGTCATTTTCTGAGTCATCCGCCCGGAAAGAAATTCCCTCGATGGTGATGTGATCAGATTCATTGGTGATGTGCATCAGATTATTGAGATCGCCGTCTCCTGTCAATGTGATGGATCCATCATCTTGTGTACCATCAAAGGTGATGTATTGTGTTTCATCTAAAACAATTCCGCTTTCATTAGATCCTGTGAGATGAATGGTAACATCACTTTCCCCGGCCGGGCGGAATATAATGTTGGTCAGTTCCTGAAGCTCATCGGCTTCAAGAGTAAGCTCTGATGCATCTTCTTCCAGGTCTTCGTGAATATTAACAATGCTTGCAGCTTCCGGTTCAGTAGTATTAAAGAATTCAAAAGCATCTGCCAGAGATTCAAATCCAAGCTCGTGATCGTCCTGCGGGATATGGTATTCCTCAATGGTATCCATAAACTCCGCAGTTTCCTCACGGACCATATCCAGCTCATCATAAAGGTTGTCACCGGGACATTGAGTCGGGTTGTAATCCCGGTGGCCACCAATGTGTTCGGTTTCCTCATCCATTTCCACTTTTGTAGAGCTGTCAAGCACGTCGATATCAGCCAGGTCGGCGCGCCATGCAAGCAGGTGGTATAAGCCATCGAGGGCATCTTCTGTTGGGAAATTGTCATCAACATCAAAATTACCGATTACGCAGAAGCCAAGTGCATTGGTGTTTTGACCGCCAATGTGAGCTCCGGTAACATTTTCCTCTTCTTCGCTGTGGAACGCGCGGCCCTGGAACATCGAGCCATCCTCACCAACAAGCCACTGGTAGCCAATATCGGCCCAGTCGTTTCCATCGACATGCCAGCCGTGGATGGTTCTCACTACCGCAGCCCAGTCATCCACATCGTGCTCGGAGGCTGAGTGATGAACCACGAGATGGGTAACATCCATAGGATCCCGGTCACTGTTCGTATTACTCAGGTCGAGCGGTTCACCCCAGGTTTCACGGTCGATGTATTCAGGTTCGAGCAGGGATTCACCCTGAATTTCAAGATTGTGCCGGGCGGTAGCTCTCATTTGCTCCATATCCTCTTCCGGGGTAGCGGTAGGATTGATGAAAGCGAAATCCAGGTTTTTGACTACCAGCTCTTCATTCCATTCATCAGAAGCGGTTAGACGGTACTCGATAACCTTGGTATTTGGATCGAAGAAAACAAGCTGGCCGCTGTGTCGGCCATCCTCCACAGGAAAGTGCGGATCGAAGCCGGCGTCGAACCAGTCAGTCCATTCTTCACCATCAACAGAGCCCCGGATTTCGAGTTCAATGCCGTCCGGTGCATTTCGGTCAGCAATCCATATATTTCCGACGCCAAGAATAGGCGCAACGTCTTCAAGGGGCACTTCCACGCTGCCTGAATGCGAAGTTGTAGTGCCGTCTTCAAATCTGAGGGTTATTCCGTCAGTCTGCCGTGCTTGAACTTCAAATTCTTCCTGGACATCTGAAGTTGAAAAATCCAATGAATATTCTTCATAGGCAGGTTGTTGCTGTGCCAGACTGTGTGTTGCTGTAAAAGCAATGAGCATCAACAATATGCCTGAGAATGGTAGTATTTTAATCTGCATACTTCAAGTTGTTTTTGATTTAATTGAGAACCAGTTTTGGGGTTTTAGTGCCTGAAGGTTACTTCTCTGTTATATTTAGCGAGATAACCGGGTGCCTGATTCCGGTTATCAAGTATTATTCCGGCCGGAACCACCTTTCCAGATAAGAGCCTGAAACACCGTGGAAGCTGTCCATCCGGTAATCCACGCTTTTACCTTCATCAAAAAAGATATACAAGCCGGTAGCATCATCGGGATAGAGGCGATACACCGTTGCTTCCTTGCTACGTCCGTTATCCCGTTTTCCCTGGCGGATCAGAGCCTCTGATTCACCAAGTTCTTCTTCAATTTCCTGAGGTGTTCGCTGAAGAACATGGAGCCGGCCCTCATCGTCAAGGGCTTCCCTGATATGAGCTCTGACCATATCGGGGTCAAGCTCAACAAATTCCTCTTCATCAGGTTCGGCTTCAACAGGCTCATCGTCTATTGCCTCATCCTCCGGCAGCGCATCTTCAGCTTCTTCTTCCTGAGGTTCGGTTACCTCATTTACTTCCTGATCATCATACGGAACCGCTTCCTCGTTAGCCGAGTCATTTTCTCCGCATCCGTAAATCATAAAAATAATTAAGATGATAACAGTGACAATAGCCTTATTATAAAATGGCATAATACAGCAGAATCTAAGTGAATAAATTCAGGATTAATTGAGAACCATTAAAATAATCCCGGTAAGTAAATAGTGTAACAAATACCTTAATTATTTATATGAAAAACCGCAACCGATTTAAACCACAGAGTGCGCAGGGGGGGACGATTTAACCGCAGAGAGGCGCAAAGTTTTAGGAGGAGAATAGTGAGGTTTTTTCGATTTATCACCCTGATCCCAATCTGTCAGGGTCAGTATAAAAGGGCGAAACCCCTCCTTCAGCCATGCTCTGAGCGTAGCCGAAGGGCACAGAATGACAGATAGGCTGACAGGGCGAGAACTCTTTCTCTGCGTTAACTTTCTGTGCGTGCTCAGTGGTTAAAAAAATCACCACCACGAACACAACGAAGACACGACGGGCACCACAAAGGAATAAGTAAAAAAACGTTGTGTACTTTGTGCCTCCTTAGTGGCCGTAGTGGTGAAAACCTAAAAATTAATCACCAACTCTATAACTACGAAAATTGAAAACCCTCTGCGTTAACTCTGTGAGTTCTGCGGTTAAAAAAAATCGGCAGCCCACCTTAGAGTGGGCAGCCGAATGGATTTAACTTATTTTATGAACATCATCTGTTTTTGGAGGACGGTTTCATCGCCTCTGAGTTCATAGATGTAGGTGCCCGAGGCAAGGCCGGTGGCATTAAATTCAACTTCGTGGATGCCGGCATCAAAAACCCCGTTTTCAAGTGTTCTGACTGCCCTGCCGTTCACGTCATATACCGTCAGCGTGATTTCCTCACGCTCCGGCAGATGGAACTCTATAATGGTGTTGGGGTTAAATGGATTCGGATAGTTGTCCTTAAGCTTGTGCTCGGTTACAATTTCGTCCGGCTCTTCATCGTAAGCTGAAACCGGCTCCCGGATATCAACCTGCATGCTGTCTGAAAAATCCAGATATTCGGCAATCAGCCAACCCTGTCCTTCGGAATCGTCCTCGGTAATGAGGAAGCCGTCCTCAACGTATCCCTGGAATCCTTCTACGGTAAAGTCTATATCATCCATGGGAATAGGGAGTTCGAAATCCCATTCATCCATAACACTCAGATCCACGGCAAGTGTATCTTCGTAATACATTTCGGCCTGCTCTTCACCGAACTCCAGGTAGTCGGCAATGTCGTCGTAATTTATGTCTGCGACGGCAAGCAATGAGTTGCCCACTGCCCGCTGAGAACCGCCGGCATGGTGATTGGCCATTTCATTCCGGATAGCCAGCGTAGTGGAACCACCGCCATCAACGTTGAGAGCGTGGTGGCAGCCAAGGTCAGTCATAAATGCAGCCAATTGGGGAATATCTTTACCTACACTTGAAAAGACCTGATCTCCGTCTGCCGCCACGAAATAGACGGTGGTCTCATCTTCGTCGATACAAACTGCCGAACGCGGGCGTTCCGATCCCGGACTTGCACCTTCAAATTGATTTTCCCCGTTTTCCACAAGCACATGGTTGCCGCCAACCAGAGCCGTGATGAAATCATAATCGGCTTCGAAAGCGAGATCCAGGGTAACCTCAGATCCCTGTTCCAGATTATCAGTCAGAAATTCGGCAGCATCGCCGTGGCCTGAAAGCACATATCCCTCTTCAGGAATAGTGATGTTTCCGACCCCGTCTTCAAGCTCGTCCACTTCGTAGATTCCGTTATTTTCGTTCACAGGGGTGAGAATTGCTTCGGCGCCAAATTCATTGGTTTGGGTAGAAAAGCCGAAATCAGAATCATATAGAATCAGATCATTTTCTCCACGCGAGGTATTATATCCACTAATTGAAAACTCACCGTTTCCGGCAGCAACATCTCCGGAAACGGCAGTTTCATTCCCGGTTCGGATTTCAACTTGATCGCCTTCGCTGAGTTCTGTAAGCTCACTGCCATAGTCGTCATTTCGGGTAGCGAGAATCAGCTGGTTTTCGCTAACCGACAAACCATCCTCCTCTTCCACAATTTGATCTACCGTAGCCTCCGCCCAGGAGTTGAAATGAACGCCATCACCCGCAGGTGTTAATACAACCTGGACCCCTTCCTCAAAAGAGGGCAGGGAGCTGATATGTTCGGTGAACAGGATGACATTGGAGTCGTCGGGCTGGGAATTAACTCCGTAAACCGGCATTTGCAGATCAATGTCAGGTTTAATGACCACACCTTCAAGGTCAATATAGTCAATAAAAGGAAGGGTGCCGTTTTCTACACCGAATTGCGGGCGACCGGGTTGTTTGCCAATAATATAACTTCCGTCTTCAATGTGATTGGCACTCAAAAAACCGAATGGATTTGATGGCGCCTGGATACCAAAAAAATCTGCATTCAATGCGCCGATCACCACATTTCCGTCTGCCTCATTTCGCTGAGACATAGAGACGGTGGTTTCAAAACCTGCGCCAACTTTGTCGTTGGCTATCTGGGATTCAATGCGATTTTCTTCTTTTGAGATATCGAATTTTAAGATATGATTGCGCTGAGGTTTATCATCATCAATGATAACGATATGGGTCATTCCGGGGCCTACTTCACGTTTGGTAGTATCGATTTCGGCATCGGAACCATATGAGATATTACACAAAAGAAGGGACAAAAGGAGTAATGGTAGTATAGATCGTATCATAGTAACCTCATTTTAGATATTTGGTTTTGTTTAACAGCATTTATCTTTTTTAAAAATTACTTCAGCCGGAATGAAAGGTTGTAATCATAAAAGTGATTACTTGATAAACATCATCTGTTTCTGAATGACGGTATCATCACCTCTGAGTTCATAGATATAGGTGCCCGAGGCAAGGCCGGATGCATTGAACTCCAATTCATGCACCCCTTCATCGAGCACGCCGTTGTGCAGGGTTTCTACTTTACGGCCGTTTACGTCGTAAATGGTAAGCGTAATTTCTTCCCGCTGAGGAAGATGAAACTCAATAACGGTAGCAGGGTTAAAAGGGTTGGGATAGTTATCTTTGAGTTTGTGTTCAGTGACCACTTCTTCCGGCTCTGCATCAGCTGAGACCGGCTCTTCACTAACATCAACCCGTAAGCTGTCCGAAATATCCTGGTACTCAGCAATGACCCATCCTTCACCGGGCTCTGATGCGGTAAGATTACCAGCCTGATCAATTTCACCATCAAAACCGCCAATACTAAGGGAAATTTCATTTGTGGAAATGGGAAGTTCGTAATCCCATTCATCCAAAATCGCAGTTTCAACAGCCACCGTATCTTCATAAAACATCACAATTTCGTCATCTTCGAATCCGATATTAGCTGCGATATCATCATAAGTAACATCGGTTACCGCAAGCAATGCATTGGCTACGGCACGCTGAGTACCGCCTGCATGATGATTGGCCATTTCATTGCGCACTACAAGTGTGGTTGAACCGCCTCCGTCAAGATTAACAGCATGGTAACTGCCGAGGTCTTTCATGAATTCGGCAAGTTGAGGCAGCCCCATACCGTGGGCACTGAATGTTTGCCGCCCGTCAACAGCTACAAAATATACATGGGTGCTGTCCTCGCTGATACCAACAGCAGAGCGGGGATGGCGGTTGAAAATATGATCGTTCATAAATGCTTCAATACGGTCGAAATCATCGGGTATCTCACCGCTGTGCACCAATCTCGGGCCACCTCCGATCAATGCAGAGATGTAATCATAATCGATCATAGTGATATCAAGAGTAATTTCATCACCTTCACTGATATGGTCATCGAGAAACTCCCGGGCTTCTCCGTGGCCGGACAGAATGTACTCATCTTCCCCGATGCTCATATCGCCAACACCGGATTCAATTTCGATGACCTCATAAATATCATCGTTTTCGGTGGGAACAATCCGTACTTCAGTGCCGTGCTCATTGGTGCCGGTGGTTGCACCCATATGGCTATCAAAGAGAATCAATTCATCAGCAGCGCGGCCTTCATTATATCCGGAAATTTCAGCCTGCTCTCCGTCCACGGCAATTACGCTGCCTTCTGGAGCCGCCAGTGTGCCCATGTTAAGCTCCAGCTGGTCTCCTTCTTCAAGAGCCTGTAGCGTTTCATGCCCGGGACCTTCGGCGGAGAGTATGATTCTGTTTTCGGGTACTTCGTTATCGCCGCTGTCCTCATCAATCTGTTCTACGGTTGCCTGCGTGGTGGAGTTCATCGGCATGGAGTCGCCTTCGAAGCTAAGCTCAATCTCAATGCCGTCATCATCGGTACGGGTACTGCCTATTTTTTCTGTATAGATGACAACCTCGTGATCCGCCCTGCGCTGGTTAACGCCACTGATGGCGACATTCAGATCATCATCATCATCACCACTTACATACCCGTGAAAATCAAGAATGTTGATGAAGGGAGTCGTGCCGTTTTCAACTCCGAATTGAGAACGGAAGTAGGATTTTCCGAAAACAAACTCCCCGTCCTCAATGTGGTTGTTACGCACCATCTCAAACGGGTTGGTTGTCTGACCAAAATAATCGCCGTTCAGAGCTCCGAAGACAATATTCCCGTCTTCGGAATTTCTTTGGGACATGGATGTGGTATGTTCAGTTCCGCCACCAAGCTCATCATTGGCCATTGCGGTTTCAATCCGGTTTTCCTCACGCGTAATATCCATTTTAAGGACATTGATCCGCTGGAGTTCGTCGGGTAAATCCTTGGTAATTTCCATATGAGTGAAGCCGGGGCCGACTTCACGCTTGGTTGTATCGATTTCAACATCGGTTGCGTAAAGTGCTGAGCTGTAACCAAAAGATATCACCAGAACAGATAAAATTAATCGTATCATAATTGCCTGATTCGTAAAATTAACAGCATTTTTGATTTATCAGCATTGTTTCGGAGAGTGAGCGTAATCCTGAAACAAGACCTTATATTAATATGTATAGGAAAATTTAAAAGCTCAAACTCAAACTCAAGTCAATCTGCTTTATTCATCAACTATAATCAGTAGCCCGTTGGCAACCGGTCTTTCGCCATCGTCATCCGAGGGTTGATTGAGAATTTCACCATCCCAAACCATGGTGGTGGATCCGCCGCCATCCAGGTTTAAAGCGTGATCGGCACCCAATGAAATCATGAATTCCGCCAGCTCATACAGATCCATGCCGGCACTTTCCTCACTGCGACCGTCTGCTGTGGCCAGGTATAATTCGCTTTGATCATGGTTAAAGCCAACGGCTGTACGGGGATGTCTGGTTTCAACAAAATCCCTGCCAATTCCTTCGGACTCCGCTGCATTATCTACGACAACCTCACCATCCCGGACTAATTCAGGTCCGCCACCAACAGCTTCCACTACAGGTTTCGAAAGCGGATCGTATTTCAGCTCAAGGGTGGCAGTATTTGCATCAATAGATGAATTCGGCAGGGTGATCAACAGGTCGTGATCCTCAGGGTAAATCTCGCCATCAATCAATTCCGGAGTGGCAGCTTCGAAGTTTCCTTCACCGGTGTGCTCAAAAGCGAGGGCTTTGCCTGTTGAATCCGTATGAAAGGGTTCCCCATAGAATGAGGAATACAATGCAGGCTCATTTAAAGCGCGAACCGGATTTACCTGATCGACCACAAATTCATTTTCCCCGGCTTTCAGCTCAGCCTGAAAATCGATTTGATCAATAAACAGACTATCCGTGCCGGCAGCTCCGAATACGGCTCGCTGGTGATTTGGAGTAGCAGGGAGGTGATCAGACACATGCAGGTTTACAGGATAAGAGGTATCAAAACTGAAAAAGTCGGCATTAATGCCACCGACCTTATTGTAATCCGTGGTAAGTTGTCCGGCCATTTGGGATAGCTTCTGACGTCCTGCCAGGGTTTGACGGTCATTTTCAGCAGGGAGAGTTGCGGCCATTCGTATAGCGGGATCAGAAAAATCTATTGTTAATACATGTAACGAGCAGGGAATTTCCGAATCGTAATGATCACTGTAGGTAACTCCCGGGGTATCATTGCCTGAAACGTTAGTTACAGTTAAAAAAAACAGTCCCAAAATTTTTGGGAATAGTTTCAGAGTAAAAAAAATATGATACATAGCATTTGACATTTTTAATTAATAGTAAACAATTACAAAAATAAAACATCATAAATTAACATCATAAAACATAATTGTAAATAATGTAAAATTAAGTTGGTGTTAAATTATACTAACATTGAAAATATATACTAAAAATCATTGACAAACTTATTTTAAAATCACATATTGATATTGGTTTAAGATAAGAATTGATTCGCTTCCGGTTGATCACTTTCAGCTGATAACAGATAAATGCTGGCTGTTGGACTGCTGAGACTCTTCTGGAAAGCGCTTCGAAATCGGAAAAAATATGCTGTTGCCGATTACGAGTCAGAGTTTTTTTAAATGTTTGCAAGGAACTATACCTACACAAACGCTTAGGTAAATTGGTCAACTAATCCATGTTTATTCATTCTATAAGTCATTATGAATAGCAAATTTTTACTCTCTATACGCACTATAAGCTACAAAATACTTCCACTAATACTCATCTTTTCATTTTTGTTGGCAGATCTTGCTTTCGGACAATCCGGCCGGATTGAAGGAACGGTAAGAGACGCTCAGGATGAAGAGCGGTTATTTGGTGTAAACGTATATGTGCAAGAAGCCGAAACCGGAACCACAACCGATGAGGATGGGTATTACTCGATTATTAATATCCCTCCCGGTGAATACACCCTCGAAGTAACTTATGTGGGTTATGCCGAAGTTACCGTGCAAAATGTGGAAGTCAACATTGATCAAACTACGACCATTGATATTGAAATGGAGGAGGAGGCGCTTGCCGGCGAAGAGGTTACCGTTGTGGCAGAACGTCCGGTGGTGGAAAGAGATGTTGCTGCAAGTACCCGGAATATTGGGCGCCAGGATTTTGATGATCTGCCCGCGGCGGATATCGGTACGGTAGTAGGGTTACAGGCTGGTATCCAGGGGATGAATATCAGGGGTGGCAGCCCGGATGAAGTCTCTTTCCAACTTGATGGATTAAGCCTCAGAGATGAGCGGGATAATACTCCGTTTACCGGTATCAGCTACACCGCTGTTCAGGAAATTCAGGTTCAAACAGGTGGTTTTCAGGCCGAGTATGGCGATTTGCGATCCGGGTTGATAAATCTTGTTACCCGCACCGGAGACCGCGATCGCTATGAAGGTGATGCTATTTTCCGGTATCGTCCGCCAGGTCAGAAACATTTTGGCCCGGCCCATAATGATCCTGAATCTTACTTCATGCGCCCGTTTTTAGACGATGATGTAGCCTGGGACGGAACGGACAGCGGTGCATGGGACCGGTATACCAGAGATAAATACCGAAGTTTTGAAGGATGGAATTCGGTAGCCGAAAGTACTCTTGAGGATGGTGATCCCACTACAGATTTAACTCCCCAGGCTGCCCAGGATTTATTCAGATGGCAAAAGCGCAAGGATATCGGAATCACCGAGCCGGATTATGACCTGGATATGAGTTTGGGCGGTCCGGTGCCCGGTATTGGCGATAATCTCGGAAATCTCAGGTTTTGGGCATCCTACCGTCGAAGCCAGAACATGTATACGATCCCGTTATCTGAAGACCGCTTCCAGGATTATACCGGCCATCTAAAGCTGACATCCGATGTAGTTGAAGGCGCGGGCATGACCCTGTCCATCGAAGGTATGTATGCCCGCCAAACCGGCACTAATAGTAATAATACCGGTGAGCCGGGCATTTTCACCTCTGCTTCAGGCATAGCTTCCGTAATAGATTCTCATAGCTACGGAGACTGCGTGATGTTCTGCGAAGACTACTTTGCACCCACTCAGGTGGATCGCTATATGTTGGGAGGTACTTTCACCCACACTCTGACTTCGGATACCTATTATGAGGTAAGCGTAAGCGGTTTTACTTCCGAATATGATACTAACCCCGGCGAACTCAGAGATACTACCGGTATTGAACAGTTCGGCAATGCCTATATGGCCGATGAGGCGCCTTTCGGATTCTGGCCGGAACCGGCTGACGGCATAGGCGATGGCATGCGCATGGGTGTAGGTATGAGCAACTCGCGCGACAGCTCACGTGTAAGTTACATTGATGCCAGTTTTGATATAACCAGTCAGCTTACACCTTTTTTGCAGGTTAAGTCCGGCGTACAGATGGTGCGGACCAACAGCCAGGTGAACTATGCACAGGTGGATGAATATCTGCCGGCCGGCCGGACGCAAAGCCAGTGGGATGAAACACCTATTCGGGGGGCAGTATACGGACAGGCAACGCTTGAATTTGAAGATATCGTAGCCGATTTGGGGCTTCGCATGGATTACTCCCATGCCAATACCGACTGGTATGATTATGAAGATTTTTCGGAGGCTTTCGGGGCCGGAAGGGATCTTGATGAAGAACTGGACAGAGTTGATACAGAACATCAATTCAACCTAAGTCCAAGGCTGGGAGTGTCTTTTCCAATAACTGTTGATAGTAAGCTATACTTTAATTACGGTCACTTCCGGTCGATGCCCGAACCTGAAAACTTATACCTTGTTGAGCGAGCCATTGCAGACCAATCAGTGGATCATGTGGCTAATCCGAACTTGCCACTGCCTAAAACCGTCTCTTATGAGTTGGGCTATGAACACAGCTTGTTCGATACCTATCTTATTCGTGTTTCGGGATATTACAGAGATGTTGAAAATCAGCCGACGACGGTTACCTATCAGGACATGACTGGTGCGATTGAGTATACGGTCAGCCGGCCATGGAACTACGAGGATACGCGCGGGGCAGAGTTTACTTTGGAGAAAAGAGCCGGAAGGTTTGTTCAGGGATTTATCAACTATACCTATATGCTTGACTCCTCCGGTAATTTTGGGTTTGCAAATCAATATGAAAACCCAGCGCTTCAACGTGAATATGAGCGTGATGCATTTGCGGAAGCAGAGCGTTCACGCCCGGTTCCGCGACCATACGCGCGCGCAAGCATTAGATTCCTTACACCACATGATTTCGGTCCGTCAGTAGGAGATTTTAATCCGCTGTCCAACTGGACAATAAGCTGGCTGGCTACATGGCAGGCAGGGCGTTACTTCACCTGGGTAGGCGGTGGTGCCGCACCTCCCGGCATTGATAACAATGTCCAGTGGAGAGATCAGTATAATGTTGATCTGAGAATCGGCAAGGATATAGAGTTTGAGAGTGCCTCCATTGAGCTGTTTGCTGATATCAGTAATGTGTTCAATTTCCGGCATATGTCACAGTGGGCATCCTATGGGTTCAGAGACGGCTCGGACTATGATCGATATATGAACTCGCTGCACCTGCCGGATTCGGACGATTATCCGAATATTCCGGGAGATGATCAGCCGGGTGATTTTCGTGATCCCGACGCTGATTTCCACCCGATCGAGCAGGTGAGCAGTTTTGATGCCTTACCCGATGATCCCAGCAGAGAGGACCGCAGGGCATTCCATTACTCAAGGGAAACCGGTGAGTATTACGAGTTTTCTGAAGAGCAAAACGCGTGGGTAGATGCCGACGATGATGAACTTCAGCAGGTTCTCGATGATCAGGCGTACATTAACATGCCTAATTTTGAGTCAATGACTTTCATGAACCCGCGCAGTATTTACTGGGGCATCAGGGTTAATTTTTAACTACGCAGTCTGATCATCTGATGAAGAGATATTGCGAACATACCGCCATATTATTGACTGCAGGATTAATGCCGGTTCTGATAGTTGCTCTGCCACTGATTTCACAGGCCCAGGTGCCTGCCGAAGCGAAATGGATGAATGTCGGTTCCTTGCATAACTGGTATTCAAGTATGGGATCCGAACGCGAGCATGGATTAGTGGCAGAGCAGCAATATGGTCGCAGGTGGCCTGCTATCTACGAGTATCAGGATAGCCAGGCGATGCGGGCTATGTGGATCGGGGCTGAGAGTTTTACCGATCAACACGGTGAGACATTTACGCCCAAAGTCGTACATGTCGGGCCAAGAGTTGATGGAGAGCAGTCGTTCTTTCCGATGAGATTTGATATGAAGAGTCAGTTTGATGAACCTACTGTTTTAGTAGATGATATCGTCTCTTTTCAGGAACCGGCTGATATTGATGAAATTGATGAAGATTTAAAGCCTGATCGCGCTTTATATAATAAAATCCATTCCGCGATGGGTGTTACCCTTGAAAGGCGCATAATTCAATTTAGCCAGGAATATCATGATAACTATCATATTGTAGAGCATAAATATATTAATACTGGTGAAGTTGATAATCAGGGCACGACAACGGAACCACAAGTACTTGAAGATGTCTGGTTTTTCTTCTTAAACCGGGTTGCCCCCGTAAGGAACACACGTTATGTGATCGGAAATGCTACCGGATGGGGTTATAACACCATGATTGATCGGCGTGGTGACGGCCTTCGAGAGGTTGACGAATGGGAGAAATACCGAGCTCAGTTCGCCTGGCATGGCAGATACCCTGATTTCGACGACTATGATAATATTGGTGCACCTATTTTTGAAGGAGGTGTCTTGCATACAACGGAAGCGGATACAACAGGCCGGCTCGGGGCTCCCCATTTTGTAGGCCATACTGTGCTTCATGCCGATACTTCTCCGGATGATTCAAGCGATGACCCGGAACAACCACGCACGATGCGCCATGTGACTGCTGAAGAAAATGTTTGGTCAAATAATGACCGGTTTAGTGAAGCGCAGATGGAAAGGGAATATGATTTAATGACCCGGGGGCATTCTGCCCGGCACGCCTGGATTGTAGAGCCAAGTGGAGATTTTACACAACAGGAAAATACCCCTGCTTTGGGGACTACCGGGGGACATTACAAAGTTGACAGTTATGGCCCCTATACGATGGAACCGGGTGATACTGTGCGCATAGTAGTAGCGGAAGCAGTAGCAGGTTTGAGCCGGGAAGCCTCTAAACATATAGGCGGTGAATTCATGCACTCAGGTGCCGATGATGATCATGAAATTGAATATGAAGTCGGCGGCGAAACGCATTCAATGACTAAAAATGAATGGGTATTTACTGGTCGCGATTCGCTTTTTCAGACATTTGAGCGTGCTCATGCCAATTATGAAAGTGGTTATGACATTCCATCCCCGCCACGACCGCCCGATTTATTTGAGGTTAATTCGGGAGGTGACGGCATATTTATGGAATGGGAACACTCCAGTGAAGATGTAGAAAACTTTGAAATTTACCGTGCAGAAGGCAGGCATGACAGTACCTATTATAAAATTCACGAAGCTGATGCCGATGAGCGTGAATTTGTTGATGATGATACAAATCCTGTAGGCGGACCTACTCGTGGCAGAGATTACTATTATTATATAACGGCGGTCGGTAACGAAGTCGATAATGACGGCTCGGCTGAAACCCCTGAAGGAGCTCTGAGAAGCAGCCGCTATTACACTCAGACATACGATCCGGCACGTCTTCAAAGGCCGGAAGGTACTGCTTTGGATGAGGTAGCAATAGCACCCAATCCGTACAGCCGTTCTGCTTCATCTGAAATCAGATTACAGGAGCGGGGGGACCGGGTAGCCTTTTATGATGTGCCGGGGGAGGCACGGATACGCATCTACACTGAAGTCGGAGAATTAGTGGATGATTTCGTCCACGATGATGGTAGTGGCGATGCATTCTGGGATTTGACGACTCAGGACGATCAGAAGATTTCAAGTGGAGTTTATATCATAGTTTTTGAAGATCTCGAAACAGGTGAACAGACAACCCGTAAATTTGTAGCAATATTATAGTACCATACAAATCCATGGTGATTACAAAATGATTTTTAATAAATAATAGAATATGGTTCTCAAAAATACTAAGATTTAACTATGACAAATTTAAACTCTTTTAATTGGCAAAATTTTAATATTAAAAGTTTGTAAGTGTAATGCTAAAGTATTCTTTTCAAATAAGCAGCTTTTTATTAGCAGGTTTTCTGATTGTTGCAATCGGCCTTCCTGATAAATCTGATGCCCAGGTTCCTGTCGAAACCAGATGGATGAATGCCGGTTCGCTGCACAACTGGTTCTCAAGTATTGGATCAGAACGCGAACACGGTTTGGTTACCGAGCAGCAATACGGGCGACGCTGGCCTGCCATTTACGAATATCAGGATGCTCAGGCTTTTCGCGGCATGTGGATCGGTACGGAAAGTTTTACCGACCAGCACGGCGAAACCTTCAGCCCGAAAGTGGTTCACGTGGGTCCTCGCGTGGACGGAGAACAATCGTTCTTCCCCATGGAGTTTGAGCTGCACAGCAGCTTCGATGATCCGACCGTACTTGTTGATGACGTTCCCACATTCTCAGAACCTGCCGAGATTGATGAGGTGGATGAAACCCTCCATGCTGACCGCGCCTTGAATAACAAAGTTCATTCGGCAATGGGGATTACCATGAATCGCCGCATCATACAGTTCAGCCAGGAGCATCACGACAACTACCATATTGTTGAATACGAATATGTCAATACCGGTATCGTAGATGCCGATGGTACGGAAGTGGAACCACAGGTACTTGAGGATGTCTGGTTCTTTTATATGAATCGAATTTCTCCCGTTCGCAATACCAGATATGTAATTGGTAATGCCAGTGGCTGGGGTTTTAACACCATGATTGATCGCCGGGGCGATGGTGTAAGAGAAGTGGATGAATGGGAAGATTACCGGGCTCAGTTTGCCTGGCATGGCTATTGGGACGATTCCGATGTAGATTATGACAACATCGGCGCACCTATTTTTGAAGGCGGAGTTGCACATACCACGGAGGCTGATACCACCGGCCGGCTCGGTGCTCCCCATTTTGTTGGGCATACCGTACTCCACGCCGATACCTCACCGGATGATCCCACTGATGACCCGGACCAGCCGGCTACCATGAGACATGTGGAGTCGGATGATCCGGTGATGTCCGGCAACGACCGATTCAGTGAAACCCAAATGGCCGAAGAATATGATCTGATGTCGCAAGGCCATTCAGAAAGGCATGCATGGATTGTTGAACCAAGCGGGGAATTTACCGAGCAGACAGACGAGCCCGCCCTGGGAACAACAGGTGGGTTTTCAAAGGCTGACGGCTATGGACCTTATACCATGGAGCCGGGAGACACAGTACGGATTGTTGTTGCAGAAGCTGTCGCCGGTCTCAGCAGAGAAGCTTCCAAACATATAGGACGCGAGTTCATGGATTCCGGTGCCGATGATGATCACGAAATCGAATATGAAGTCGGCGGTGAAACGCATTCTATGACTAAAAACGAATGGGTTTTTACCGGGCGTGATTCCCTGTTTCAGACTTTTGAACGTGCCCACGCTAATTTCGAAGCCGGCTACGATATTCCGGAGCCCCCGCGTCCACCGGATGTTTTTGAAGTGAATTCCGGTGGTGATGGTATTTTTCTGGAGTGGGAGTATCCCGCCGGGGAAGATATTGAAGGTTTTGAAATTTACAGGGCTGAAGGCCGTGCGGACAGCACCTATTACCTGATTCACGAAGCGGATGCCAATGAACGTGAATTAGTGGATGATGATACCACTCCAATAGGTGGGCCGACACGTGGACGTGATTACTATTACTATATTTCTGCAGTAGGTAATGAAGCTGACAATGATGGCTCCGCTATGACTCCGGAAGGAGCACTTAGCAGCAGCCGCTATTATACTCAAACGTACGATCCGGCCCGCCTGCAGCGACCTGAAGGTACATCAATGGATGAAATCGCGATAGCTCCGAATCCATACAGCCGGTCGGCAGATTCAGAAATGAGGTTACAGGAGCGGGGTGACCGTGTCGCCTTTTACGATGTGCCGGGAGAGGCGAGAATTCGTATTTACACCGAAGTCGGAGAGCTGGTCGATGACTTTGTTCACGACGACGGTAGTGGTGATGCTTTCTGGGATTTAACGACTCAGGATGATCAAAAGATTTCCAGTGGGGTGTATATCATCGTTTTCGAAGATCTCGAAACCGGTGAGCAAACCACCCGAAAATTTGTAGCAATTTTATAATTCATATAGCTAACTGTGAAGATGATTAAAAAAATTACTATTACACTTTTTGCCGGGTTAATGCTGTTCCCGGCGTTGATGGAAGCCCAGGATAAAAGGGCTCAAACCACCATGAAATTTCTTCAAACTTCTCCGTTTGCAGGCCCTGCGGGGATGGGTAACGCTATGACGGCAATCGAATCCCGTTCGTCTCAGGCTATGTTTTATAATCCTGCTTCGATGGCCAGAATTGAGGATAATGTTGATGTGTCTCTTGGTCTTACCAATTTCATCGCGGATATCGACTATAATGCCGGAGCTGTAGCCTATCGACCGGCACGCGGACAATACGGGGTAGTCGGTGTCAATGCAATGTATGTTGACTACGGCCGAATCGACGAAAACATAATTGATGAAAATGCGGAGAGAGGGTATCGAACTATCGGTACGTTCGGTCCCTATGCCTTGCGCTATGGGCTTGGCTATGCCAATGCTATCACCACCCGATTTATGGTTGGTGCTACTTTTAATATCGCTACTTATGACCTTGGTAGCGCTGCCATGAGCTGGGATGAGGAGGATGGTGCGGATCGTGAAGGGTTTTCAGAAAGCACCTTTACTGTTGATTTCGGCGTACTCTATCATACCGGGTTTGAAAGCCTCACTTTTGCCATGTCGGTACGCAACTTCTCCAGAGAGATCGATTTTGATGATAAAGAGGAGGATTTGCCGCTGGAGTTCAGGATGGGTTTAGCTATGGATATGTTAGACCTGACTGATATAGATACCGACATCCACTCGCTAAAACTTTCTGTAGATGCCAAGCGCCTGCCCGATTACTATGAACAACTAATGCCCGGGCTGGAATATACCTTTATGGATCGGTTCAGCGTGCGCGGAGGATATCAGTTCCCGTCAGACGAAGCAGGTGTTTCCGCAGGATTTGGATTGAAGCAGTCTATAGCAGGATCAGAGCTGGAGATTAATTACTCCTATACAGATTATGGCATATTTGACGGCGTCAATCGATTCAGTTTTCAGTTTTCACTTTAAGAATATTATACAAAAATTATGAACCCGAAAGACGTACTACTTTCAAGTAAGCTCGTTACAGGTTTTATTATAGGTGCTCTAATGGTCTCAGTTTCCGGATGCGATGAATTGGGTGAATCCTACAGTCCCTATCATGATGAAGATCTGGAAAGCGGACCTCAGCCTGTTGTTAACGAGGTTGATCCGCCGGACGGATACCTGGCGGGTATTGAAAAAATTACAATAAGAGGAGAAAATTTTAATCCTGATCCGGATCTGAATCGCGTACACTTTGTAGAATACGAAGAGGAAGAGTCCGAAAAAGGTGAAGTCATATCTGCTTCCGAAGATCAACTTGAAGTGCGCACCGGTGATCTTGTCAGTGACAATATCGCTATAAGAGTGGAAGTGCACGGAGCTGATAAATTCAGCGAAAAGTTTGAATATGAACTTGATTATGCAGTTCAGAGGGCGGAAGGAACCGCCACTACTCACGAACCAAGTGCGGTAGAAGTGGATAGTGAAGGCAATCTGTACACCGCGCATGTGGATGATGGCTCAAATGTCGGTATTGCCAGAATCGACACGGATACAGAGGAGCTTGAAGTTGTTGCCGAACAAACTACGTGGACATACCAGACTATCCGAAAAGGTCCGGATAATGGTCTGTATATGGTACGGCCCGGGGCAATACCCATTATTTATAAAGTGGAAGAGGGCGGAGACGACGACGAACCCTGGGCCATGGGCATCCCCCGAACCGACGACATAGATTTTGACGAAAACGGCTACCTGTGGGGTGCCGGAGAAAATGAAGGTGAAGGCGATGATGCGGCTTTGATTCGTCTTGATGAAAATGCTGATGCGGAACTATTTCCCTTCGATGCCGATGTGACAGCGCTCAGGGTATATGAAGGCCGGTTATATGCCGCAGGCAGTCAGGATGACCACCTTATGGTATGGGAATTTGATCTGGGCGGAAATTCTGAGCCGGGCTCACCTGAAGTATATTTTGATTATACCGGGGAGACGGCTGAGGATGATTTGACCCTGCATTCCATGATTTTCTCGGATGAAGGTGAATTATTTATCGGTACCGACGGTGATAAAGGTATTGTAGAAGTTGCACCCGGCGGCAATGAGTGGCAGCATTTCTACCCGGAGGTTCTGGATCCGGCCGGCAACTCGTTGTCCTGGAAACCCGGATCTGAATTCATGTACATGGCTCAGGGTGAGTCGGATGAAAGCGACGGAGATTTACTGAAAATAAATATGCTCAGAGATGGTGCCCCGCAATACGGACGGGATTTGTGAGCAAGATCGGCTTTTTAAAAGTCAACTGAATCTGATATAACAAAGCATTTTTAAGGATAACCTTAAATAAAAACAAACATAAGGAGTAGCTTATGACACGTATAATACAATTGACAATTGCTGTATTACTAATTCCGGCAGTTGCATTTTCTCAGGGCTTCGACGTCATGGAAAATAACAACGATGAGGGCTGGGAATTTAGCCAATATGCACCGCCGGATACCAGTATTGCCTCTGTTCATGGACTTGCCTTTGACGGAGAGGGTAAACTGTGGACAGCAGGGTACTATATAACCAGTGAAGTTGTGGATGAAGACACTTTGAGTGCACGGGAATTAAATTGCTTAGAAGGTGATTTGGAAACCGTATGTGAAGACGCCCCGTTGTACGGTGTTGAACATGCTGATTCCACATTAAGATTTGGTCAAATGACGGGTCTGGATACGGATCATAATGGCGACCTGATTGTATCCATGGACAGCTATATGTATGAAGTTGAAGATGAAGATTCGGAGTTGGGCTACAACTATGCGTTAACTGCTGACCGATCCTTTATACTGCGTATAGATCATCAGACCCATGAATTGATGGATATCTATGAGCCGGAGAACTTTAGTTGGCACGTAGCTGTGGATGATGAAGGATATATCTACGCTTCTGATGTAGTTGATGCTCAGCAGATAAAGATTATTGATCCTGACTTTGAACCGTTAGCGGTAGTAGATGATGACCGTCCGGGTATTACCCGTGATATTGCGGTAAGTGGTGACGGCACAAGAGTATACCAGCCATTAACTACCGACTGGGTCTACGTTTATGAATCGGATGCAGGCCCGTTCGGTGAATATGAATTGGCTGACAGTATTATGCAGGGATCCCATAGCGGTGCCATAGACGTAAATCCTGTTACTGACGAAGTTGTTGCTACTGCTGATGGTAAATCCTGGGGTATCAGCGTTGATCCGGATGAGTGGGATCCGTGGGGCATATATGTATTGGACCCTGAAGAGGATCATGAGATTGTAGATGAATTTAGCTGGGATCTCGCGGGTGAAGAGCCCACTGATGATAACTGGCCTGTTTTCCGTACCAACGCTATACACCCCGACGGTAATAAGCTTGTTGTAGGTTCATTTGGCGCGTTTGGTCTTCAAGTGTATGAAGGGCCGCAGGTTGTAAGTGCCGAAGACGATGAGGTACTCTCTGATGTCCCCGAAGGGTATGATCTGGAGCAAAACTATCCGAATCCATTCAACCCCAATACCAATATTGAGTTTACCATCCCTGAAACCCAACAAGTATCATTGACAGTCTATGATGTTCAGGGACGTGAAGTTGAAACTTTGGTTGATGAGCAGATGCAACAAGGCTCCCATACGGTCACCTTTGAAGCCGGGGATATCTCCTCAGGCACTTACATCTATCAGCTCGATACTGGTGAATACCAGATTTCGCGTCAAATGATGTTTGTTAAGTAAACTGGCTTTCTTATTTATAAAGGCATCGGAATAT
>CAZDIA010000027.1:26806-42174 GCA_964505385.1 uncultured Chitinophagales bacterium
CAAATGATGTTTGTTAAGTAAACTGGCTTTCTTATTTATAAAGGCATCGGAATATCTCCGGTGCCTTTTTTATTATATACTTTGTCACTTTGTCACTCTGTTATTACATACCCACACTTCAACTCAAATAAAAATGCTTATGTTGGTTCGAATTATACTGCTTTTATCTTTCCTTTTAATGAGTGCCGGTTCATTAGAGTATATCAATGCCAATGAATCTGAATTGGATGTGGACCCGCCTAAATATGAACATCGATCTGTTTGGGTGGCCACCGTACCCGGAATGGACTTTCTTAAAACAGAGAAAGAGCAAATGCGGGCAATGGGCATGGATATTCCCGAGGGTGACGTGAGTGCAGACTGGCCCAAAGAAGAAGCACAATCAGCCGAAGAACACAAGGAAGATCTGATTGAAATCATAGATAATGCGTACGATGCAGGAATGAATGCTGTGATCTTTCAGGTGGTTCCAAGGGGAAACGCCTTTTATGAAAGCGAACGGCTCCCATGGAGCCATACCCTGGATGATGATAACGAAGCAGGAGTGCATCCGGGTTGGGACCCGCTTGAGACGGCAATAGAGGAGGCGCATAAAAGAGGAATGGAGCTACATGCGTGGTACAATGTCGGAAGAGTTGGAGATGATGGCATGCCTCTGCCGGATGAAGAGCCTTATCATATAAGCCAAACCAATGAGGAATGGCTCCAACATATAGGCAATCAACTATGGCTTGATCCGGGTATACCGGACGCCCGGGAGTGGATGGAAGGCAATGTGATGGAGATTGTAGAGAATTACGACGTTGATGCCATCCATTTTGATTTTATCCGATATCCAACAGGTGGCTTTGATTCGGATTCCGATACGATGGACGAATACAATCCGGATGATATAGAAGATCTGGATGACTGGAGAAGAAATAATCTCACAAGCTTTGTTGAAAATATTTATCCGCAGGTTAAGGAGGAAAAACCTTGGGTAAAAGTTGGTTCCGCAGCACTTGGCCACTATAAGAGTGAAGAAGTTGGCTGGGCCGGCGCCTGGGGATATGAAGCTGCGTTTCAGGAAACCCGCGAATGGCTGGAGATGGAGATTCACGATTACCTCGCCCCGATGATTTATTGGGACATCCACTGGCCAAATCCCCGGTTTGAAGTACTTGCACACTTGTGGGCTGATGACCGGCGCGGTCGGCATGTATATCTCGGAACGGGACCCTACCAGGGTTTTGATACCGAAGAAATTTCGGCCCAGATTGATACAAGCAGAGTAGCGGATGCGCAGGGGAATATCCATTTCAGCTACCGTGATGTGTTTCCGATTGTTGGAGACCGGGTAGTGGATGAACGCTACCAAATCAACGCCTCCATTATTCCACCGATGGAATGGATGGATACCGATGTTCCGGAAGCACCGGAACTATCTATTGACGAACCGGTTGCCCGTCAGCATCCGGAAGGCGCAGAATTGCAGGAGGATGAACAAGTCGTTAACCTGCAATGGAACGACCAGGATTTTGAAACTGAAGAAGGCGACGATTTGATCCGCTATGCCGTCTACCGCTACAACGGCGATGCGGAGCCGGATAAAGAAGATGTGCAGGAAGATGCAATGAGCCTGGTGGGGATCACCGGTGAGACGGAATACACCGACATCGCACCGCCGGCGGCCCATGATAATTTCTACTACTACGTTTCGGCGCTGAATCGTAACAACAACGAAAGCGATCTGTCCAATCCGGCGGAAACCGAAGTGCTGGTCAGTTCGGATGATGAACCCGAGCTTGCCTCGGAACACCGGCTGCATCAGAACTATCCTAACCCGTTCAATCCGGTGACCGAGATCAGTTATGAACTGGCATCGGAGGCCGAAGTGGAACTGACGGTATATGATGTCACCGGCCGTGAAGTGGTGACCCTGAAAGAGGGGACCGTCCAATCAGCGGGCACCCATACCGCCCGGTTTGATGGCTCAGATCTGGCCTCCGGGATATATTTGTACCGGCTGGAAGTCAGGGATGCCGCAACCGGAGCCGATCTCCATACCGACACCCGGCGAATGACGCTGATTAAATAAGTAAACGTAGAATTTTACGGAAAAAACGGAATTAAAATTTCTTTTGAAGAGGTAGAGGTAAAGGTGTAAAGATAAAAAGAAGTAAAGATGTGAAGAGGTAAAGAAGGAAAGAAGTAAAGAAATTGTCAGGATAGTTTGTTGAATATAGAAGAGAGAATTCTTTTCAATTCTTCAGATTCTGTTAGAAGCTCTTGACATTTTTGGGTATCTCCAAGTTTGAGTCGCGAAAATATTTTTAGAAAATAATTTGCTTCTCGGACTTCCTTTAATGATATACCAATTTTTACTCTCGAATCAGCTTTTGAGACAAATCCTTGCGCTTCTTCATAATTTGCTCCTCCGGAAGAAGAACTTCTGGTAAGCTGACGTTTGAGGTCGTAGTTTTCCGCTGTTGTTTTTACTGTGCGAAGATATAATATAACGTTAACAGCGAACTCAAATAGTCGTTCTGTCAATTCCCTCTTATTTTCTTGACTTCTTGACATCTTTACCTCTTCACATCTTGACTTCTTAAAATTCACTAATTCTGTAACTGAATAAAGAATACAGATAAATAACAAAACTTTTCTGCCAAATATGAAGTACCGCTTTGCTTTCTTGTTGATTCTGACTTTTATGATAGCAGGTTTTGGAAAAAGTGCAGCCAACCCTGAGCCTGATGTAACTCCTCCGAAATTTGAGCATCGCTCGGTCTGGCTGACTACAGCCCACTCTCTTGATTTTCCAAAATTAGCAGCAGAAAAGCACGGATTGCAACACACAGAACCGGAAGCTGGTCAGGTGCAGGACTGGCCATCCGAAGATGCAGAAACAGCAAGCGAGCAAAAGGAGGATCTGATTGAAATCATACAGACTTCCTATGAGGAAGGTTTAAATGCGATCATGTTTCAGGTTGTGCCGCGCGGGGATGCACTGTATGAAAGCGAAAGATTACCCTGGAGTGATGTATTAACCGGCACTGCAGGGGAAGATCCGGGTTGGGATCCGCTTGAAGTAGCCATTGAAGAAGCACACAAGCGAGGGATGGAGCTTCATGCATGGTATAATGCAAATAATGTAGCCAATGAGGGGCAACCCATGCCGGATGAAGAACCGCTTCACGTTACACAGCAGCATGAGGATTGGATGGAATTAAAGGATGGGGTGTACTATTTGAATCCCGGAATACCGGATACCAGAGAGTGGATGAAGCAAAATGTTCTGGAAATTGTCGAAAATTATGATATCGATGCCATCCACTTTGATTACCTGAGATATGCCACCAGCGGTTTCGATTCCGACTCCCAAACTATGGAAGAATACAATGAAAATGATATTGAGGAACTGGACGATTGGCGACGCGACAACGTGAATGAATTTTTACGCGATGCTTACCCGGCGATCAAAGAGGTGAAACCATGGGTGAAAGTAGGATCTTCCGCAATCGGCAATTATAAACAAGGCACATTTCCCTGGTCACCGCATTGGGGTTATGATCATGCCTATCAGGAAAGCAGGCTATGGCTTGAAGAGGAAGTAATCGATTATTTAGCACCCATGATTTATCATGATATCGATTACCCTACGCCGAGGTTTGAAGATATCGTGCATGATTGGGTAGATAATAATTATGGTCGTCAGATTTTCATCGGTAAGGGGCCGTATATCGATGAGGTGATGGATGAAATCAATGATCAGATAGATACCACCCGGGCAAGCGGTGCTGATGGCAGTGTATATTTCAGGTATGATCATATAGAGCCCCCTGTAGTTGGGGATGCTCCGCTTGAAGAACGCTACGACATCAACGCCTCCATTATTCCACCGATGGAATGGATGGATACCGATGTGCCGGAAGCGCCGGAATTATCTATTGACGAACCGGTTGCACGACAGAATCCGGAAGGAACAGAATTGCAGGAGGATGAACAAGTCGTTAACCTGCAATGGAACGACCAGGATTTTGAAACTGAAGAAGGCGACGATTTGATCCGCTATGCCGTCTACCGCTACAACGGCGATGCGGAGCCGGAAAAAGAAGATGTGCAGGAAAATGCAATGAGTCTGGTAGGCATCACCGGTGAGACAGAGTACACCGACATCGCACCGCCGGCGGCCCATGATAATTTCTACTACTATGTTTCGGCACTGAACCGGAATAATAACGAGAGTGATCTGTCCAATGCGGCGGTAACCGAAGTGCTGGTCAGCTCGGATGATGAGCCTGAGCTTGCCTCGGAACACCGGTTGCATCAGAACTATCCTAACCCGTTCAATCCGGCGACCGAAATCAGTTATGAACTGGTATCGGAGGCTGAAGTGGAATTGACGGTATATGATGTCACCGGCCGTGAAGTGGTGAGCCTGAAAGAGGGGGCTGTCCAATCAGCGGGCACCCATACTGCCCGGTTTGATGGCTCGCAATTGTCCACCGGGGTATATTTATACCAGCTGGAAGTCAGGGATGCTGCAACCGGAGCCGATCTTCATACCGACACCCGGCGAATGACGCTGATTAAATAAGTAGGCAAATTACAGGTGAGCCGACTGCCGGCGACGCCTACCGGGCTGTCCGCCCGATGCGAGGCACTGGGTATTGAGTTGAATTAAGGAGAAGGGCGGGCTGTCCGGGATGGGGAAGCCTCTCGACCAGTGCCGACAGCCGGAAGAAAGCCGATGGTTGGGTGAGGAAATAGCAATGGAGAGTTGAGGTGTGGCAAGGTTTTCCCGCTTCCGACAGCCGGCGATAAGGTTGGGTGCCTTCAGCCGGAAGCATACCACTGATTTGGTGGTAAATAATTGGCAGGGAGAGAGCTGGGTAGGAGATTCAGGTAAAATGAGTGTAAATAAAACTTGTTATCATTATTTAATATTTATGGCGGAATATGTTGTAAGATATTGAAAAACAGAGCCTAATATAAAGAATTACGTAATATTGTTTTATATTGTATTAAAAAAAGTAAACCAACTATTTGACAAATGCTTTAATTTCCAGCATATTTGTAGAAGAGATTGCCACCTTAGACGATTAAGATCAAGGGTGTCAACTCTGATAGGAAAGCGCTTGCTGTCCGGATAATTCAACCTGTTGGCCGGAATCAAGCAAAAATATTGATTAATAAGTACAAAATCGGATTTAATAATGCTGTTGCCGATTATGCTTAAAATTAAGACAGGTTACATTCTCAGCGAATGTAAATTGATAGGTTTACAATTCATGTTTCACTCTAATCGCTATGCACCCAAAAAAATCGCCTATACTTAAGAAAATAAGCTACAGATCACTCCCACTTATTCTACTCTTTACTTTATTTATATCCGAACTTGCCTTTGGGCAGGCCGGCCGTATAGATGGGACAGTGATTGATGCGGAAACCGAAGATCATCTCGTGGGAGTAAATGTTTTCGTCCAGGAGCTTGAAACCGGTACCACTACCAACCTTGAAGGGTATTACTCCATAATAAATGTACCTCCCGGTGAATATACGCTCAGGCTTACCTATATAGGCTATGCCGAAGTAACTGTAGAAAACGTCAATGTAAATATTGATCAAACTACTACGATTGATGTTGACATGCAGGAGACGGCCATTGCCGGCGAAGAAGTAACAGTTATCGCTGAGCGCCCCGTAGTAGAACGTGATGTCGCGGCAAGTACCCGAAATATCGGCAGGCAGGATTTCGATGACCTCCCCGCTGCTGATATCGGGTCAGTAGTGGGTTTGCAGGCCGGTATCCAGGGGTTAAATATTCGAGGCGGCAGCGCAGATGAAGTATCTTTTCAATTAGACGGACTCAGTTTAAGAGATGAACGCGATAACACACCATTCACGGGTGTAAGTTATACCGCTATTCAGGAGATTCAGGTTCAGACCGGCGGTTTTCAGGCGGAGTATGGCGACCTTCGCTCCGGTTTGATCAACGTCGTTACCAGAACCGGCCATCGCGAGCGCTATGAAGGCGATGTCATATTCAGATACCGGCCACCGGGCGAAAAGCACTTCGGCCCTGCCCATAATGATCCTGAAGACTCCTACTTCCTGCGACCATTTTTAGATGACGAAGTAGCCTGGACGGGTACAGATAGTGGAGCATGGGACCGATATACTCGGGATAAATACCGCAGTTTTCAGGGATGGGTTTCTGTAGCTGAAAATACTTTGGAAGATGATGATCCTACGACGGATTTAACTCCTAAAGCTGCCCAACAGCTATTCATGTGGCAAAAAAGAAAAGATCTGGGGATAACAGAGCCGGATTACGATCTGGATATGAGTTTCGGTGGTCCGTTTCCGGGTATAAGCAGTGCGCTTGGAAATCTTCGGTTTTGGGCATCGTATCGTCGCAGCCAGAATATGTATTCGATACCACTATCCGAAGACAGGTTTGTAGATTATACCGGCCACCTGAAGCTTTCCTCCGATGTGATCGAAGGATCCGGAATGACCCTCTCAGTAGAAGGACTATTCGGACGGCAGACCGGCACAAATAGCAATAATGTAGGCCGGCCCGGTATCTTTACTTCCGCTTCTGCAATATTCTCAGCAATAGATCGCCATAGTTACGCCGACTGCGTCATGTTTTGTTCTGACTATTTTGCTCCCACGCAGGTTGATCGCTATATGATAGGCGGTACGTTCACGCACTCTCTCAGTGCCGATACCTACTATGAAGTAAGCGTAAGTAATTTTGCTTCTGATTACGATACCAATCCCGGAGCTTTAAGAGATACTACTGGAGTTATGCCGTTCGGTAATGCTTTTTTAGCTGATGAAGCTCCATTTGGATTCTGGCCTCAGCCTGCGGATGGAATTGGCGACGGTATGCGAATGGGGGTTGGTATGAGTAACTCCAGAGACAGTTCTTATGTGAATTATATTGATGCCAGTTTTGACATTACAAGTCAGTTGAATCGATATATACAGGTTAAATCCGGAGTTCAGATGGTCAGAACCAACAGCCAGGTAAACTATGCCTCGGTTGATGAATATCTGCCAAGCGGTCGAACTCAAAGCACGTGGAGCGAAACTCCAATACGGGGTGCGGTGTACGGTCAGGCCAAACTTGAGTTTGAGGATGTAGTGGCAAATCTCGGTCTCCGCATGGATTACTCTCACTCTAATACTGATTGGTATGACTATGAGGACTTTTCGGAAGCATTTGGGGCCGGGAGGGATCTTGATGAAGAGCTGGATAAAGTGCCGACCGATCATCAAGTCTCACTGAGTCCAAGGTTGGGCATTTCATTTCCGATTACTGTGGAAAGCAAGCTCTATTTTAACTACGGGCACTTCAGGTCTATGCCGGCACCCGAAAACCTGTATTTAGTTGAACGGGCTATTGCTGATCAGGCTGTAGATCACATTGCCAACCCGAATCTTCCACTGCCTAAGACTGTCTCCTACGAACTGGGATATGAGCACAGTTTATTCGACGCATATCTGATAAGGGTAGCTGGTTATTACAGGGACGTTACCAATCAGCCTACTACGGTGACTTATCAGGATATGAGCGGAGCCGTTAGCTATACTGTGAGCCGGCCGTGGAACTATGAAGATACGCGTGGGGCTGAATTTACCCTTGAAAAGCGAGACGGCCGTTTCGTCCGGGGTTTTGTAAACTATACCTATATGCTGGATTCCTCCGGTAATTTTGGGTTCCAAAACCAATATGAGAATCCGGCACTGCAGCGTGAATATGAGCGCGGAGCTTTTACTGAGGCGGAGCGTTCAAGACCGGTACCCCGCCCGTATGCCCGGGCAAATTTACGCCTGTTTACTCCACCGGAATGGGGACCCTCAGTTGGTGGATTCAATCCGCTTTCCGACTGGATGTTAAGCTTTCTCGGTACCTGGCAGGCCGGCCGTTATTTTACCTGGGTAGGCGGTGGAGCTGCTCCTCCGGGTATTAGCAATAATGTTCAATGGAGAGATACTTACAATGTTGATCTGCGTATCAGCAAAGACATCCGGCTGGATAACGCTTCTATCGAATTTTTCGCGGACATAAATAATCTTTTCAACTTCAGGCATATGTCCCAATGGGCCACCTATGGGTTCAGAGACGGCTCGGATTACCAACGATATATGAATTCACTGCACCTGCCGGACTCAGACGATTATCCCAATATCCCGGGTAGCGACCGGCCGGGTGATTTCCGCGATCCGGATGCCGATTTCCATCCGATAGAGCAGGTTAGCAGTTTTGATGCCCTTCCGCGTGATCCGGACAGAACACAAAGGCGTCCTTTTTACTATTCTCGTGAAACCGGCAATTACTATGAGTTTTCCGAGGAGCAAAACGGATGGGTTGATGCTGATGATAGTACGCTTCAGCAGGTGCTTGATGATCAGGCTTATATCAACATGCCGAATCTCCGGTCGATGACCTTTGTCAACCCCCGTAACATCTTCTGGGGCATCAGAGTGAACTTTTAATTCAGAAATAAGTCAGGTTAATGAATAAGTATTATCAAATTATCGGAACCGTGCTGCTAACTGCACTCTTCGTGATTGCGGCGGGCATTGCGAACTTTTCCAACGCACAGGTGCCGGTAGAATCGAAGTGGATGAATGCAGGGTCACTGCATAATTGGTTCTCAAGTATAGGCTCTGAACGTGAACATGGCCTGGTACATGAGCAGCAGTATGGCCGGCGCTGGCCGGCCATTTATGAATATCAGGATGCTCAGGCATTCCGGGGCATGTGGATCGGTACACAAAGCTTTACTGATCAGCATGGTGAGACATTCAGGCCGAAAGTGGTGCATGTTGGTCCCAGGGTGGACGGACGGCAGTCTTTCTTTCCAATGAAATTCGATCTTCAAAGCCAGTTTGATGCCCCCACTGTGTTTGTTGACGGGATTCCCACATTTTCAGAACCCGCTGATATTGATGAGGTGGATGAAACTCTCACGCCTGACCGTACATTGCAAAACAAGGTTCACTCGGCTATGGGGATCACCATGAATCGCCGAATCATGCAGTTCAGCCAGGAACATCACGACAATTACCATATTGTTGAATACGAATATGTAAACACCGGGATCGTGGATGACGATGGTACCGAAGTGGAACCACAGGTACTTGAAGATGTATGGTTCTTTTTTATCAATCGGATTTCTCCGGTTCGGAATACCAGATATGTGATTGGTAATGCCAGTGGTTGGGGTTTCAACACCATGATTGACCGGCGCGGCGATGGAGTTATGGATGTCGATGAATGGGAAGACTATCGGGCCCAATTTGCATGGCATGGGTATTGGGACGGCTCCGATGTAGACTATAATAACATAGGTGCACCAATCTTTGAGGGCGGGCCTCTATATACTACCGAAGCGGATAGTATCGGCCGGCTTGGCGCTCCTCATTTTGTCGGGCATACCGTCCTTCATGCCGATACTTCTCCCAATGACAGAACTGATGACCCAAACCAGCCGCGAACTATGCGGCATGTGGAGTCGGATGATCCGCTAATGTCAGGCAATGATCGATTCAGCGTAACTCAAATGGCACAGGAATATGAAATGATGTCACGCGGCCATTCAGCGCGACATGCTCATGTAGTTGAACCAAGCGGGGATTTTATCCAGCAGACAGAAGAACCCGCCCTGGGAACTACAGGTGGGTTTTCCAAAGCTGATGGTTACGGACCCTATACCATGGAGCCGGGAGATACTGTGCGGATTGTAGTTGCGGAAGCGGTTGCAGGCCTTAGCAGGGAAGCATCAGAGTATATTGGAAATCAATATAAACGCTCCGACGCTGATGATGATTTTGAAATCGAGTATGAAGTCGGCGGAGAGACACATTCTATGACCAAAAACGAATGGGTGTTTACCGGTCGCGACTCATTGTTTCAGACTTTTGAACGGGCTCATGCCAACTTTCAAAGTGGGTATGATATTCCAAGACCACCCCGGCCACCCAACTTGTTTGAAGTAAACTCCGGGGGTGACGGTATCTTCATGGAGTGGGAATACACAGCCAATGATAATATTGAAGGTTTTGAAATTTACAGAGCTGAAGGTCGCTCGGATAGTACCTATTACAGGATACATCAAGCAGGACCGGGTGAACGTGACTTCGTGGATGACGACACTAATCCGATAGGCGGGCCTACCCGAGGCAGGGATTATTACTATTATATCACTGCATTAGGCAGCGAAGCGGATAATGATGGTTCAGGCATGACGCCGGATGGTGCACTAAGGAGCAGCAGATACTATACCCAAACGTATGATCCCGCGCGGCTGCAACGCCCGGCAGGTACTACAATGGATGAAATCGCAATCGCACCCAATCCATACAGCCGGTCATCGGCATCACAGTTAAGACTGCAGGATCGGGGTGACCGGGTAGCTTTTTATGATGTTCCGGCGGAAGCCCGAATACGAATATATACCGAAGTCGGAGAATTGGTTGACGATTTTGTTCACGATGACGGAAGTGGTGATGCATTCTGGGATTTGACTACTCAGCATGATCAGAAAATTTCCAGCGGAGTATACATCATCGTTTTCGAAAACCTGCAAACCGGTGAGCAAACAACCCGAAAATTCGTAGCGATTTTATAACACTCAGGCTATTAAGCAGATGATCAGAATAATTACAACTACTTTAATTGCAATTTTAATGCTGTTGCCGGAGGCTGTTGATGCTCAGGATAAACGGGCTCAAACCTCCATGAAGTTTCTTCAAACCTCCACCTTTGCCGGACCTGCCGGAATGGGTAATGCAATGACGGCTATCGAGAGCCGCTCGGCTCAGGCGATGTTTTATAACCCATCCACCATGGCACGGCTGGAGAATAATTTCGATGTTGCATTTGGCCTCACCAATTTCATCGCGGATATTGACTATAACGCCGTCGCATTGGCCTATAGACCGTCACGCGGACAATACGGCGTGATTGGTTTCAATGCGATGTATGTCGATTATGGCAGAATTGATGAAACCATCATTGATGAAAATGCTGAGCGCGGCTATCGAAGACTCGGCACTTTCGGACCATACGCCCTCCGGTATGGAGTAGGGTATGCTAATGCTATTACCACCCGGTTTATGGTCGGGGCCACTTTCAATATAGTCTCTCAGGATCTTGGCAAAGTTACCATGAGCTGGGATGACGAAGATGGTGCCGACCGTACAGCTTTTTCAGAAAGCACTTTTACGGTGGATTTCGGCGTGCTCTATCACACCGGATTTGAAAGCCTCACCTTCGCCATGTCGGTACGTAACTTCTCCAGAGAGATCGATTTTGATGATAAAGAAGAAGATCTCCCGCTTGAGTTCAGAATGGGGCTGTCAATGGATATGCTTGACCTCGCCGATGTGGATACCGATATGCACTCGCTGGTACTGTCTGTAGATGCCAAGCGGCTGCCCGATTATTATGAACAGCTTTTGCCGGGAATTGAATACACTTTCATGAACCGGTTTACAGCCCGCGGGGGCTATCAATTTCCGACAGATGAAGCAGGCTTCTCGGCCGGTTTCGGAGTTCGCCAACCTATCGGCGGCACAGAGGTAGAAATTAATTACGCGCACACCGATTACGGCATTTTCGATGGTGTGAACCGGTTTAGTCTTCAGTTTTCACTTTAACAGTTTCATAGAATTTTTATGAGTATCCCAAAAATTATTGAATCTTCCCTGCAGAAAAACGGCTGGTTATTGCTTGTCGGTCTGGTTTTACTGTATGGTTGCGATACAGGAGAATCTTTCAGCCTGTTTGATGATCAGGATATTGAGGGTATGCCTCAGCCTGTAATACACGAAGTAGATCCCCCCGAAGGGTATCTTGCAGGTATTGATAAAATTACTATACTCGGCGAAAACTTTGATCCGGTTCCTGAAAATAACCTTGTCTATTTCAATGAAAGAAGAGGTACGGTGCTCAGCGGTTCAGAAGAGGTGCTTGAAGTACGTACCGCCGACGTAGTTTCCGATTCTGTTTCCATCCGGGTAACTCCTGTTGAAGGAGAGAAGTTCAGTGAAAAATATCAGTACCGGCTTGATCATGCGGTACAGCGTGGGGAGGGAATAGCATCATCATATGAACCCCGTGCTATAGAAGTGGGCAATGATGGATATCTTTATATGGCCCATGTTGATGACGGTTCTAATGTTGGTATAGCCAAAATTGATAGAGAAACCGGCGATTTGGAAGTGATTGTCGAACAAACTTCCTGGACATACCAGACCATTCGCCAGGGCCCGGATAACGGATTGTATATGGTGAGGCCGGGTGCTATTCCGATTATTTATAAAGTTGAAGAGGGTGGAGATAATGATAATCTCTGGGCAATGGGAGTTCCCCGGACCGATGACATCGATTTTGATGAAAACGGCTACTTGTGGGGTGCAGGGCAGAATGAAGGCGAAGGCAATGATGCCGCACTGATCCGCTTAGATGAAGATGGCAATGATGAGTTGTTCCCATTTGATGCGGATGTAACCGCACTGCGGGTTTTTGAAGGCAGCTTATACGCAGCCGGCAGCCAGGCCGGGGAATTAAAAGTATGGAGATTTAATCTGGGAGGTAATTCTGAACCGGGCTCACCTGAAGTGTACTTTGATTTCACCGGTGAAACCGGAGCTGATGACTGGACCCTGCACTCGATGATTTTTTCTGAAGACGGTGACTTGTTTATTGGTACAAATGGAGATAAGGGAGTTATTGAAGTAGCTCCCGGTGGTACAGACTGGCAACACTTTTACCCCGATGTACTGGACCCGGCCGGGCTTTCATTTTCCTGGAAGCCGGGTAGCGAGTTTATGTATATGGCTCAAGGCCAGTCGGCGCAAAGTGATGGAGATCTGCTTAAACTAAACATGTTGCGGGGCGGAGCTCCTCAATATGGAAGGGATTGATACATAATTTTTTCGCTAAATAAAATCAACCAGGTAAAACTTGTTTTGCCAAGGAAACCTAAAAATAACTCAAACATAAGGAGTAGCTTATGACACGGATACTACAACTTTTGATTGCCTTAATGCTAATTCCGGCAATCGCGTTCTCACAGGGATTTAATCCTGCTGAAAACAATGATGATGGGTGGGAGTTCAAACAATTCGTTCCCCCTGATACAAGTATAGCCTCAGTTCATGGTCTTGCTTTTGATGGTGATGGCAATATGTGGGCTGCCGGCTATTATGCCACTACTGATGACGAAGGCAGAAACGCACGTGATCTTAGATGTGTCGCTGCACCGGATTACGAAGAATTTTGTGAAAACACCCCTATCTATGAAGTTGAGCATGCTGATTCCACTTTGAGATTAGGGCGTTTTACCGGGCTTGCCTCCGATCATAATGGTCACCTCATCGGATCAATGGATAGTTATCTCTTTGAAGTAGAAGATGAAGATGGTGAGATTGACTATGAACTTGCCGTTGACCGATCTTTTATAATTCGTATTGATCATGAAACTCATGAACTGCTCGATATCTATGAGCCTGCCAATTTCGCCTGGCATGTGGCTGTAGATGAAAACGGGTATGTTTTTGCCTCTGATGTAGTTAATGGGCAGGAAATTAAGATTCTTGATCCCGATCTGGAACCTCTGGCAGTAGTTGACGGCGACCGTCCCGGAATTACCAGAGATATTGCGGTAAGCAATGACGGGACACGGGTCTATCAGCCTCATACCGGCAATCAGATCGATGTATATTACTCAGAAGCCGGACCCTTCGGAGAGTATGAAAAAGTTGACAGTCTTGCATTAGGCTCTAATAGTGCTGCCATTGATGTATGCCCTGTTACTGACCGTGTGTTCGCAGCAGCTGATGGTATAGATTGGGGAATTGGTGTTGATCCTGAAGAATACGATCCTTGGGCTATTATGGTTTTTGATCCCGAAGAGGATCATGAAATAGTAGAAGAATTCTATTGGTTTGTTGATATGCCAGATGAAGATCGAACAGATGACGACTGGCCTGTAATCCGCACTAATGCCGTACACCCGGACGGTGATAAATATATTCAGGGTTCCTTCGGTGGCTTTGGTATTCAAATGCATCAAGGACCTCAAGTCGTAAGTGCCGATGATGAAGTGCTCTCCGATGTGCCTGAGGGCTACGAGTTAGAGCAAAACTATCCCAACCCGTTCAACCCGGCAACCAATATTGAATTTACGATCCCGCAAACCCAGCATGTAACCCTTACGGTTTATGATATGCTTGGTCGGCAGGTTGAAGTTCTGGTAGATGAGCGGGTACAAAGCGGTACACATACCGCTACATTTAATGCCGGTGACATTGCTTCGGGAACTTATATTTACCGGCTTTCCACCGGGGATTTTCAAATATCACGGCAAATGATGTTTGTGAAGTAAAATTAAAAATCTAATCGGATTTAAGGCACCGGATATATTCGGTGCCTTTTTTGTTTATTATATTTTTAGTGACAGAGTAACAGAGTGACAAAGTAACAAAGTAACAGAGTAACAGAGTGAAGATGACGCCAGGGCATCAGTCTTCGATTCTATACGGCATCATCCGGACTTTCTGTTAGTCTTAAAGTTGTAGTGGCAAAATAATTCAAAATTACTTTCCCACTTTGTCACTCTGTTACTTTGTTACTTTGTCACTTTCTATTACTTTGTTACTCGGCATAAAACCTCAATCTCTTATCATTTAAATCACTACATACACACTCTTCAACTCAAAAAAATGCTTATGTTGGTTCGAACTATACTGTTAAAATTAATTTTGTTTTTTGTGCTGGCCGGCACTTTAGCCCACGCCTCTGATCTGGATGTAGACCCGCCGAAATATGAACATCGTTCTGTCTGGGTTGCTACGGCACATTCGCTCGATTTTCCCAAAATTTTTGGCGAAGATGCTTTGAGGGCTGATATCCCGGAAAGAAAAGAAATAGCCGACTGGCCTGAGAGTTCAACGCAATCTGCAGAGGATCAAAAAGAAGATCTGATCGAAATCATTGATTATTCTCATCAGCAGGGACTCAATGCGGTAATTTTCCAGGTTGTGCCCCGTGGTGATGCTTTTTACGAAAGTGAGAGAATCCCCTGGAGCCATCATCTTTCAGGCACACCGGGAGAACATCCGGGATGGGATCCGCTTGAAGTGGCAGTTGAAGAGGCCCATAAACGGGGAATGGAGCTCCACGCCTGGTATAATGTCGGCCGGGTTGGAGATCAGACACAACCCCTGCCGGATAGTGAGCCCTATCACGTTTACCAGGAGCATGAGGAGTGGGTACACAATATCGACGGCAGTTTTTGGCTGGACCCCGGTTTTCCCGATGCCCGCGACTGGATGACTGAAAACGTGATGGAAATAGTGGA
>CAZDIA010000028.1:0-36161 GCA_964505385.1 uncultured Chitinophagales bacterium
AGCTTTGGCCAGTAATGGAAAAACACCGATAAGTAACGTTATTATCAGTAGCCTTTGTGCATTCCTCATATTGTATATGATGCTTTAAGTGATTAGTTGTGTAATGTTAACTTATGAATTGAGGCATCGTAGAACTCCGGCATATAGACACGCCGGATGTCACGGCAGTGTTACTGCCATCCGGATTTGAGAACTTACAACTGTCCTTTACATAAGTATTTAAGGTTATGCCGTCATTTTAGCGACATGTCCAACAGCGGTTTCTGCTATTAACAAGCTTTCTTAAGCTTCAGAATAAACCATCCAGCATGTGATAAAGCATGCTTGACCTTTAGGTGCTTTGATCTTTCAAAACGCTTCCAATAGGATTGAAAAAATCCTAAAAAATGTCAACATATTTCGGGATTTATTGCATACTTTTACAATTGGCTTCTCATAGCCCCGGTATTCTCAGTTTTGTTTCAAACCGGCCTATTGCTTTTAACAGTACTATGATACTGTTATCAATTCCTTAAAAAACAAGCCTTTCACTTGTGATTTTCAGCTTATGCTGATCGAATATTATGAAATTGATTGCAGGGGCTTATTCACTTTTTTCACTAACCTTGTGCCTCAGAGATAAATAGTGCTGTAACCGGCAAGCGAACTGAGATTTAAATTAATATTTTAGATATCCGCCGGGCAAAAACCATAAAATAGCATTCCATTTATTATTGCTATTCAAACGACTTGTTATTATTTTATGAGACTTGACTCGAACCGGAAAATCACAAAAAAATAACTCTGTGAGTACTACAACTTTTAAAACTTACTCAGCCAAACCTTCTGATATTAAGAAGAAGTGGGTTGTTGTGGATGTAGCCGGAAAACCTTTGGGGCGCGTGAGCTCGCAAATAGCCGCTATCCTCAAAGGCAAAAACAAACCGGAATACACACCCCACATGGATACCGGCGATAATGTAATTGTGGTCAATGCCGAAAAAGTAGCATTAACCGGTAAAAAAATGACCGACCGAGTGCATTTCCGCCATACCCAGTATCCGGGTGGTACCGTATTTGAATCACCGGAAGAACGGCTTAAAAAAGACCCGACTTCACTGGTATATAATGCCGTAAAAGGAATGTTACCCAAAAATTCCCTCGGCCGTAAGATGCTTTCAAACTTACGTGTCTATGCCGGTCCGGTACATCAGCACACAGCTCAAAATCCTGAAAAAATCGAACTCTGATCATGGCGCAAACCAATCATATCGGGCGCAGGAAAACTTCTACCGCCAGGGTTTATATGAAAGCCGGGAACGGAACTTTCACCATTAACGGCAAAGAATACAGTTCCTATTTCGAATTACCCATCCACCAGAAAACTGTCATGCAGCCTTTGGATGTCACTGAAACCTCCGGCAAGTATGACATCACCGTTACCGTACGTGGCGGTGGCAAAAGCGGGCAGGCCGATGCCGTAAAACTTGGTATCGCCCGTGCGCTGGACAACCACGAAGACGGTGCGCATTCCACTCTTAAGCAACACGGTTTGCTTACCCGGGATGACCGAATGGTGGAGCGTAAGAAGTACGGACAACCCAAGGCACGCAAGCAATTCCAGTTTTCCAAGCGCTGATCTTTTACTTTCGAATTTCGAAGTACAGCAATTTTTAAAAATCACACATACGCAGTGACCGGTTTTCGGGTGTCCCGATAAATCATTCGGGATATGAAAACCGGGTTGACCTGTGTAGCGGATATTAACCCAAATCACATATACAATATGGCTCAAGCAGCATCTGTAGAAGAACTACTTAAAGCAGGCGCCCACTTCGGGCACCTCACCCGCCGATGGAATCCCAAAATGCGTGAATTTATCTTCATGCAACGCAACGGGATTCACATTATCGACCTCAAAAAAACTCATAATCTGCTGCAAGAAGCAGTGGATGAGGTCGGAAAAATCGCCCGCAGCGGCAAAAACGTACTGTTCGTAGGCACTAAAAAGCAGGCACAGGACATCATCAAACAGGAGGCCGACCGTTGCGGCATGCCTTATGTTACCGACCGGTGGCTTGGAGGAATGCTTACTAATTTCGTTACGATGAAGAAGAGCATCTCCCGCATGGATGAAATTAAAGCTATGCGCACCGACGGCACCTACGAAAACATCACCAAGAAGGAACGTCTGATGCTCGACCGGGAGCAGGAGAAACTGGAAAACGTGCTTTACGGTATCTCAAAAATGAGCAGGCTTCCCGGCGCGATATTCATTGTCGATATTGTCAAAGAGCGGATTGCCGTAAATGAAGCTCTGAAACTCAACATCCCGATTTTCGCGATGGTCGACACCAATTGCGATCCGGATGTTCCTGATTATATCATCCCTGCTAATGATGACGCTGCAAAATCAATTCAGCTGGTTGCATCCAATTTTGCTGATGCCATTATTGAAGGTGAAGCCGAGCGTGAAGCTTTTCAGGAGAAGGAGCTTGCAAAAGAGGCAGTCGATCAGGAAGCCGCAAGTACCGAAGAAACGCCGGAAACGGTATCAGAAGAAGATGTAAAGAAGGCACGCCCGAAGCGAACACGTCGTAAGCGAAAGCAGGAAACCGACCAGCAAAACACTCAAAAAGGCAAGAAGCAAGAGGAAGAAACATCTTCAAAATCTGAAAGCAAGGAAGAACAGGCAACTGAAGCGGCGGAGCCTGCTGATGTAGAAGAGGTTAAGAAGGATGATGCTAAAAAATCATCTTCAAGCCAGAAGAAGGAAACAAAAAAGCAGGACAAAAAAGCCGAATCAGAAGAGTCTGAATCCGGACCCGCCAGCGAAGCTGCAAAACAAGAAGCTGACAGCTCGAAGGAGAAAAAGAAAAGCTCAGGAAAATCTGCTAAATCAACTTCTAAGAAATCTTCCGGTAAAGCCAAAGCTGATACCGAAGAAACTTCAGAAGCTAAAGCCGAAGCAAAACCTGATGAAGACTCTGCCGGCGAAAAAGCTTCAGATGAAAAAACGAAAGATTCTTAAAACTCAACTATTAAATTCAGAACCTCGAATATCTTATGAGTATATCAGCTGCTGATGTAAAAAAATTACGCGACCGTACCGGCGCCGGTATGATGGACTGCAAAAAGGCGCTCAAGGAGTCCGGTGGAGACTTGGATGCCGCTATTGATTATCTCCGAAAAAAGGGCCAGAAAGTTGCCGATAAACGATCTGATCGCGAAGCTAACCAAGGTGTCATTGTCACCAAAATATCCGATGATGGCAAAAAAGGTGTAGCTTTGGAGCTTAACTGCGAGACCGATTTTGTGGCAAAAAATGAGGAGTTTGTCGGCCACGCGAAATCCTACGCTGAAGCTGTGCTGGAAAATGACATCCAGGACGCAGACGCCTTATACAACACCAACGTCAATGGCACCGCCGTTTCGGAGCACCTTAAAGACCTGGTCGGAAAGATTGGTGAAAAAATCGATATAGGTCAGTTCAAATTGGTTAAAACTGAAGGCCATATTGTAACTTACATCCACCCCGGTAATCAGCTCGCTGTACTGGTTGAGTTCAATGGTTCACTTGATGGTAATGAGGAAACCGGCAGAGACATTGCCATGCAGATTGCAGCAATGAATCCCATAGCGGTAGATCGCGAGTCCGTACCTGAGGAACGGGTTAAACAGGAGCTGGAAATTGCCAAGGATCAAATGATCTCTGAAGGAAAACCGGCCGAAATTGCAGAAAAGGCAGCGCAAGGAAAAGTTCGCAAGTTTTATGAAGAACATGTGTTGCTCGAGCAAAAGTTTGTTAAAGACGGAAGCATAACTGTTCAGGAGTTTTTAAAGCAGCAAAAAGCTCCGAATATTGCTTCTTTTCATCGCCTTCAACTTGGAGGCAATGAAGCTTAATTTTATAAGAAAGGCTACTTTAACGAGTAGCCTTTTTTGTATGTAGTCATTTAACATCAAAACCTAAAGAGTGCACAATATTCGTGGAAAAATATAAACGCATACTGCTGAAATTGAGCGGCGAATCCCTTCTCGGCAACCAGGGGCATGGTATTGACGCGGAGGTATTATCCAGATATGCCGGAGAGATCAAAAGTGCCAGTGATGCAGGCGCTGAAGTTGCAATTGTAATCGGAGGTGGTAACATCTTCCGGGGAGTAAGAGGTGCTACTCAGGGGATGGATCGAGTACAGGGTGACTACATGGGTATGCTCGCTACCATGATTAATTCAATGGCGCTGCAGGATGCCTTGGAACGCCTCGAGGTACAGACCCGATTGATGTCCGCCATCCGGATGGAACAGATTGCCGAACCGTATATACGTCGCAGAGCTGTTCGCCACCTGGAAAAAGGCCGTGTGGTCATTTTCGGGGCAGGCACCGGTAACCCTTATTTTACAACCGATACCGCCGCATCATTGCGCGCCATTGAGATAGAGGCTGATGTGATCCTGAAAGGAACCCGTGTTGACGGTATTTTTGATTCGGATCCTGAAGAAAACCCTGAAGCTGAGAAATTCGATACGATCACCGGTGATGAAATACTTAGCCGCCGTTTGAATGTCATGGATTTAACCGCATTCACACTCTGCCGCGACAATGAAACTCCCATCGTGATCTTTAACATGGATGTGCCAGGCAACCTGCGAAAGGTAATTAATAAAGAAGCCGTCGGTTCTACCGTTGAATGGGACTAAAATTATGCGTTTTTTACTTATCATATGAATGGTAATTATTAACATTGAATAACGCTGTCAATTATGATCCCTGAACTAAAACCTCTTTACGACAAAGCTGAAAAAGAGATGTCTGGTGCGTTTGATTATGTCAAAAAGCAGCTTTCATCTCTGAGAGCGGGTAAGGCCAACCCACAACTACTCGATGGTGTGAAAGTGGAATATTATGGAACACAAACTCCACTGAACCAGCTGGCCAATGTAAGTGCCCCCGATCCCCGGCTTCTTACAGTTGAACCTTTCGATAAATCTGCGGCCGGAAATATCGAAAAAGCCATAATGAACTCAGGCCTTGGATTAAATCCCAGTAATGACGGTCACATGATCCGGATACCCCTACCTACCCCATCCGAAGAACGGCGGGCGGAACTGGTAAAAAAAGCGGGTAAAATTGCTGAGGAAGGCAGAGTTAGTGTGCGTAATACGCGGAAAGACATAAAGAATGCAATCCACAAAAAAGTGAAGGATGATTCACTTCCTGAGGATTCGGCATTCGATGCTGAAGAGCAAATACAAAAACTTACCGACTCCTTCATCAAGAAAATTGATGATGCATTCAAACAAAAAGAAGAAGAAATCATGACGGTGTAAGATCATCTTACACTTTCACTATTAGCGTCTATGTATCTTTCTGAGCTTGAGCTTCAGGGTTTTAAAAGTTTTACGCAAAAAACCAGGGTAAAATTCGACACCGGTATTACAGCAATTGTCGGGCCGAATGGTTGTGGAAAGTCCAACATTGTAGATGCTCTCAGATGGGCTCTGGGTGAACAGAAAGCATCGCTACTTCGGTCGGCGAATATGACCAACGTCATCTTCAATGGCACCGCTAAACGTAAAGCTCTTGGTATGGCTGAGGTATCAGTCACCATTGTAAACAGCCGGGGAATTTTACCAACCGAATTCAGCGATGTTACCATCACCCGTAGACTTTACCGTTCCGGAGAAAGTGAATACCTGCTGAATAAAGCTCCATGCAGGCTGAAAGATATCATCGATCTGTTCATGGATACCGGGATGGGCGCCGGTGCGTATTCTGTTATTGAGCTCAAAATGGTTGAGGAAATCCTTAATGACAAAAACAATGACCGCCGTCGCCTGTTTGAAGAAGCTGCAGGAATAACCAAGTATAAGGAGCGGAAAAAGCAGACCTTGCGCAAGCTTGAAGCAACGCGTAACGACCTCCAACGCGTAGACGACATATTGTTTGAGGTCAGAAAGAAAACAAGATCACTGCAAACTCAGGCTCAGAAAGCAGAGCGTGCCCGTAATTATGAGACCGAACTCAGACAGCTTGAATTAGCTTCAGGAAAACAACAGCATCAGGAGTTAAGCGATCAATTACAGCCAATACATGAGCAGATCACTCAGGCACGTACTGATCAGGAAAATCAGGAGAGCAAGATTAATGAACTGGAGCAGGCTCATGAAAATGCTCAGCAAAAGATACTGGAACTGGAAAAAGAGCTAAGTGAAGCGCAGCAGAATCTCAACAGAGTAAGCGGAAAGTATAAAGAAACACAGACGGGGATCTCCTATAAACAGCAGCATATTGAAAACCAGCGTGAGACGATTCGACAATATGAAGAAGATATAGTTCAGGCCGAAAAAGAGATCAAAGAATTAAAGCAGGATGGGCGTGAAGCTGAACAAATGCTTGGCAAAGCTAAAGAACAACTTAAAGAGCAGCAGGCATCTTATGACAAGCTAAAAAAACAGCTTGAGGAGGTAAACCAGTCTGTAGAAGAGGTTCGGGAAGAGCTCGAAGAAACCAACCGCGCTTATGAAGAACAGAAATCCAACATTTCAGAGCTGCAGGAAGAACGGATTCGCATTCAGAGCCAGATAGAATCATCCCGAAACCAGAAAGAGCGGGCAGAAAAAGAAATTGAAGATAAAAACGAACGAATCCGGCGGCAGACTGAGCAGCAGGAGGAATTCAGCGAGAAACTAAAGCAAGCGGAAAAAAAACTTGCCGATGCCGAAAAGCAGGTTGATCAGGCTAGATCAGACCGCGAACATATTAACGGTGAGCAAAATCAGATAAAGGATGAGCTTCGGTCGCTGAAGAGCCGTCGTGATGCCATAGATTCTGAGCTAAAATTATTAAAACGGATTGCCGGCTCAAATGAAGCCCTGCCACCCAGCTTCCAGTTTTTGAATGAATATAAATCTGAATTCAAGATACTCCGGCCGTTATCCGAAGTCTTTACATCGCAGCGAAAATATGCGGTAGCTCTGGAAGCAGCTTTAGGTGAAGCGTGTAATTATGTAATTGTTGAAAACCGCAGCGAAGCTGAAAAAGCCGCACAGTTGCTTAAATCCGAAGAGCAGGGTAAAGCCACCTTTATTCCTCTTTCGGAGCTACAGGCAGAATTCAGCGTCGATGAGAACAGCTTATACCACCTTGTCAACTGTGACCCGGAATTTGAATCTCTAAGGCAACTTTTTCTCGGTAATGTTCATTTGGCGGATGATTTAAATAACAAAGAAAATCACACAAATGGAAAGATCAGTGTCACGCTCGAAGGCGACCTGATTACTCGTGAGGGCTTTTTGGTGAGCGGCAGTTCTGACAAGCATGAAGGAATGCGCGTGGGTTTGCAGGACCGGCTCACCGAGCTGGAGAAGAACCGGGAAAAAGTTGATCATGAAATTGATGACCATGAAGATAAAATCGAGGATCTTCAGCGCCGGTATGATCAAATTGACCTGAACACGAAAATTCGGGAGGCGAGGGAAGCTGAAGAAACACTGAGAAAACTACAATCACAGCAGACTTCCGGTGAAGCTCAGTTTGAAGTTTATAAAACGGGTATTGAGGAACAGAAACAATTTATTGAGGAAACCGAGAACTCTATCCGGGAGAGTGAGAAAAAGCTGAGTGAGCTGGAACCGCGAAATGAAGAGCTCCAAAAACAGTTGCAGGAGATCATCAGCAGGCAGGAAAGCCTGAAGAGTAAACTTCGTGAACGCGAAGAAAACCAAAAGCGGGTTCAGCAATCTTTCAGTGATGCGCAGTTAAAAAATCAGGAGCTGCAAAATGAAGTGGAGAATTTTGAACGGGATATAGAACGCTCGGCACAGGGCGTGGAACAGGTAAAAGAGCGCCTTCAGAAACGGGCCGACACCGCTTCTCAGGGCAAGGATACGATTCTGCAAAAGCAGGAAGAAATTAAAGAAGCCAGGGAAAGCCTTGAAAGTTTATCTGAACAACAAGAGCAGGCCCGCCAGGAAGTTGAGGAAGCTGAAGCCAAAACTTCCAAACAGCGGGGGCAGATCAATCAGCTGGAGCAGGACCTGAAAGATCAGCGGAATAAAAAAGAAAAAACCCTGTCATTGCTTCACCGGCTCGAGATGGAAAAAAATCGGATTGAGATGGAGCGTAATAATCTTGTGGATCATATCTGGCAGAATTATGGCCTTACCATTGATCAGATTGAAGAAGACCTGCCGGAAGACGTAACGCTTCAACAAGCGCGGGAAAAGATAGCCACGCTCAAGCAGAGATTGAATAACATCGGCACCGTCAACCCTCTTGCTATTGAGGAATATGAAGAGGAAAAAGAACGGATGGAGCATTATGAGTCACAAATCAACGATTTAAAAGAAGCTGAGGAAAAGTTACAGGATACCATTCAGGAGATTAACGATACAGCCCGCGATCGCTTTAATGAGACCTTTGAAAAGATTCGTGTGAATTTCCAGAAAGTGTTCAATACATTGTTTCAGGAAGGTGACATTTGTGACTTGAAGATTGATGATGAAGGGCTTGAAGATCCGCTGGAAGCAAAAATTGAGATTGTCGCCAATCCGAGAGGCAAGCGACCGAGTGTAATCGAACAGCTTTCAGGCGGAGAAAAAACACTCACCGCTATCGCGTTGCTGTTTGCGATTTATCTGGTAAAGCCTTCTCCATTCTGCATTCTTGATGAGGTTGATGCACCGCTTGATGATCACAACATAGAACGATTTACCAATTTGCTGCGTGAATTTAGTGAGGACACCCAGTTTGTGGTCATTACTCATAACAAAAAAACCATGGAAAAAGCTGAGATGATGTACGGCGTAACCATGCCCGAAACCGGCGTGTCCAAACTTGTAGGCGTCCGGCTTGATGAAGTAGCAGCATAAATCCCGGTCAACGATTTGTTAGTTTTTATCGTTGAACAAACGAAACCAATACTATAGACTTACAAACCATCGCTGATTGAGATAATTTTCCGCAAATGCGTAAAAAGTTTGAAATACCCAACATGTATGAGTCTCAAATCATCAAAAAGGTGAAAGAGGCTCGCCAGATTACCGACCCTAAGAAAAAAGATGCTTCCCCGACACTTGTCGATTTCGGCCCTGTCCGTTTTCTGGTACCCCGGCATTTCGGTTTCTGCTATGGAGTTGAAAATGCAATTGATATCGCCTATCGCACAGTAGAGCAGAATCCGGATAAAAATATATATCTGCTCAGCGAGATGATCCATAACCCTACCGTAAACTCGGATTTACTTAACAAGGGTGTTGAATTTCTGTTTGAAACTGATGGATCTGAGCGAGTTCCCATCTCTTCCTTATCCCGCGATGATATCGTAATTGTGCCGGCATTCGGCACAACCGTTGAAATTCAGCAACAACTCGAATCCAAAGGGATTGACCCTTACCAATATGATACGACCTGCCCGTTTGTTGAAAAAGTTTGGAAAAGGGGAAGGCAACTTGGCAAAAAAGGCAATACTCTGGTAATTCACGGCAAATACCGGCATGAAGAAACCCGGGCCACGTTTTCGCATACGGCACAAAACGCACCCTGTGTTGTGGTTTTGAATCCTGATGAAGCCGCCCGCCTCGCTGATTACATGTTGGAAAAACGCCCTGTTGAAGAGTTTTACGAAGAATTCAAAAACAAGTGTACCGAGGGATTTGATCCCCGGGTTGATCTGGAAAAGTTCGGCGTGATCAACCAAACGACGATGCTTGCTACGGAAACCAAAGAGGTGATGCAGGTGCTGAAAGAAGCTGCAATAGAAAAATATGGTGAAGCCAACATTGATCAGCATTTTGCAGAAACTTCCGACACTTTATGTTATGCCACTAATGAAAATCAGTCGGCTACGTACGGCTTGCTCGAATCTGATGCCGACCTGGCTGTTGTAGTGGGTGGGTATAACTCATCCAATACCATGCATCTTGTGGAATTACTCGAATCAAAATTCCCGACCTATCACGTTAGGGATGCCGGCGAGATTCTCTCAAGTCGGGAAATACGTCATTTTAATCAGTGGGATAAAGAAATAAAGGTGACCGAAAACTGGCTTCCACAATCTCAGCCCATTACCGTTGCATTAACCTCAGGCGCCTCCTGTCCGGATGCTCTGGTTGATGAGGTTCTTCTGGAATTCCTTTCATTTTATGACAATACAACTCCGGTATCAGAAGCGCTGAAACCATTTGCCGAACAAAACCCTGAACTTACCTGACAGGCTGTTTTTTTAATCATTGACTACCAGGTAATAACTCACCCTGCGCGGCTGATGATTACGAAGCTGTAAATTGGGACCCTCTACCGCCTGTGTGATTTCTGGTGCAACCGAGCCTGTTGTATCATCTTCGATATCATTGTAATCTACATGGGCCTCAAAAGGGTTTGATTCACGGATTTGCTCATATTCTTTGAGCGGCACACGAAAAGTTACGGTTATATCAGGCGGACTGAAACGCACACTGCGATTTGCCGGAATTCCGGTTACTTCCACAGGAATACTCACCTGTTCCTCGGTAAACTCATCAACGCCGGCCTCTAACCTTGCTGTATGCTGCTCAAGGCTCAATAGCTCATCCGGCTTTTTAATTTCCAGCTCCTTATCAATATCCTCTCTTATATCTGTGAACTCATATCGTTCAGTGGTCAACTCAGAATATGAATCAACAAGTGATTGCGCTCCATAAATGGTAACACTATCCGGTGTAATAACGGGTTCGGAGATAAAATCAAACTGCCTCCGGAAGGAATATTCTACATCAGGATTTACAGGGACGTTTCTGGAAGTGAGCTCTTCCAGTTGTATCTCCAGATTAGAAGGCTGTACATCCTGAACGGAAATATCCTGAAACATATTCATCCTCGCTTCTACTAATTCCATGATATCAATCTGCTCAGAGTCCGGGTTAATTGTAAGATGCGGTGGGTTACTATAGATGTTGAGTAAATTCCACCCTTCTCCCGATATGTTGACTTCTATGTATTCCGGCGGCTCTTCAACCAAAGCGTATTCATCATCAACCTCAGAGATACTTAACGGCATATTAATAGTAATGGAAAACTGCTGGCCAAGATTGACTAACAACCATAATCCAAGTGCAATTACGATGGATACGATGAAAACAACTACCTTTTCGGTGCGTGGGAAAACTAATCTCCTCGCTGAATCCGGTTTCACCCGGTTATCGCTTTTAAATATTCGCCGCCAGATATTTAAATTTTCAGAACTCATTCTACATCATTCAGGATAATACTCTAATTTCCTCAACTACATCATCTTTTACTGACTCGTTCAGCTTTTTACGTATTCGGTATCTCTGTGAGTGCAACTCATGTCTCCAGCCGGGATTAGATACGTGTACGATCAACTTTCCCCCCTTAAAATACATCTCCTGCACCTGTCCGGCCATCAGCTTGCCCACTACTATGGGAAACCGGGATAAAATCATCCCCCGCTTCAACTCTTTTTTGTATGGATAGGATTCGACAAAATCATCAATAACCTTGCCAATTTTCTTCGGTTTGTTGCTATATGCCATACTCAGCAGAATATTTGTAAATGCATCACAGGGCGCTTTGCAAATTTATCTTTTAGTTATTACAACGCTAAGATATACAGATATGTGCACGACTGTAAATGAAAATTAAGAGAAGGTATTGCACTTTTAGTCATTCCAAAGATTTTTATCTTCAAGCACCAATAGCCAAATATTCAAATCTCAAATTACAAAATACAAATAAGGACCAACCTCCAATTACCAAAACCTTAAACAAGTTGCCAGGTACCCTTTGGGTCATTGATTATTGATTATTGGAACTTATTTGCTATTTGGAGCTTGTTATTTACGAACCGTTTCTTGATAAACCTCTATTTTTTTACCTAAAAATGGCAGAATTGAAGTTTTAAGCATCTAATATCACCAACTTAGTGGCCGTGCTTTTCCGTCCTCAATGCTCCAGGCTTTTGATGATTTTTCATCCTTCGGGATCAGTGGAAACAGGGTATCCGGGTTCGCGGCAGTAATAAACGTCTGCGCTTTATGTGCAAGCAGCATCCGAATGAAAATTGAAGTTTTTTCCGGGTCGAGATCTCCAAATACATCATCCAAAAGCAAAATGGGCAGGTCATCCAGCTCATCGGCATATAGTGCAAGTTGAGCAAGTTTTAAGGATAGTGCGAAAGTACGATGTTGACCCTGAGATCCGTACTTTCTAACCTCTAAATCATCAAGTTTAAACACCACCTCGTCGCGATGCGGGCCTACGAGCGTCAACTCTCGTTCAAACTCCCGCTCTTCGTTTTCTTTCAGCTTATTTTTGTACTGCTCTTTGAGTTCATCAGCCGAAAGCTCCCCCGGCTCGTCCACAAAGGTATTATATAAAAAGTTGGGCTGCTGATTCATCCCGGCCATCTCGCTGAATGCTTGCCGGAGATATCCGGAAAATTTCATCAACATTGCCGATCGTTTAGCAACAATCTCCGCACCCAGCTCGATGAGTTTATAATCCCAGGGATCAAGCTGAATTGCTCTGCTGTGAGGATCTTTTAACATACTCAGAATTCGGTTCCGCTGCTTTACAACTCTGCGGTATTCCACCAAATCCTTTAAATATGTACGCGACAATTGACTTATCATGGAATCCAAAAACGATCTTCGCTCAGCAGGGCCGCCCGCTGTAAGCTTTTTATCATCCGGCGCAAGGGATACAACCGGTACCATCCCAATTAAATCTGAAATCCGGTCGAGCGGACCATCATTTACTTTAATCATCTTGCCTTCCCCGCGGCGGTAGGCGCAATCCACCGTAAATTGAGATCGAATCTGCCCCTTAAAATCTCCTTTTAACATAAAACCCTGATGCCCCTGACGCACGGCATACCAGTCAGACGGGTGAACAAAGCTCCGGCTCATACACAAGTAATGAATTGCATCAAGAATATTGGTTTTACCGGCTCCGTTTGGCCCAACCAGCAGATTTACATTGTCACCCCATTCGAGCTTTGTATGCTCATGGTTTCTGAATGCGAATATTTCGAGTCGGGTATTCAGCATCTGAATTAAACTGCACAGCTAAATGAATAATTTGCCGGACGAAAGAAAAAAGGGGAAACGACTTAAAGCCGATTCCCCTTTTGTTTCAACTCGTATTGGATGATTACCTTCGTAATCACACATGAAATACATCTCGGCCGAGATACAATGCGCTATCACCAAGTTGCTCTTCGATGCGCAGCAGTTGATTGTATTTGGCCATACGGTCGGTACGGCTCATCGAACCGGTTTTGATTTGCCCGGCGTTGGTTGCTACCGCAAGATCGGCAATGGTGGTATCTTCTGTTTCACCGGACCGGTGTGATATGACCGAGGTATAACCGTTTTTATGAGCCATTTCAATAGCATCCAGAGTTTCGGTCAGTGTTCCGATCTGATTTACTTTAATCAGGATGGAATTGGCTACATCCATATCGATACCCTGAGCAAGACGATCGGTATTGGTAACGAACAGATCATCACCAACAAGCTGAACTTTGTCACCGATTGCGGCTGTAAGTTTTTGCCAGCCCTCCCAATCATCTTCAAACATGCCATCTTCGATTGAAATGATCGGATATTTTTCAACCCAATTCTTCCAATAGTCAGCCATTTCATCGGGAGTAAGTATGGAACCATCGCTCCATTTGAGTTCATAAACGCCTTTTTCCTGATTATAAAACTCACTGGCAGCAGGATCGAGAGCCAGCAAAATGTCATCACCCGGCTTATATCCGGCTTTTTCTACCGCTTCAAGAATTACTTCGATCGCTTCCTCATTGTTTTTAAGGTTGGGCGCAAAGCCACCTTCATCACCAACCGTAGTATTATATCCGCGGCTGCTCAGTACTTTTTTCAGGTGATGAAAAATTTCTGATCCCATGCGTATCGAGCCGGCAAATGTTTCCGCTCCTGTAGGCATGATCATAAACTCCTGGAAGTCAACGCTGTTATCTGCATGGGAGCCGCCGTTGATGATATTCATCATCGGAACGGGAAGCACTTTACTGTTAACTCCACCTACATACCGCCAAAACGGAAGGTTTAAAGAATTTGAGGCGGCATCAGCAGCCGCAAGAGAAACTCCAAGAAGGGCATTTGCTCCAAGCTTGGACTTATTTTCGGTTCCATCGAGATCGAGCAGTAAATTATCTAACTCAACCTGATTGTATACATTAACACCAAATAATTCATCCGCAATTGTTGAATTAACACTTTCTACAGCTTTAGTCACCCCTTTCCCGTGGTAAGAATCACCGCCGTCTCTAAGTTCAACGGCTTCATGATCACCAGTGGAAGCACCGGAAGGAACAGCAGCCCTTCCCATAATACCATCTTCCAGAATTACATCCACTTCAATTGTGGGGTTTCCTCTTGAATCAAATACTTGTCGGGCAATAATTTCGTCAATAATAGCCATGGTTTTAATTGTTTCTGTGTGTTTGGAAATTTTATCGCTGTAAAGTACGACACTTTAATGAAAACCGGAAGTAAAAAACACTTATTTACCATAATTTCTAAGTGTTTACCCGTTTTAAATATGTTGATTTTTTTTACCAGCCACGAATCGCCTTATATTTAACTAAGCTTAGAATGGAGGGTAAGATTTACAGCATTGCAACTCCTCCGGTTATTTGATTATAAAAGTATTTAACTATGCCCGATCGCACTAAACTATTACTCCTCTTTGATATTGACGGTACTCTTCTGCAAGTCAACGGCAAAATGAATCATAAAATACTCGCCGACGCCCTGGCCGCATGTGGTGTAGACGGAACTCCGATTTTCAATGAACGATTTGCAGGAAGAACTGACCGTGACATTTTCCTCTCTTTGCCGGGTGTAGTTCCGGAACTTTTTGATGACATCAAGAAAGAATATTCCTATTTGATGGAAAACAATCTATCCGAATCGGATATTAGGGTTATACCGGGAGTAGAAAAATGTCTTCAGTATCTCAAAAACGAGGGGTATGCTATGGGATTAATCACCGGTAACTGTCGTGATGCAGCTTACACCAAACTCAACAAGGCGGGACTTGGCCACTATTTTGCTTCCGGAGGGTTTGGCGATCTCCATGAAGACCGAAACTACCTGCCTCAATTGGCCCGAACTTCAAGTTCAGAATATTTTGGCTACGCATTCAATCCGGAAGAAACTTTTATCATAGGTGATACGCCCAATGATATCAGATGTGCAAGGCACGCCTCTTCACACGCAATTGCCGTTTCGACCGGAATATATTCCCATGAGGAGCTTGCCGCTCACAATCCCGACCTGCTGCTCTCTTCTCTTGAACACCCTGAAAACTGGTTGACCGATTACATAAACGAGCATCAGCTAAACAGCTCATCTGGCAGAAGTGACTGATTTGACAGCCTCTGGTTGGTTCTTTTCGTTTGTCGTTCGCTTTTACTCGTTCGTCGTTTCTCGCTCCTGATAGCCGGTTGTTACTGTATATATCTGTCACTGGTGGTTCTACATCCCCCGCATCCGCGCACTGTTTGTTTGTCCTAATATCACGAACGACAAACGACTAACGAAAAACGAGTAAAAGACCGCTACCCGCAAAATCTGATAATACTCATCTCACTCAGAAATAATTCTGCAGCGATCTCCCCTGTTTACCAGTTAGTTCCCAAAATCAATGTGATTTGAGGACTTTGGAAAAAGGATTGGGGATCAAAGCCATCTTCATCCGGGAAGGGAGTATCTGGCTCCATTATCTGAATTTCGGTCGGGAAGTATTGAAAATTATACCCGAAACGCACACTCTGCAGCTGGCCGAAATCATCACCAAAATCAACACCGATTGCTAACTTGCCGGCCATTCCTGTTGTGAAATAGCCATCACCCCAACCTTCAAAAACATCATAGGGTCGTTGAGGCGCCTGCGTCGCTGATCCCGGGAAACGGTAATTTCGATCCGGAAACATATCGTGATTATAATATGGATAAACAAAAGCCGGCGTTGCACCTACCGCTCCCTGCACAAATACCCTGAAATTGTCAGATAGTGTTCTGGGGAAAACCCGCTGTTTAAGCCCTACGGTAACCGGAAACATCAACACCCTGTTATGTTTGTTGGGAATTAATTCCTGGCCAAACCTGCCCCGCAGCGTCTGCTCGGATTCATCCTTAAGATTCGAAATATTAAAATTAAACAGAATTTCAGTATTCGGGCTGATCGCTCTCCTGTACTCGCTGCCTACGCCAAAACCGTAATTGTTCAGCAACAATTTAAACCCGATACTATTAACTTTACCTTCCGTGTAAGGCCCTCTTGGGTCCGGTATATCCCGCACGTCCGGCTCAACTCTGTCCTGCGCTAAAAGGTTACCGGATGACAGCGGCAAAATTAACATTAGGATTAGCAAAGACATCAACCCGGATATCAATCGCCGGAAGTCAGTGGCATTGAAATTTAGTAAAGAACCCATAATTACTGACTTTTATATTTTTGTGAAGAAGAGGGTATTGCGAAATTATATGAACAGGTTATATTCCATGCTCCGTTATTGCAGTACATCGATTACGCTTAAAGTGTAATTAAATTTTTTTTGTTAAACGATCAAAATTTTTATTTGGGTATGCAAAATGCAGAAAGTTACGTGATTCTTGGGCCAAAAGAGTCACTCAGCAGACTAATTCCTACTTTATCTGATGAAACCAGCCCAAGATATTACTATAAATACCAATCGGAGCAATCCGGCGATCAATTGGTTGTTGCAGTTTACCAAGAACAAAAAAAGGTTACCAATGAAAGCCAAACTCTGACTTTGGTTATAGAAGAATCAGATAAAACGGTAAAAGCTACTTTAATGCCTTCCGGGGGTCGTACGGGATTTCGGGGGGGTTCTTCCGATGGTGAACCACCAGTTTATGATGTCGTCAAAGATTTTATCCTCGAATTTACGGATCGATTTGGCCTTACCATCCAGGAACTGAAACAGGAAGAGGAAAAATCAGAAGAAAATGACGAATAATAGCAGCTTGCCTTATTAATACCTGCTTGTGCAAGAGATAAAAAGTTTAGTTCCGCCCTATGTGGAATAAATAAGTGTACTGCTCACCATGCTGAAATATTAATCATTGATTACTACTACTTGAAAATTTCTAAATGAGCAAGAGTAAGGATTGGACCGTTGTGCAAATGTTAAACTGGGCGACGGATTACTTTCGGGATAATTCTGTATCCTCACCGCGCCTGAGCATAGAATGGTTGCTGGCAGAAGTCCTTGGTATACCACGCCTCGATCTTTACATGCAATATGACAGGCCGCTGACCCGGCAGGAGCTGGATTCCCTTCGCCCTCTGGTTAAGAGAAGAGCGCAAAACGAACCTCTTCAACACATCGTCGGATACACTGATTTTTATAATTGCCGGATTAACGTCAATCCGGAGGTACTCATCCCCAGACCGGAAACCGAACAGCTTACCGAATTAATCCTTCAAAACTACAGCTCTCACGACAATCTTCGGGTATTGGATGTGGGTACCGGGTCCGGATGCATAGCTATATCTTTGAAAAAAGAACAGCCATCCTGGCAGGTTGAAGCTGCGGATGTTTCCGAAAAAGCACTCAAAACAGCTGCTGAAAATGCAGAATTGAATCAAACCGAAATCACATTTCACCGTTTCGATTTTAACGAACCGGATAGCTGGAAGCATCTGCCCCGATATAACCTCATTGTCTCCAACCCTCCCTACATACCTCAGAATGAATACATAAACCTGGACAGTGAAGTAAAGGAATATGAGCCTAAAATGGCATTATACAGCCGCCAACCGCCTGAAACTTTTTCCCGTTTGCTGAATCTTTGTGAAACGCTGCTTGAGCCTGAAGGAGAGTTCTTTGCCGAAATAAATAATAGCTTTGCTCAAGATATAAAAGAATTGATTTCCAAACGCACATGGCAGGGGGAAATACTGGAAGATTACGGGAAGACTCCACGTTTTTTACGTGCGAAAATTCGCAAATAGATTGTAACCTAAAGCCGGAATTTAAGTTACGATACTTCAAACAGACTTAATAATTTAGTCATACCAAATGTGGATAACTTGTTAAAAACTTTTCCGCATTCCGAAGTTTTTTGTTAAAACCGTTGATTTGAAGCTACTGCGATTACCTTACAACTCTATTTGTCGCTTAATAACTATTTCATACAAAGCCATGCAACCTAAAGTGGCGCAATATACTATGTAATAATTTCGGTTGTGGATAAATCATTTCAAATTCACAGCTACAATCTTTGACACAACGTTCCTTATTTATATATTCTCCCTTGATGAATGGATAAGCTTGATTTAGCGGATGTGGATAATTATCACTTTTTATAAAAAATCAAGCTTGAATTGTTATCATTTGCGGAAAGTTTGAAATTCAACCTAATAATACATAGAGAACCTTGGGCACGCTAAAAACAGCATCAGCCGAAACAATCTGGAATGAATGTCTCGATATAATCAGAGACAACATTAACTACCAAAAATATAAATCCTGGTTTGAGCCGATCAAGCCGGTAAAATTTGAGGATAACACCCTCACCATTCAGGTTCCGTCACAGTTTTGGTATGAGTGGCTGGAACAATATTATTATTCCCTGTTGCGATCCTCCATCAAAAAAGTAATGGGACCCGATGCCAAGGTAGAGTACTCGGTGGTGCTGGAGCGCGGTTCTGATCAAGCTGATGAACGTTCCATCCGGTTGCCTCAATCGCAACAAAATTCATCATCACATGAACCCGAAACATTACAATCTTCCCCTCAGTATCAGCCCGGTAATATTCATAATGCATTTGTGATTCCCGGGATTAAAAAAACCAAAGTTGATTCCAATTTAAATTCGAGCTACGTATTTGATCGCTTCATCGAAGGGGATTGCAACCGGCTAGCCCGCTCAGCGGCTATGGCAATTGCTGATAACCCGGGCTCCAATTCGTTTAACCCGTTTTTTGTGTATGGTGGCGTGGGTCTTGGCAAAACCCACCTGATCCAAAGTATTGGGAATAAAATCAAAGAGAATTATGGTGACGAAAAGTCGGTTTTGTATATCTCCTCTGAAAGTTTTACGAATGAATTCGTCCACGCCATTCGGAATAACCGTGTGAGCGAATTCTCTATGTTCTACCGAAATATCGATGTGCTGATCGTCGACGATATTCAGTTCTTTAGTGGCAAGGAAAAAACCCAGGAAGAATTTTTTCACATTTTCAATAAGCTGCATCAGGACGGAAAGCAAATTGTTCTAAGCAGCGACCGAGCACCCAAAGATGTTCCGGATATTGAAGAGCGGCTGATTTCACGGTTTAACTGGGGGCTTTCCGCAGATCTGCAAATTCCCGAATATGAAACACGGTTTGCCATTCTCGAGCGCAAAGCTTCAGACAACGGAATCGAGTTTGATCATGTGATCTTCGAATTCATAGCTCATAACTTTAAATCGAGCGTACGTGATCTGGAAGGAGCTATCATAAAACTTCTGGCAACGGCCTCGCTGCAGCGGATCGAACATCTTGACCTGAGCCACGCAAAAAATATTCTGAAGGATATGATCAAGGAGAGTAAATCCCAGATCTCCATCGACTCTATTCAACAGCATGTGAGTGAATATTTCGGAATCGACCCGAACCGTGTGCGGGAAAAGACGCGTAAACAGGAAATTGTCGAAGCGCGCCAGATTGCGATGTATTTATCCAAACAAATGACCAAATCCAGCCTGAAGACCATCGGTCTGCATTTTGGAGGGCGTGATCACTCCACCGTCATACATGCCATCACTGCTGTAGAAGACCGGCTGCAAACCAGCTCTAAACACAAGCAGATTGTAAACGATATCCGCCATCAAATTGAACTTGCAAGCATCTGACATGTCAAAACTTATACTAAAGGGACTTTCATTTACAGCACTACATGGATATTTTGATAAAGAAAAAACTCACGGTAATACTTTTGAGGTGGATGTCACTTTTTATTTGAAACCCAACCAGGCTGGTGACACCGACCGCCTTGAGGATACACTCGATTACAATGCCGCCTACAAGACTATCGAATCTGTAATGCACGGCCAGCAGGTTAACCTGATTGAGACACTTGCAGTTAACATAGCTCACAAGCTATATGAAGAGTTTGATCTGGCAAAAAAAATTGAAGTTTCAGTGAAAAAATTTAATCCCGATCTTGGCGGCCCTTGTCATTATTCTGAAATCATTACCACATGGCCCGCATAGTAATAGCACTTGGATCAAATCTCGGCGACCGGCAGGCTTATCTCAAGGAATCCAAACAACTGCTTTCCCGGCTTTCCGACCGGGAGGTCATCGGCTCCTCGATTTACGAAACTGAACCGCTCGGCCCTTCGGACAATATGTATTACAACGCGGCTTGTGTGATGTATTCAGACCTGCCGCCTCTTGAACTACTTGATAAATTTAAATCTTTCGAAAAAGAATGTGGGCGAAATCCGCAAGCACGGAAATGGAGTGACAGAGAGATCGACATTGATATAATCGATTATCAGGGCGTTAAACTTGAAACCGACCGACTTATACTGCCCCATCCCAGCTACTATAAAAGAAAATTTGTATTAATCCCGCTACAAGAAATCTTACCGGATTGGATCGATCCAGGTACCGGGGAAAAAATTTCTAAACTTATTGAACAGGCTGATGATTTAGGAGTTTTTAAAACTTCGCTAAAATGGTAGATTAGCACCTATGAATCAGTACGATTTTATAGCAATTGAAGGTGTGATCGGCGCGGGAAAAACCTCGCTTGCCCATCTGCTTGCAGAGCGGCGCTCAGCAAGGCTGGTACTTGAAGAGTTTGAGGAAAACCCCTTCTTGCCAAGCTTTTACAAAGACCCTGAACGTTACGCCTTTCAGACGCAACTCGCTTTTCTTTCCAGCAGATTTCGCCAACAGCAGCATCTCAAGAGTAAAGATCTGTTCCATGATTTGGTTATATCAGATTACCTGTTTGAGAAAGACCGTATTTTCGCAAGGCTCAACTTGAGTGGCGATGAGCTTGCGCTTTACGACTCAATATATCACATCATGAGTAGTATTTCCGCCCGGCCCAGCCTCGTTATCTATATACAATCCAGTGTTGACCGATTAATGGAAAATATCCATGAACGCGGTCGAACTTATGAACAAGATATCAGCAGAAGTTATTTGGAAGAATTAACCAATGCTTATAATCATTTTTTTCATCATTTTACCAAGTCACCATTGGTCATCCTTAATGCAACTGAAGCTGATTTTGTTAATGATGAACAACAGCTCGACTATATCGAGCATCAAATATTCGATGAGCCGCTGCGTAGTAATCAAGTACATCTAAAACCAAAGTAACATGCTACGACTGCTGGCCATAATCGCTTTTATTTATATCCTGTATTTTATCATAAAATACATGATCAGACGAGCACAACTCTCCACCGGCCATCAATTTGACCCAAGATTTCGTAACTCTGCAAACAACAGGCAGAACTCATCCCGTTACAATCGATTTGATAACATACAGGAAGCGGAATACGAAGAAGTTGATGATACAGAAAATGAAAAAAAATCTGCTTCCGGCTCCTGAATTTTCAGTATAGCTGATCTGTGGCATGAAACGTCTCAAAGAGCTTTGCCGCAATTACATCAACAACCGCCTTTCTAAAGATGAACAAGAGTGGATTGAAGAGCGCATCAAAAATAGTGATGAAACCATTATCTCATTATTACGCGAGCTTCATGCCGATCAGGAAAACCTGCTTTCAGGGGATGAAAATACAGACTCCCGCAGCAGTGAGATAGATCCGGAAAGTGACTCCGAAAATTTAAGCGAAAAAGTGCTGTCAGATGAGGGGCGAAGAAACAAATTTATCCGTTTGATAGCCCTCGCCGGGTTGATTATTGTGTTTTTCACCATCTACCAGCAATGGCAGTACTATCAGACACATCAGGAAACTGAAGAACTCCACTCGGAAGTCGATCAGTACCGGCAGCAATTAGAATCTCTGGAAGAGGAACTGGATCAATTCCACGATGAACACTTTTTATTACAGCAAGTATTGCTTGCACCGGAGTCAGGCACATGGGAACACAGCTTTGAAGACCCCCGGCAAGGTGAGCTTTTCTTTGCATGGGATCGTAGTACTTGGAATCACGCTTTTCTTGCCAACGGCTTGCAACTCGGAGCCAATGAGCATATAAGTATTTGGCTTGAAGCCGGCGACTCCTGGAGTCTGCTGGATGAAATCTCAGAAACTGATGATTCCCTTTTGTTAACCGGCTGGAACCGTAGCAGGTTACAGCAAAGCAGCAACATTGAGTTCCGGATTCAAACTCCCGATAACGAGCAAAACCGCGAGGCAGGAGAGCTAATAGAAAAGATATCACTTGATGAGTGATTAATCAGTGGTCTGATCGGAGAAAACTGTGAATATTGGTTGTTTCACATCGCAAATCGTACGTCGCAAATCGTCAATCCTAAATCTCTTTGTACGCGCTCAGGGTGGTTAAGTAGCTAAAATGCGGATTATAGTAACATTGTAGACCTGCCGGCTCAAAAAGATTTGCGACGCACGATTGACGATTTGTGATTTCAGATTGCAGAAGCCCAATCAGCTCCGAAGGGTCACGAGCAATAGCATGGGACGTAGTCCTATGTAACCATACCCCACCCCTCGATAGCTCCGAAGGAGCGGAAGCAAAACTGTCCAAAATCAAAGGTTACTCATTCGTTTAGAAACAGCTCATAGTGATTACACCGGTAGCGTCAATTCAGAGGGCTTTTCGTGGGCAGCATTTTTTTCAGATACAGAAATGTTGCTGGAAAAACAGGGCATAATTCTCAAATTAAATGGGTAAATCCAAATCCCATTTTCGAGTTGCGCAAGGCCTGAACATTGCCTTATATTTGGTTGCTCTGAGCAGAAACATTCTGCTTGATTATTGAGCCCTGGTGGCGGAACTGGTAGACGCGCTGGCTTGAGGGGTCAGTGGCCGCAAGGCCGTGCTGGTTCGAATCCAGTCCAGGGCACGCTTAAAGCCTGCATTTTATTGAATAGCAATAAGATGCAGGCTTTTTTATTTTACTTTTACCAACTCTTTTTGAATTATCAGTGTCTATAAAAAAACTCTAAGTGCCCTAAGAAAACACCAAGATCAAGTAGCGCGAAGTCCCAAAAAGAGCAGACCCGAACGCTTTCGGGACGAGCATTTTTGGGGCGATCGGAACTAAGATATTGGCTTTTTCTTAGATACACTAATTAAAAGCCAGTGTAGATGCATAATCATCCCTTAACTCCATAAGTTCACCGCGCATAATGCCGCCGGTGTCATGGTCATTATACTCATACTGTATCAGCTGTCCGGGTACATCTTCGGTTACCCACCAGGTAAACTCAAAGTCTTCATGATCCTCACCGGTGTGTTTGAGCACATCGGCATCAAACGTTCCGGCTCCAACCGAAACCCTGGCCTGATCAACCCGATACTCTTCTAACTCTTCTATATAATAGGATTCGGTATGATAACCGGCTTCATCAAGTGACTCCTCACCATCGCGCATTTCCTGCTCTTCGCGGTCATCAAAATCGAATTCATGATGGCGAACATCACCGGTTTCCGGATCCCGGAAATACATCTCTTTGGCATACAAGTCGCTGTCAACCAAAATTTCATATTCCAGAGCCTCTTCATCCTGTGGATCATACCGAAGATACCACCAGCTTAAACCTTCATCCGTCCTTTCCAGCAATGCTCTTTCTGCTGTAAATGTATATACTTCATCATTTTCCTGTGAATCCAGCCTCCAGGTGGCGCCCTCGCCTTCTTCAAAGTCTTCGTGATGTAAGCCAAATCCTCCCATATGGAACATCTGAGTATACGCCAGCTGATAAAGCATTACATCCGTGTAACCCGCCAGCATGGCTTCCACTTCCTGCTCAACCGCTGTACTGACAGCCTGATCAACTGCAGTTCTGGCAGCCTGATCAATTGTCACGCAGCTATTGAAAATCACCACCGCGCAAAGAAGCAGTAGCATACTGTTCATTTTTTTTGAATCCCAATAATTCCCTGTTTTGTTTTCTGACATGCCAACCTCAATTTCTAATTAGATTATTAATGCCTAATTTAAAACTAACAATTTCCAATTTAATCTTAGAAGGGCACAAGCTCAACATAATAGTTATTTTCAAATTACAGAATAATCACAATAACTTATTGTAAAACGATTAATTTATGTTCATAGAGAAGAAGGGTGCCAGGAAACCAAAATATTTCGCCCGTCCAACAATTCTATTATCATTACCGTTTTCAGTAGCACCCAGCTTAGCAGGTTGCGATTGTACCCACAGTTAATTTTCAGCTAACGAATTACGCATCTACGTTTTGTCATTGTTTTCAGGTTTATTCAGAATACCCTTGAGCAGTTCTGCTTTGTTGGTGACGGTTTGCACATTACTTCTTTTTGATACCACCACTCTGGCTAAAAGTACATCCGGCAGCTCCGTGATGGCAGCGCCTCCTGAAGAACGCCCGATGGTTTGGAACCTGCGTTTTGAAGGAAATGAAACTTACCGGAGCATGATTTTACGCAACCAGGTAGCTACCGAAGCCCCCACAATGATGCGCAAGTTGCGATTCTGGAACCGCTCCGGCTTCGATTTAGACGAAACGGAACTCCGACGCGACGTGGTACGGCTTGAACGGTTTTATGAGCGCCGGGGATTTTATCACGCAGATATCTCTTATCGTATAGAAGAAAGGCGACGGGAACGGCGACGCGACGTTTATTTTGACATTGATGAAGGCGAACCTGCCAAGGTTGAATCAGTATCCTATACCTGGGAGGGTGGTGAGGAGCTGGAAAATAAGCTCAGAGATGATCGGGATTTTAGCAGGGCTATGGAACGTCACTCTCTGCAAAGCGGCGATCGCTATCAATTGCTAAACCACAGCGATGTAGAAGCTTATCTGATGGAGTCGCTGAATGAAATCGGGTATCCGTTTGCCAGAGTTAATGTGATGGCGTTACTGGATGATGAACAACGTAACGCTGAAGTACGTATTCATATCGATCCCGGCCCTCTCGGTTACATTGATGAAATTCTGGTAGATGGAAATGAAACTATTAGTGCAGAAAAAATTATTCGCCAATCCAATTTGAAGGAAGGTGAAATTTTCAGTCAATCACAGCTCAGAAGTGCCCAGCGACATGTTTATGGCCATCATCTATTTCGATTTGCCACAGTCGCCGTGCCCGAACAAGCACGGGATTCGTCTGTAACTACCCGTATCCGGGTTCGAGAGTATCCGTTGCGAAGCCTTGAAACCAGATTGGGAGCGGGATATGAAGAAATCATACGGGGTTCCGTCTCCTGGCAGCACCGAAACCCCTGGCAAACCGGGCACAACTTGCATACCCGGATTAAAGCCTCATTTATCGAGCAGGCTGTCGATATGGATTATAAGTTTCCTTACATTTTTAATGCCAATAGCAGTATCACCGTTTCACCTTTTGGTCAGCGTCTTGATGAAAGCAACTATCTGCTTCTTCGGGGTGGTATAACCAACAGTTTTGCTTATCACCACAGCCGTAGACTCACTTCCACAATCGCTTACGAATTTACAAGAAACACGATTAGTCTGGTGGAATCTCCCGAAACTTTAGATTCACCCGATATAACCTACAATATCTCCTCACTCCAGCTATCATCGTATTATGGAGAGAGTCACCCGGACTGGGGGCGAGGCTGGATTGTGCGCCCCCGGGCAGAGTTTTCAGGCTTTCTCGGTACAGGTTCACTTGAATTCAATCGGTTTACACTTGACGTAAGGCGTTATATCAATTTTCCGATTGACTCACAAATCGCCTTACGCTCCGACAGCGGTATAATTTTTTCCGGCGAAGATGAAATGCTCCCGGAAAATATTCGAATGTACTCCGGTGGTACTTCATCCGTACGTGGCTGGCAGCGACGTATGCTGGGACCCAAACGTCCTGTTTTTGAAGATGATGAATTCGATGGATACGTTCCAACTGGTGGGGAAGCCATGACCTCTTTTAATATTGAATATCGCCAGCAAATGGACTTTATGCTGAATAATTTTGGAATGGCCGCATTTCTCGATGGCGGAAGAGTTTGGGAAAGCTCATCAGATGTTAACCTGCGTGAAATACAGGTAGGTGTTGGCGGGGGCTTACGTTACAGCTCTCCCATTGGGCCGATCCGTCTGGATGTCGGCTATAAAATCAATCCTACGGACGAAGATCTGAATATTTTTGACGGTGAAGATTATGGCACCGCTCTTGATCGCTGGGGCTTTCATTTTAGTATCGGGCAAGCTTTCTGATGACGCATAATCAACCTGAACATAGTAAAGAAAAAAAACCACGCCGGAAATGGCCTTGGATAACCATTGCCGTCATTCTGCTTTTGATCGGATTCGTGAGGTATGCCGTGCAGGCAGACTGGTTTTTTGATCAGATCAGGCAGTATGTTGAAAGAACGGCAAGTGAAGCTCTTCATGGAGAGTTACAAATCGATCATATGAGTGGCGATCTGTTTTCTCATGTTGATATCAGAGGTGTCAGATTACAGGATGATAAGCAGGCCGGTGTGGTTGATATAGACAGCATTAAGGTTGCATACTCATTCCGGGAGCTTGTCCGCAGTCCCAATACGTTGGATCGCATCGACGTATACCAGCTTAATGCAGATGTAGTCGAAGATGATGAAGGGTGGAATGTCCTGAATATTCTGCCCGAGGCAGATGAGCCGGTAGAAGATGAGGACATCACCACAGACCTGCCCGATCTTGAGATCAGGGACATCGGGTTGCACAATCACGAAATTACCGTTACCTCACCCGCCCTGCCGGACGAACGGGCGATTATCGGGGACCTGAATCTTGAAGCAAATGTTTCGGTTTCTCCGGAACATCAAAACCTGCAGCTGACCCATCTTGATTTTCAGATAATTGAAGGCCGCCTCGACGGTCCGCTCGAACTGGTCACCTCTGCCAGGGTTGACGATGATCTCATCACCCTTGAATCCCTCACCGTTACCGGCGCGCACTCTTTTCTGGAAACCTACGGTGATTTCAACCAGCAAACGGAACAGTTCGATTTACAGGTGTTTCTGGATCCGCTTGGTCGTGGTGATATTATCCCTTATGCCGGTGAATGGCCTGTTGTGCATGATGTAGCTTTGGAACTTTCTGCTTCGGGAAGTTTATCGGATTTTAACGCCGGTATATCACTTTCCGCCCCCGGTCTGGATCAGCTTGAAATAAATGCGGGTTTCGAAGCAGCTTCACCGCTGTCCCTCACTTCTCTGTCTGTCAATACCGGCGCTATAGACCCCGTGGAGTTGATGTATGAAGAAGAGCTGCCTCAAATTCAGGAGTTTCAACTTGCCTTGCAGGGTAACGTACCCGTTGATGACTGGCAAAACGGCAGGCTAAATGGCGACCTTACTGTAAGCGGTATAACTTTTGAGCCATACCGCCTTGATTCCTATACTGCCGACCTCAACTGGGATACCGGCTCCGCCACTCTTGATCAACAGCTAACCCTTGATGATGAACACATTGCTGCCGCAGTGACCATTGAGGATCTTTTTGAATCTCAACAATGGTATGCCGAAATATCTCTCAATGAAATCAACCCCGCGTTATGGGCTCAGGATGATCAACTTGAAGGTGTGGTGAACGGATCTATTCTGGCTGATGGCACCGGATTTGATCTATCAGAAGAGTTCATCAATTTTGAAGCGGATTTCGATCAGCTTGAAATGATGGATGAAACCATTGAGCATTTTCACCTTGCCGGCTCCGTAAACGAAACGCACATTGAGGCTGACAACCGAATTGACCTCATCCGGGGCACCATTTTATCGGAAGTAGAATCCGAATGGAATCGGGAACCAATTCACTATACGCTCAACACAGAAGTCTCGGGGCTGGATCTCTCTTCGTTCTCTTTCATACAGGATATCAGCTCCGACCTTAATTTTAATTTCGAAGGGCAAGGCAACGGGATCGATCTTGAAGAGCTCGATATGGAAGGGGTGCTTTCATTCAGTAACTCCTATTTCAATCAACAGGAAATAGAATCGATCACCAGTTCCTTTTCCATCGCTGATGAGATCATCCAAATTGATGAGTCGCTCATTGAAAGTGCTATTGCCGAAGGCAACCTCTCAGCTCGTTTCAATATTACCGATTATACCGATATCGATAATCGTTTGGATTTTGATCTTGAACTCAAAAACCTGCAGCCTTTTGCTGCCCTTGCAGGTGCTGACACGTTATCTGCCCGTGGCAACCTCACCGGCTACATCCAGCCCAACGACAACCAGCTGCTCGGTTTCAACTCCAATCTGGCTTTGCATGATGTTGCATATGATACCCTCTATATTGATGAAATCAACGGAAACGCCCGGTCGGAGCTCACAACTACTCCGCAATATTATGCCGATCTTGAAATTTTATACCCCCGCCTTGGCGATTTCAGCCCACAGGATATACGAATAGAAACCGAAGGCAACGTAGAGGATGATGTAATCACCGGAAATAATCGATTTGAATTTAATATCAGTGATGAGAGCGGTCTGGTTCAACAATCCGACTATCATATTGCACCTGAAGACATCAGAATAACCACCTATGTCTTTAATATATTTGATCCCAATATTGAATACTATCTGACCGAACCGTTTGATTTTCGCTCAAATGAGACCGGAGTAGCTCTTGATACGTTAAGACTCGCCGCTGACGACGGTTCTTCGCTTGCTCTCAGCGGTACGCAGGATGAAGCAGGCACGATAACCGGCTATTTCTCAGGGGCTGACGCAGATCTCAGCGTGGTTCAAAGTGCCGTTTTAGAGGAAGTCCTCTTTGAAGCACTTCTCAGCGGAGATACCCGCTTCAGATATTCTGAGGAGGAAATAGAGGTCTACTCCAATATTAATGTTTCTCAATTTAATTACCGGGAGTTACGGTTTGATCTGCTCAGCCTTGACCTGGATATTTCCGATCAGCGGCTAAAAACCGATCTGCAAATTTATGAAGACGAGCAGCATTTTCTTGACTCACAGTTTAACCTTCCTTTTGAACCGGTTGCGCCGGAAGATCTCGATGAAACTTTCTTTGAAGAACACGTGGAAGGCTATCTCAATATTGACCCGGCAGATATCGCGCTGTTCGATGATTTCCTGGAAGAAATAGGAATCGGTGCACAAACTGGTACTTTATCAGCCAACACCGAACTTTCCGGTACGGCAGGTTCACCAAATTTTTACGGGGATGTGCTGTACTACGACGGCAAGCTCTCCGGCGTAGAAGTGGATACTGTCCGGTTAAACTGGGATTATGTGCACGAAGATGAAGAGGTAAGGGTCAACTCCTATGTGGAATCATTAGGACAAAGAGCCGCGGAGATTGAAGGACGGCTCCCGTTTTATGCTGACTTTCAAACCTTCCGGGTTGATGTGCCGGAGGATGACGATGAGATTGATTTCAACCTGAATACTACTGATTTCAGGCTTGCCGCTTTCAACGATTTTCTGGATCCCAACACCTTGAGAAACCTTGAAGGGTTGCTTAATGCTGACATTAACATTAACGGCAGCGTAGCTGATCCTTATTTTGAAGGTAACCTTAACCTGACCGGGGGCAGAGTGAGGTTGATCCCCAACAACATAAGGATCAGAGATATTCGGCTTGATCTCGGCCTGGAACCCGATAGACTGGTGATTAACTCATTTCGTGCAAGTAGCGATGGCACATTGAGCAGCACCGGCGAAATCACACTCGATGGCTTTGAGCCGGAATCATTTGATATGCAGCTTGAAGCATCCAATTTTCTGGCTTTTGATGATCAGGATATTCATGCGATTGTTAGTTTAAACACGGTTTTGAGTGGCAACATGGAAGAACCAGAGCTAACCGGCACGTTCCGGTTGAATCGTGGCACCTTCAACCTGGACAATTTTGGCGAACGCGCTGTAGAAGATGTTGAGCTTGAAGATGAAGAACCGCGCATTCCGGCAGATGAAATTGATTTTTTCCAGCGGCTCGCCATGGAAATGGAAATTACGATGGGGCGCAATGTATTTTTACGAAACCGCCGGGATCCGGAACTGGATTTGACGTTACGCGGAGAATTAAGTGTAGTTAAAGAGCACATGCAGGATCTCGAAGTTTTCGGAGAACTAAATATCCCTACCGGCCATGCAACTACCCTGCTGAACAGACGATTTGATATCGACAGTGGCTCTATAATGTTTAGTGGCGACCCCCAGAATCCGGAACTTGATATCAGAACACAGCATCGGCCCCGGCAACAGGATGAAGATATCCGAATTTGGTATCTCATCACAGGGACCGTTAATGATCCGGAGTTCAACTATGAAAGCGAGCCTGAAATGGAGTTTCAGGATATTATCAGCTATACCTTATTCGGCAGACCATTTGAGTCGCTCGGAGGTTGGGAACGTACGGTAACAAGCCGGGGCGAATCAAATATAGCGGCCGACATAGCCCTTGACATACTTGTTGACCGGGTAGAAGCCCTCGCCGCCGATCGGCTTGGTATTGATGTGTTTGAGATCGACAACACGCGCAGCGGAAGTGGAAGCGGCACCAGTATCAAGGCAGGCAAGTTTCTCACGGATCGCGTTTTTGTTGCCTACGTCCAGGAACTTGGCGGTACGACAGCCGGCCGGCAGGTGATCGTGGAATATATGATCCGCAACAATCTCGAGCTGATGTTCACCGGCAGCGACGACTACCGCAGTGGCGTCGATTTACTCTGGCGCTACGACTACTGACACCAACCCGAGGCTCACCCTTCGACTCGCTCGGGATTTCACTCTCAGGTGAGCTGCCGAATCAGAGGGTAATTTTTTAACCACAGAGTTCAAGGAGTTAACGCAGAGGATTTTCAATTTTCGTAGTAATAGAGTTAATGATTAATTTTTTTAAAGTTTTCACCACTACGACCACTAAGGAGGCACAAAGAACACAACTCTTTTTTATTTTATCCTTTGTGGTGCCCGTCGTGTCTTCGTTGTGCTCGTGGTGGTGATTTTTTTAACCGCTGAGCATACAGTTTTACCCAGAGGATTCTTATACTGTCGCCTTTTCAATTGCGCAGACGATGGTAAGATTACAACCTCAACCTTCAATTCTTAACATAAACTTAATCTCTGCATCTGTTAAGTATAGGATATGATTTGTAATTTATGAGTCATGGAAACCGCACCATAATCTCACGATTTGGCAAACAAACATATTCTCGTAATTGATGACGAACATGACCTTCTTGAATTGATTGAATATAATCTCAATCAAAGCAACTTTACAGTTACCACCGCAGATAATGCGTTACAAGGCATTGAATTAGCAAATAAACACAAACCTGATCTCATCATCCTTGATATCATGATGCCAGGAATGGACGGGATAGAAGCTTGCCGGATTCTCAAACAGGATCAAAACCTCAGCGGTATACCGGTCATATTTTTAACGGCACGTGAAGATGAAAAAACCGAAGTAAGAAGCCTGGACACCGGAGCTGATGATTATATTACCAAACCCGTCAGTAGCAATGTCCTTATTTCAAGGGTAAATGCTGTACTTCGGCGTTTTAATAAGAAAGACCAAGCCGAACCTGTTATAAAAATACGTGATCTGGAAATAGATCGTGAACAATATATTGTCAGGCGTCGAAATAAAGAATATCAATTGCCGCGTAAAGAATTTGAAATCCTGCATTTTCTCGCCTGTAATCCCGGCAAAGTATTCAACAGGGAAAGCCTACTGAATGAGATATGGGGGGATGACATATTTGTAATCGACAGAACTGTAGACGTGCATATTCGAAAAATTCGGGAAAAGCTGGGAGATAAGTATATTGAAACGGTAAAAGGAATAGGATACAAGTTTAAGCCATGAAAAAATTTAAGAATACAGGAATATTTGTTCTTGGAATCCGGCTTGCGCTAACCGTTGCTATAATTGCAACACTGCTTCTGTTTGCGATCCTTTTGTTTTTAACATCCCCGGCAGCTGCTTTGTTGACAAGTATTGCATTTGGCTTGATCATCGGTTTGTTGATATATCAATTATCCATCTATCTGATCAGAAAGCGATTAGATGTTCTATTGAAAACTTTTGAAAATATTTCCAATAAAGATTTTAGAAACTTGCCGGAACCGCCCGATAGTAAAAAAGATGAGCTTCATTATTTAGCTGTCAAATCTAAAGAAACCAGTCTGAAGGTGGATAAGGAGTATCAGCGGCTTAATCGAATAGAAAACTACCGCAAGGAATTTATAGGCGATATTTCTCATGAATTAAAAACCCCTACTTTCGCTATTCAGGGATTTATCGAAACGCTGCTGGACGGTGCTATAGATGATCCAAAGGTTAACAGAAAGTTTCTTGAAAAAGCGATGAATAACGCTAACCGCTTAAACTCTCTGATCCAGGATCTAATGGAAATTTCGCGCCTCGAAACCGGCGACCTTGCAATCGTAAAAGAGCCGGTTAATCTTAACGAAACCATAAGAGAAGTTACCGAAAGTTTACAGCAAAAAGCCTCAGAAGATAATATCAAAATAGAATTTGATGAGCCGTACAAAGATGTGCTCGTAGAAGCCGAGCCCCAGCAATTAAAGCAGGTAATTATCAACCTGATCGATAATGCAATAAAATACAACAAACCAAATGGCAAAGTGATTGTAGGGCTAAACCGTAAGGATGCCATTTACGGCAAAATCCTGGTTTACGTTCAGGACACCGGTATCGGGATTCCTCCGGAAAAAAGAAACCGTATTACTGAGCGCTTTTACCGAGTTGATAAATCCAGATCCCGTGAAAAAGGTGGTACAGGACTCGGACTCTCTATCGTCAAACACATTCTTGAAGCTCACAATGAAGAGCTTTACATCGATAGTACGCCGGAAGTAGGTTCTACTTTCACTTTTACAATACAGACAAGCCATCGTCGTAGCAAAAGAAAAGTATCATTAGATCATGAACAAAACTCCGCGTAAATCTCATAATTACATTTAACTATTATAATTATGGTTTCACCTTTTTCCAGCTTTTATCACCTTTAAACTATTTTATAACACCAATGCATAATGGTTTTAAGAGACTGTGTTTTTTCTTAATATTGCCCGTTGATCATCCCACTAAATCTTGATCTGCACCTGACGGATATCCAAAATTCATGACCTATACGCTTGTTGATTTTCTCGCCCTTATAGGCTCGTTGGGCCTGTTTATTTACGGGATGAAACTTTTTAGTGACGGGCTCCAAAAAGTTGCCGGAAATAAGCTAAGAGCTATTCTTAAGGGCATGACTACCAACCGGTTTGCCGGAATCGGCACCGGCTTTTTATCTACCCTGGTCACTCAATCTTCTACGACTACTTCTGTGATGGTCGTCAGTTTTGTTAATGCGGGGTTGCTTACCTTTATAGAGTCTACCGGGGTGATTATGGGCGCAAATATCGGCACTACCGTCACAGCGTGGATGGTTGCCGTATTTGGTTTTCAGTTTGATATCTCAACCGTTGCTGTCATTCTGGTCGGTTTTGCTGTACCGCTACTGTTTCTGAATAATCCGAGGCTAAATCATTGGGGGGAAGCCATAATCGGGTTCAGTATTTTGTTTATTGGTCTGGAGTTCATCAAAAACTCGGTTCCGAATATTGATGAAAATCCGGAAATGTTTGCTTTTCTGGATCAATTTACCGAGTTCGGTTTCGCCTCCACATTGATATTTGTATTCGTTGGGACTCTGCTTACACTCATCACCCAATCCTCCAGTGCCGCAACCACCATTACATTAGTGATGCTGTTCCAGGGCTGGATCGACTTTCCTATTGCCGCTGCTATGATTCTCGGCGAAAATATCGGTACCACCATAACGGCCAATATCGCCGCAATCGTGGGAAATGTGTATGCCAAAAGAGCTGCCCGCTTTCACCTGACCTTCAACCTGATCGGTGTAATCTGGATGCTGGCCATTATAACACCGTTCCTACACGGCATTGATGGAGTTATGGGCTTTTTTGCCCCTGAGGCTCCTTCCGTCTTTGAAGATGGAGAACTCGCCCGTTCACAAGCTACTCTTGCCTTATCATTGTTCCATACCGCATTCAATGTGATCAATGTGCTCTTAGTGTTCGCATTAGTACCCTTTATAATAAAACTGGTAGAGTGGGCACAACCGGTTACCAAAGAAGGCGATGAAGAATTTCGACTCCGGTATATCCGCGCAGGTTTGCTGTCTTCACCTGAACTCTCGGTTGAACAGGCCCGCAAAGAAATTGAAATGTTTGCCAAGCTAATTGAAAAGATGCATTACAGTTTCAATGCCCTGTTCTTCAAAAAACAAAAGAAACAACAGAAGTTTATCAATAAAATCCGCAAGAGAGAAGAAATATCCGATGAGATTGAGTTGGAGGTTGGCAATTATCTGATGCGAATTTCTGAAAACAGTAATCTCTCTCAAAGTGCTCAGCGACGCGTTCGTACGATGCACAGCATGATTAATGATATGGAGAGAATTACAGATATTTATTATCAGATGTCCAAGACATTTGAGCAAATGCAGAACGATGACGTCCAGCTTTCTGAAGAGGCGATGGTTGAGTTAAAGAAAATGCTTGATACCGTACTTGAAGCTATTCAGAATATGCGGACCGTTCTCGAAGAAGGCACCGGCAAATTTGATCTTGAATATACCCTGGACATCGAGAGCCGTATCGATGAGTTACGTGATAACTTTAAACAAACTCATTTCAGGCGTCTGGAATCCGGCGATTATTCAGTCAGAGCAGGGGTTTATTTTCTTGATTTTCTGAACCGGCTTGAGCGGATTGGTGACCATATCCTCAATGTTGTCGCCGGAGCTGATGGCAAAAAACTCAAAGAACACACCCGGCTGGAAACCGATACCCAAAGATAAATCTCTAAGTTAGTTTGTTACCTTTCCAAATGACCTTACAGGTTATTTGAGACGTTTGAGGTTTGAGGTTAACATCAAACGTCAAACGAGATAACAATGAGAACATAAAAAGTGGGTATAGAAACTTAATCTACATCTTAAAATTCTTCACCCGGCGCTCCATTTGGCGCTTCATGTCTTTTTCGGCCATATCCGCTCGTTTGTCGAATTGTTTTTTGCCTTTGGCCAGGGCAAGCTCAATTTTCGCTTTCCCCTTTTTAAAGTAAAGTTTTAACGGAACCAAAGTGTATCCCTGCTGATTAACATTCTTATCCAGTTTGCGGATTTCTTCCTTGTTCAGCAGCAGCTTGCGGTCTCTGCGCGTATCGTGATTGTTATACGACCCCTGATCAAACTCCTTGATGTACATATCCTTGAGCCAAACCTCACCATCTTTCATATATGCGAAGGCATCGGTGAAATTGGCATTTCCCTGCCTCAGGGATTTTACTTCCGTGCCCTTTAAAACAATACCGGCTTCAAAGCTTTTTTCAACATGAAAGTCTCTGCGCGCTTTGCGATTTACAATCTGAGGCGGACCTGTTTTTTCAGGCTCTTTCTTTTTCTTTTTTTTACCCATTGATTTCCACTATTCAGCCACCCCTTCCGGTATATCTCTGCCGAGCTGTTGGTAAATTTCTTCGATTTGATCAATTTCTTCCTGGGCTCTTTCATGGTCCGGATTAAGCTCTTTTACCCGGCGGTAATGTTCAAGAGCTTTGGGCATATTCTTTCGCATGTTTTCTTGTCCCTCTTCATATGTGAGATATAGTGCGTAATTCATATGAACAGTTTCCAGCATTTGCTGCACTTCAGGGTCTTCCTCGTCTTCCTGCCGCAAAAGCTGCAGCGCTTCTTCGAACTCATCGTTCTGATTGTGAGCCTCTACCTGAGTGGCAAGATCCGCGTCAGAATCCACTTCAGGATTTTCACCGGTGCCTTCATCACCGCAAGAATGAAATAAAAAGGATAGCAGAATAATTCCGATTACAAATGTTGAGCTTTTCATAGAAGAAATTACGATTTTGATATATAGTTAATGTTTGTAGGAAAACTTAAAGTGCCCTTAGAAAACGCCAAGATCAAGGCGCTAAGTCCCGAATTCATTCGGTACGAGCGGAAC
>CAZDIA010000028.1:36261-40459 GCA_964505385.1 uncultured Chitinophagales bacterium
AGAAAACGCCAAGATCAAGGCGCTAAGTCCCGAATTCATTCGGTACGAGCGGAACGAAGATATTGGCGTTTTCTTAGAGGCACTAGTTAAGGATATAGATGGGATTAGGACTGATACAAAGAAAAAATATTGCCAGACTAACCCATCCTAAAATTTTTCTTTCACGGGTAAGTGGCGTTTCGTGCGTAACCGGGGGATGTTCCACCCCGATAATAAATACAATCAACAACGACCAGAATAGCCATAGCAATGGCCGCGTGGATTCATCAGGAAAAAAACCGCTGTATATCAATATGGCACTGATGCCAAGACCGAGCAACCAGGATGGCAAAGTCCATAGCGAATGGGACCTGTAAGCTTTACGCAACAGAAAAAATGAAATTATAGCCCACAGAATCCAGGCACCAATGGTTGAGGGTAAATCATAAAAACCGAGAATATCTTTCAAATATGGCATCGCGCCGGCACCTCCAAGAGCGACCAGTGCCCCGAAAAATATCCGGGCTAAAACCCGATGGCGTTTATATCCCACAAGGGCGTATAAAATATGGCCGCCGTCAAGCTGGCCCACCGGCATCAGGTTGAGTGCTGTAAAAAACAGACCCAGCCAACCGGCAAACAAAAACGGATAATGATATACTTCCCACAGCGGAGGCGCGTCATCAAAAAAGGAAGCCATGAAATCATATAGTAACGTGTTTCCCAATACCAGCAACTGCCCGTCTTCTTCCAGTATCGGCTCATCCGGAAATGTACCGTTTTCTTCGATGTATTCAACGGTATCGTCATGGCCGGCAAAATTGGCTATGTATTCGGGCTCAGGCAGAGTCATAAACCCGTACAGCAACACTAAGATACACACCACAAAGCCGGCAAGCGGCCCGGCTATTCCGATATCAAAAAGCTTCTTGGTTTCATTAATCCGTTCCTTGATGCGAATTATCGCCCCCATCGTGCCGATAAAAAGCGGAATAGGAATAAAATAGGGCAGTGTGGTTCTCACACGGTGATAAACCGCCGCGAAATAATGCCCGAATTCATGAAACCCGAGAAATGTAAGAAACAAAGCTGCAAAAGTAACGCCTTCCCAAAGAATGAGATCCATGAAAGTTTCAGCTACGGCGGTATGTCCCACAAACTGAACTCCTACAAGCGTAGATACCGTAATAAAGGTAATCGCAAACAGCAGGAAATGTTTGGTTATAGTCCACACACCTGGAGCATTCCACTCTCGATCATTCGGTGGATCTATAATTTCTGCTTCAGTATATTCTTCAGGGTAATATTCCTCTCGCAAAATGAAATAATCAGGAGCGATTGAGTGGCATGGTCATACATCGGGCGCCACCGCGGCCCCGGCACAACTCACTACCTTCAAAGCTAATGGCGATTTTTACGTCCGGGTCCGGAGTAAACCGACTGCGTCCATATGAATTTATAAAATCATACTGATTCATGATCTCGTATCCCTCTTTTCGCAGGGCTTCGAACGTATTGGTATTTCGGTTATATCCAACTATGACACCCGGTGCGAGTGCAAAAACGTTGGCTCCATCAGTCCATTGCTCTCGAAATTGATTCGTGGGATTATGGCCGCCGCAAGGTATAAAAGTCATTTGATGGCCGAGATATTCTTCAAGAGCATTTTTAAGTGAAGATTTAGCCGTGGTGATAACGTGATCATCCATCAATTCAAGAGCAACCACATTATCCACTCTGTCGTCAATAGCCGGCGGAAAAGTGATGCATTCGTGATCGGTACAGAATGTAAAAATCGTATCCAGATGCATCGATGAACGCTGCTTGGGAATATCCACTACCAGCACGGTTTCCACGCTTCCTTTAAGCAACTCCCGTGAAGCTTTCAATATTCCACTGAAGGTAGTCCGCTCACTCATTCCGATTAACACAAGTTTGGATGAAGCAACCAACACATCACCGCCCTCTATACTTTCCTGACTTCCAATACGGATTGCCTGCTCCTTCATATTAGCAAACATCGGATGGTATTCCATAATCGTCTCCATCATTACCGATTCCCGAATTCTCGCTTGCCTGGCAGCGCGGGATAGAATCATACCATCCGGCACCGTTGCGGCAAGATCACGGGTAAAAAGCAGATTCGGCGATGGATTCAGGTTAAAAGTGGGGATGGCATCAGCAGTACCGGCAATGATAAACTCAAGCAGCTCGTTCGGTTCAAGTTTTTTCAAATCGGAAATTACCGGCTCGAGGTTGAATTCGGGCTGTGCTTCATGCAACTTTTCCAGGAAGTGATGGCGCGCCTCTTCTTGTTCAAAGATAGATTTGGCCAGATCAAGGATCTCATAAATGGAATCCTTCTGAGGCATTACAACCCTGAATATATCCAGCATTGCCAGATGTTCCCGGCGGGCATCTTCCTCATAAATAATATCATCAAACAGCAACTCGTCTTTTAAATCCGGATTTACCAATGATACTTCATTGCCTGGTGTGTGCACGACCACACCCTGTAAAAGCCCGGTTTCTGATTTAACAGATATTTTCATAATACACGTTAATCGGTAAATTTCTAATTTGGAGCACGATAAGGTACGAGGGAACGGCGAAAGCTCAAAACCCAATCAAACGAATTATTTGGTTAATATGTTAGCATCTTGAAGTCTCAAATCAATGTTACAACTGCATGAATATCAAACATCCTGAAAAGGATACCAGAACAAATCAATCAGAGATCAGGTCACTAATTTACCTGTTGGATGATCCTGACCCCGACGTTCAGCAACAGGTACAAAGCCGGTTGATGACTCTGGGTGAGCAGGCAATCCCGCTGCTGGATCAATACGCCACACATTCGCACCGCAGCGGGCAACAGGAACAAATTCAGCGAATCATACGCAGGATCACATCCGGTTCAATTGAGCAGGAATTTATCAATATCGTAGACCAGGGAGGCATCAGTTATTCCGTTTTGGAAAAAGCGATGTTCGTGCTGAGCAAATTTGATAAGCCCACCATTCGCCCGGAACATTACCAAAGAGAACTTGATGATTTTGCTGAGGTTCTCCAACTGAAAATACGCCGGGATATTGAAGCCCCCGTCTACAAAACGGTTATCGCTTATTTATTTCACTCAGAAGGATTTACAGGATCTGAGCAAGATTATTTTGATCCGCAGAACTCCTACATCCATCGTGTAATAGAACGGCGAACCGGCATCCCCATAAGCCTTTCGATGGTGACGTTATTTGTTGCCAGACGCATCGGCCTGCCTTTTTATGGCATCAACCTGCCCATGCATTTTCTGCTTCAATATGATGACGGCACCAAAAATATACTCATTGATCCTTTTAACAACGGAACTATCGTCACCGAGGAGCAGTGCATTTATTTTCTGAAGAAAAACGGCATCCAACCGACAAAGTCACACTTTCAGCCGGCTACCCCTTACGACATACTATCCCGTACATTAAGAAATCTGATAAACTGTTATAATAAGAAAGATGATCAGGAAAGTGTCGCCAGCCTCAATAAACTGCTCAACCTGCTCGAAGCCAGCCAGCTGAATTACCGGTAGCAAGGTTATTATTAGGGGATAATGTTGTGATTTTTTTGAAGCTCCTCTCACACTCTCAATTATACCACCGAAGGCGGGACTGTTGATGAGGTGACAGAATAAAAAACAACGTCATCCCGGACGACTACCTGTCCCGACCCACATGTCGGGAACGATAGGAGGAGATCCGGGATCCAGAGAATACCTGGCAAAATAGAAGTCATTAACCCTTGGATCCCCCCGAGGCAAGCTCGGGGCAGGCTGGATAGCAAGCCGTCGTACCTCCGGCTTCCTTCCGGAGCTTGCCCCTCACTTTAGTCGGGGATGACCATGTATGTTTGTCTGTCACTGGCACTGGATCCCGACGCAGTCGGGAGGAATGGAGGGGTCTGTAATGGCAAGAATTATGCCATAGCAGTAATTGAGGTTTTAGCAGGTTTCTTGCTACACAGATCCCTCCACTCCATCGCGGTTGCATCAATAGCCTGAAACTGAAATCCGGGCGCGATTCCGTTCGGGATGACAGGTTATTGTTTAATAATGGTTTACACTATATCTATAAATAAATCTTTGGATTGGAGCATTCTGTCACCTCATCAACAATGCCGCCGAAGGCGGGATTAGATAACAGCCTATGGAAGGAGACTCCTCCCATGAGAT
>CAZDIA010000029.1:0-38164 GCA_964505385.1 uncultured Chitinophagales bacterium
TGGATAAAAACACGTAAAAATTCATCATAACTGTTTTCGCCAAGCTCATTTGCTTGTTCATATATTCTTGGAGCACAACAATATAATGTTCCTTCAACCGGTTCTGTTGCGGAGTTTTGGTGGTAGGAAAAAGTTATGATATCGGTTACATAATCTTTTTTGAGAAATTCCCGGTTGGTTTTGATGATTTGATCTTCGGAAACATAGGCGATTTCCACCTCCGAGAATTCTACATTTTCACCCCGGCTTATATCATTAAGTATGCGCAACAAGGTATCTTCTTCAACCGGAATCTCGTAGCCGGATTCATTGAATATATCTAATTGGACAGAAGATGCAGGCCGGGAGTTTGATTCACTACTCTGAGTCAAATTTGAATCCTTCGCTGTCGATGCTGTCAGTGAGTGAAAGAGCTACTGAGCTCATCATAACTTCCTGAGGCTGCCGGGTGAAGTCCCCCTTTAACAACTTATCGGAAACATTGGCAAAGAAACTGCATCCGGCTTCTTTTTCGACGATTAAACCAGAGGTTTTCTGGTCGCTTTTGCCAAAAAATGTGACTTGATTCAATATATCGCTGGCCACAAAACCTGTGCAATTGTGGAGTTGAAGAAATGTGTTTTGCGCATATACCGAAATCATATTCATTTTTTGTCCCTCCACCTCCAGGTTGATGTGCATTTCAAGAGCAAGTCTGCGATTATGCTCTTCATTGACAAGTTCAAACCGGTAAACATCATTGGTTTTTTTTATTCGGGCTCCGAGAACCTCGCCAATGACATTCAAATTTTCTTCTGTGAATTCGTGAATCATGATTCATGATCTTTGTAAGTGGCCGAACTCAAAATTACACAAAAACCTGACTTCTTGAAAGTTTAAATCAGGAGTGAAGAAACGTTAGCAGAAATCCCGCAGGAATTAGACGTAATGGAACATTTTCGCCTCTACCTCAAGTTCCTATCACCATTTTATGTGGTCCACATTCAGTGATTGTTGATTAGAAATACCCTTGCGGTCTCCCTACAGTCGACCCTTCAAGGGACATTGGTGTTTTGAGTATTATTTGGTGATTGGTGCTTGAACAACATCAAACCTCAAACCTCAAACAAATTTTTCCAGCAATTGGTAACACATGTAGCAACCACACTGGTTTTTATTCCAAACCGATCTGATCAGAAAAAGCGACGTACCTGTTGTAGATTTTCGTCACGATCTCTGGGGAAACCGTATTCTTCGCCAACGATGCGGTCAACAAAGTCTGCAAGCTCCAACGCCTGGTCTTCCATGTCGTTCTCAAAGTATGCTCGTTGTACGATCATTAGCTGGGAAATGTTCCGTGACATTTCCCGGAATTTCTCCTGTTGTTGCTGTTCCAGACGTTCAGAGCGTTCTTCCCCAAGCTGACGTTCTATAAGGGAAAGCTGTTCAGAATCTCTGCGAAGCGATCTTTCGATACGCGGTTTTGCAATTTCAGCAATATTCAGCGCTCTTTCGTTTTCATCCAGCTCCATGTATCGGTTTGCATAACTGAGCATGGTGTTGGTATCGCCCCGAATAGTTTCAAAAGGGATTTGGTCTTCACCCCACCGCAACCAGTAAGCGGCACTGTCCGGTTCATTCATATCAGAGAATGTATCCGCCTGCTGATTGAAAAGCGTACGGTAGTTGGCGATCATTCTCCGGATATTTTCATCGAAGTAGGCATTCTCATTATCGAGCTCTCTGTATCGGAAGGATTTAAGCTTTCTGCCGTGGATATCGGTATTTACAGCGCCATAAGTTTCACCATGCTGTTTGGGAACTACGCGAAACGCCTTGCCTTCCAGCCGGAAATAATCCCTCAGGTTTAACAGACCATCACCGGAAACGGTGATAGCGAAGTAAATCGGGCGCACCCACTGATTGGTTTGGATAATGTCGAGTGCAGCTTCATCCTGAACGCGCATCATATGGCGCCCGTCACCAAGCGGTGTACCTTCAAACTCCCATCGCATTTCATCGTCAAGATCCTCGATAGGAATGCCGAATCCCATTTCCTCGATAAAATCCAGCTGTGCAAACTCAGCTTCGCCCAATGGATCACCGGAAACCGGATTATCGGGGTCCTCCAATCGTTGCCTGAGCATGTCTTTATCTACCGGGACGCTGAATTCCTGAGGTTGAAACAGCGATGGGGTATCCATTTCTTCAACTTCAGCATCTGTAAATGACATCGGCACCGGCGGAGCATTATGGTTCCATTGGTTTTTCATCTGCTTGATGTACCAACGGGTATTCAGCAAACTGAGGTTTACCACGCGTACATCCCGGCGGAGACCTTCGACTTCCTGAAGATACCAAAGCGGGAAGGTATCGTTGTCGCCATTGGTAAAAATGATACCGTACGGTTCGACGCTGTTAAGGAGGTTATATGCGTAGTCAGGAGCTACGTAGCGGAGGCTTCGGTCGTTGTTGGTGTAAGTCTGGCTTCCCACTAAAACCGGTCCCATCAGAAGGCAAAGTCCGAGAGCACCGTAAGCCATGTACTTATTACCACTTAAATACTGCTTAATTAGTTCTATGATACCTGTGATTCCCAGGCCAATCCAAATTGAGAAGGCAAAGAAGGAGCCGGTGTACGAATAATCGCGCTCACGCGGTTGAAATGGTGTTTGGTTCAGGTATACAATGATGGCAAGCCCGGTAACAATAAATAGAGCCAGCACACTCAGGGCTCGTTTCCAGTCGCTGCTGAAATGGAACACCATGCCAATAACACCAAGTAAAAAAGGCAGATAAAAGAAACGATTGTGGGCAGGATTATCGGCAAATTCATCGGAAGTACCTATGCCTGAGATCCATGCGGCATCCTGTTCATCACTTTCCCGGCCGATAAAATTCCAGTTAAAGTACCTCACGTACATATGCCCTACCTGGTAATTCCAGAAAAATGACCAGTCGCTGTCATATTCGGCATATTTTTGCATATGGCGTTGATCAGCGGAATGGCGCCGAGGGAAGAAGGTAGACTCTTCACGGTCAATGGTTCCGCGGGTATCATCAAAAGTGGGGCCACTTAACAGAGGTACATCACCATATTGCTCGCGCTGTAGAAAACTGACAAACGCGTCGGCGGTGTCAGGCGAGTTTTGATCGATAGGCGGATTGGCTTGTGAGCGTATGTAAATCATAGCGTAGGCAGAATAGCCAATCATAATCATGGCATACCCGACAAGGATCAGGTTGGCCATGCGCATGCCTTTGTTATGGGTATAATAGATGCCATATGCAAGCAAACCAACCACAATGACGGCAAAGGAAAAAGGACCCAGCAGACCTCCCGTCGCATTTTCAAAACCGGCCGCCATAGTGGGCAGGTAGATGATGGTGCCCGGGAAAATCAGAAAAAATATACCGGTGATTATAGCCCCGCTGATAACGAAAGTTTTCGGAGAGAATTCAAATTTTCGGAAATATACAATCAGCCCGACAAAGAAAATGGCCAGCAAACTGAGAAGGTGCACACCAAAGGCGAGACCAAAGATGAATACGATGAGTATCAGCCAGCGTTCATTTCTGGGCTGGGCATGATTTTCACTCCATTTCAAAACAAGCCAAACAACTAAAGCTGTAAAGGTGAGGGACAGGGCGTAGGTTTCAGCTTCGATTGATGTAAACCAGTGGCTGTCGGTTACGGCAAATGTAAGCGCACCGATCAGGGCGCCGCCGTACATGCCGATTTTATCAATCAGCGGATAGGAATCGGGATGGCCTCTGAACTCTCGAACAAGCCGGACGATAATCAGATACAAGAGCATGATTGTAACGGCCGAGGCAAGCGCACTCATAAAATTGATACTGTAGGCGACCCAGTCGGTTGCCATGAACATCGAAAAGACACGCCCTAAAAGCAGGTATAGCGGCGTTCCCGGTGGGTGAGGTATTTGCAGGCCGTGCGCGCAGGCAATACGTTCGCTGGCATCCCAAAAACTTGCCGTCGGCGCAAGCGTTAGCCAGTACAGTATAAGCGGAATAATAAAAGCAATTGCTGCAAAAAGGCGATTAAGAGAATTATGGTCAGTTTGCATTCTGTATTGGTTTAAACAGATATCGTATATTTACCTTATACCCCGAACGGGAAAGTCTACAATGATAGGAATACCCACCGGCAAGTTCAAAGACAATAATCCCATGGAAAGTAAAAAAAATATAAATCGCCCATTTAACGCCGTATTAGCCGGTATTATTTCTTTATTGCTCATCAATATGAGCAGTTGCAGAATGCTGGATGAGTATTTGATGACAGTTGAAACGGATGAAGAAGCTATTGAAGAAGAGGAGTGGATCATCCCGAGTGGTTTCCGGCAATCCTTACGAACTCTTAAATGGGATTTGCATCATCAAAAATTATGGGTACGGTTTGATTTTAACAGCGAGCAGGTGCTCGGGCAAACCGAGTTATTTTTTACCAATGAGGATGATTCAACAAGGCAGGTTGTCCTGGATTCCAGGAATATTGATTTTGAACGAATCGCTTTAGCCGGTTCTGAAGACAACCTGAGGTATTTAAAAGGTTCGTCGACGGTTACTGTAATCCTGCCGGAATATTATCATGAGGGTGATTCGCTCTATCTGGATATTGAATATAGTGCCACCCCCGGTGATCGCGGACTTTATTTTGTTGATCCGCAGAGCAAAGATCCTTCCTTGCCTACGCAGGTGTGGACGCTTGGCCAGCCTGAGGATAACTCTTACTGGTTCCCGACGGTAGATCATCCTGCCGAACGCAGGACTCAGGAGTTGTGGATTTCCGTGCCGGATTCTCTTGAAACGCTCTCCAACGGATCACTGATAGAAAGCAGAGTTATGCCGGGCGACAGTTTACGAACCGACTACTGGAAGCTGGATCAACCGCATGCTCCGTATCTGACCGTGCTTGCTGCAGGCAATTTTAATATTGAAGAGCGTCTGCATGATGATATCGTGATGCGATATTACACCGAACCTGAGTATGCCCGGTATATGGATGATATCTACGAGGATACCGAAGAAATGTTCGATTTCATCCACGATCACATGAATATCCGCTATCCATGGGATGGAGTTTACAGTCAGGCACCGGTGCATAATTACATCGCGGATGGCATGGAAAACACCACCGCAACGATCCTACACGATGGCATACAGATGGATAAGCGGGCAAAACAGCACCGGACCAATGAAGATTTGCTCATGCATCATATTACAAATCATTGGTTTGGCAATATGGTGACCCCCAAAAACTGGGCTAATTTGCCGTTGAGTGGAGGGTTTGCGAACTATTTCGAAATCCTGTTCCGGGAGCATTCGGAAGGTGAAGAAGAAGCAATCTGGAAAAATCTGGAAAACCGTGAGCTTTATTTCACCGAAGCCCGGGAAACGCGTCGCCCGGTGATCTTCAACCGGTATCATGATCCTGAGGATATGTACGACCGGCATACATATCAGAAAACGGGTCAGATTTTACGGATGCTGCATAATTATCTTGGTGATGAAGCATGGTGGGGAGCAGTTAACAGCTATCTGGAACGCCATCAATTCGATGCTGTTGATGTCGATGATTTGCAGGATGCATTTGAAGAGGAGACCGGGGAAAGTCTTGAGTGGTTTTTTGATCAGTGGTTTCATCAGCCGGGGCATCCGACACTTGAAATTGATACCCGAAATACAGCTACGGGCAAAGAGCTATTGGTAGAGCAAACGCATGATCTCCGGCGACAGCCACTGTTCAGGCTGGAAGCTGAAGTTGAGCTCATTAAAAGTGATGCGGAGGATGAGCGACAGACCATCACAGTAGACCGGGCAGATTCGGCCTATGCTTTTGATGATCCGCGAATTGATCAGATCATTTTTGATCCCGACCGTGTGCAACTGGCCGAGTATTTTACTTTCATCGACGAAGATGATTTGATGGAAAGGCTTGATCACTCAAGTGTAGCCGTAAGGGCGGAAGCTCTTGATATGCTTTACGGATTGAGATGGAGCACCGATATGGAGCGTAAATTGCGGGAAATGGTGACTGAAGATGAATTTCCCGGTGTGAGAAAGCGGGCAATTCAGGTACTTGCAGATCTTGGGCGCCTTGATCCGGTATCATTGGCCACGGGGCTTACTTACGAAAACGAAAAGGATAGCCGGGTGCGTGAACATGCTTTCTGGATACTTGAAGATCGAACAACAGGCCGGGTTCAAAGTTTTGCAGAAGAGATGACACGAGACACCAGCTATAGTGTTGCTGCTGAGGCTATTGCATTTTACGGCAGAACGTTTCCGGATGATGTACATGAAATAGCGCCTGAGTTTATTGAAACCTATTCATATCAGCATATGCTACGTGAAGCTGCTGTTGAGGCACTTTCTTATTCTACACATGAGCAAGCCTACAGAACGATGAAAAGTGCAGCCCGCCACCATGGTGAGCATGATTATATTTTATATGCTCTCGCTTATCTCCCGGACTTCGCAGACGAGCTTGATGTAGAAGATGAATTGGCTGAGTTTTTTGAGGAAAAAGCAAGAACATCCCCCTACAGCTCCATAAGAGCGGAAAGTTATGAAGGGCTGGGTGCAATTGGCGCAACCCGGAAGCTCGATTTTCTAAGAGAACAGTATCAAAAAGCGGATTCTGATTTTGAACGTGAAGTGCTGGAATATGTAATTGAAGAACTGGAGGCTGCTGTTTAGCTCGAGTTACTGTCACCACTTTATATGGCCCTCATTCAGTGATTGTAGTTGCTACACGTGTTATGAATTGCCGGGAATAGTTGGTTTGATGTTTGAGGTTTGATGTTCTCCTCAACTGAACATCAAACCTCAAACATCAAACAAATTTTCTGTGCGTATTATAAAAACAGTAGTTACATAGGCTTTTACAAGAAGTAAAACTAACTCTCAATCCTGAACCACCAACGCTCCAGTGCGAATCCGAATAATAAGATCAAAATTCCGGGAGCCAGAAACCGGTGGTAGATATCATGGTAGTCGGTGTAGATTTCTTCATCGATTACTGTGGTTTCCATTTCATCGATCTCATCGTAAACATTCTGTAATTCGACATTATCAGTAGCCCGGAAATAGCGGCCGCCGGTACGCTCGGCAATATACCTCATCATTTGTTCATCAATTTCCACCGGAATGTCATAGTATCTATCGCCCGTCACCGGGTCTGAAACCGGATAAGGAGCGTAATCCTCATCAGCACTTGCACCAATGGTGTGAACGGTAATTCCGTGCGCACGTGCTAATTCCCCGGCGGTGATGGGATCAATTTCACCCGCGTTGTTTTCGCCGTCCGTCAATAATAAGATAACTCTGGAGTCAGCATCACTATCGCGCAGCCGGTTAACAGCAGTCGCCAAACCCATTCCGATAGCTGTTCCATCTCTTACCATTCCAAGATCAATATCGGCAAGTTGACGTCGCAGAACCTCATGGTCCAGGGTTGGTGGAGCTACGGTAAAGCTTTCTCTTGCAAAAATGACAAGTCCAATTCGATCATCCGGCCGGTTTTGAATAAAATCATCAGCTACTTCCCGGACAGCAATAAGCCTGTTGGGCTCAAGGTCTTCAGCCAGCATGGATGAGGAAATGTCAATCACAAGTATGATATCACGCCCTTCAACGCTACGTTCCACTCGCTGTTCCTGAAACTGAGGGCGGGCAAGCGCAACGATCAATAAAGCAACTCCAATCCAGTATACCAACCAGACAAAAAACTGCATGTATTTTCCCCCGTTTCCGGCAACTTTACTTAAATGGCCGGTGCCCGAATACGTGATCTGCGCAAACCGTTTGCGGATATAATGCCAGTATTGAAAGCCAATACCCAGGGGGATCAGCAGCAGCGCAAAAAACCATTCCGGATTCGCCCAACTCATGTAGTTTGCTCTTTAGTCGCTTGGTTTTCAGAAGAAACTTTATCCTGCTCCTCTTCGATAATTCTCATCAGATGCATTAACCCGCGATCGTACTTATCCGCAAGATCGGTTATGGAATTGGCTGCGTAAAACACCTCATCAATATCCTGTTGTTGTGGCTTAAAGCCGGCAAATTTTACATCATCACACACTTTCAAAACGCGGGAAATTGATTTTTGCATATCTTCAGGAATCATTCTGTGATCCAAATATTCCATAATTTCAGAGTAAGTCGATTCCGGTGCAGGGATGTCATGCACTTCAGAGAGATAGGTTCGGATTGCCATGCTCAGCTCCAGAAACATGTCATCACTGTAACCGATTTCGGATTGATGCTTCTCGCGAATATGGCGAATATTCATTTTCAGCCGGTCAAGAGGGCTCTCCCAGTCGGGCTCAGCAGCAGGTTCTTCGGCAGGCGGAATCACTTTGGTTTTCTCTTTCCAGTATATGTAAGCCAGCCATCCGACGATCAGGAAAAAAGCCAGGATAGCGATCCACATCCATAAAGCTAAGGCAGTAAATTCAAAGAGTGCTTTGAAAGGACGAAAGGTATCATCTTCCTCTGTTACTAACCCTTCAAATACAAATGACCGGCCGGGAGCGGAAACGAAGGTTGTATCATCACCGGAAATGAGGCCGATATCGGTATCCGGAACGAAAGTGTTACCGGCTCCGAAATACTGCAGCTCATAGGTGATGCTTTTAATGGTTCCATCATCCCTGACACTGCGGTTAAGAATTTCGTAATCCGAACCGAATTGAGCGGAATCGGGATAAACAACCTCATCATACTCCCCCCAATCCCGCAAAAGCAAAGTAAAGATAAACTCGTCGCCCACTCCCAGGGTATCAGCCTGCAGCTGGCTGGAAGCGTCCTGCCCTTGAACTCCGGCCGGCAAAAACGATAGAATAATAATCAGGGATGAGGGGATAAAATACTTCATTTCGAATCTACAGATACCGCGATAAAATATGATAAAAGCACATAACCGGCTTTTTCGCTCAAACGCTGTTTGTATGGATTTTGTATTGCCGGGTTAAGATAAGCAACAGATAACCTGTTTTTATACAGCCGTCCAAAAGTGCAAAATAATGCTACATTCGGCTGGTACGTTTTTGGAAGAATTTCAACAAAGGGCGAATATACGAAGCGTTGGTTTGGACATTCACCATATCGATTTTGTATTTACGGGTGATTTCTTCCAGGTTCTTTTGCCATTGTTCGCGCCGTTTCCGGTAATCCTCCCTTACTTTTGCCCGGGATGTATTCACCATTACCGTTTCTCCGGTTTCCGCATCCAAAAGAGGCAGCACTCCGAGTTTGGGAAGATCATACTCCAGCGGATCGGTTACCTGAATCGGAACCAGCTCATGGCGCCTGTGAGCTATTTTCATCGCCTGTTCAAACGGTTTGGATTGAAAGTCACTGATCAATACAATAATGGATCGTTTTTTGATAATTCGCATGAGATAATCCAATCCGGCCGCTATGTCGGTTCCCGAATGTTGTGGCTCAGCAGTGAATAATTCGCGAATAAGCCGCAAAACATGGCGTCGGCCTTTTCGCGGAGGAATCACCTTTTCGACCCGGTCGGTGAATAATACCATCCCCACTTTGTCATTGTTGCTAATGGCTGAGAGGGATAGCACCGCACTGATTTCAGCAATGAGGTCCATTTTCCGTTGATTGCCACTACCAAATAAACCGCTTCTGGAAATATCCACACATAGCATGACGGACTGCTCCCGCTCCTCATTAAATAATTTTATGTAGGGCTCATTATAGCGGGCTGTTACATTCCAGTCTATGGTTCGGATATCATCACCGTAATGATACGGTCTTACTTCAGCGAAAATCATCCCGCGACCCTTAAAAGCAGACTGGTACTCCCCGCTGAACATATTGTTCACCAGCTTCAGAGTCTTGAGCTCGAGCTGTTTGACTTTCTTATAAAGATCAGTCACTTCCATAGACGTAATACGTAGTCTTGGTAATCAGGTAAATAAGGTAATTGAGGTAAATAAGGTGATTTAGGGTTCTGTGTAACTATTATAGTCATTAACCAATTTACCTCAATTACCCCATTTACCTCAATTACCCCATTTACCTAAATTTAAATTTATCTTAGCTTGTTATATCACTGTTTGTACTCTGACTTAAATATAAAAACTTTTGTAGTATGGCAGCACCTTTAAAGAACCGGTACACATTTGTGAAGATGCTGCTGATCGGCTTTTCATTCGGATTGATTCTTGCCTTCACGGAAAATATGATTGAGAGTTATGTTCCAGTACTGGAGGATTACAGTAGAGAAGTAACGGCGATCTTATTGTGGATAATAGGAAGTGTAGCATTATTTAAATCCGGAATAATTACAGAGTATTTTGATGATAGTCATAAAAAAGAGAAATATTATTTCCAGCCATACTCATCCACCTGGGATCAACTTCAGGTTTTCGGATCTATAGCACTTCTTGGACTTCTGCCGCTAATGATTATTTATCTGCTCGTACCTCCTGCTGAAAGTATAGTGCCGATTATAGTTGCCGGTTTGTTTTACCTTGCGGTCATGGCACAATATGCAATACTGTTATTGCTTCCCAGGTATTCAAGAATATTCACGAATTTAATATCCGGGAAGTGGAGTGTCACCCTCTTTGTTTTCATAGTTGTTTTTGCAGGAATGTATTTACAAGATATTTTCAGTTATTTTACCCCGGCTCAGATCGGGTTGATATTTTTAAGTATAGGCCTCACCGTTTACGGCATTGTTATGCTGCTGCAAACCTCCAGGAATATGGCAGATAAGAAAACCCAGGCGGAGAATGAGCTCGCATTCGCCGGAGAAGTACAGCAAAGATTATTGCAGGATAAGTCCATGGAAAGTCCGTCGAATCCCGAAGAGTCATCAAGTTATAAAATATCCGCGTTCGGTCGTTCAGTTCCTTCACGGCAGCTCGGTGGGGATTTTTTCAGTTTATATAATGGCAGCAACGGCAAGATTTATGCGGCCGTTGGTGATGTGGCAGGCCACAGCTTTGGTGCCGGTCTCATCATGACCATGCTTAAAACCTCGCTCGAAAACTATCTTTCAATGAAAGTGCCGGCGGATGAAATATTAGCTAGGTTAAATCAACAGTTGTTCCGGCAGGGTAAAGATAAAATTTTTGCCACGCTCGGTCTTGTCGAGGCGGATTCGGGTTCCGGCTACATTCGATGGTATAATGCCGGGCACATGCCATTGTTGTGGTATCAGGCGGATCAAAACGAATTAAAGGAAGTGCGCAGCAAGGGATTGGCCCTGGGGATGGCTGCGAGAGCGGATTATACCAATCCTACTGGCATAGAGATCAGTTCGGGGGGATGTATTGATACTTTATTCCGACGGGCTGGTTGAAACCAGGGATGAGCAGGGACAGGTCCGGGAAGACTCTCATTTTAAGGAAGTGGTAAAGCAAGTGCTTCAAAAATCAGGCAAAACCGATAAAATCGTTGCTGATATCATCGATCGAATTTCCGGGTCCCATAATGGAAATGATCTGGAAGATGATACAACCTTAATCGCTATCACTTTTGAACCAGTACCGATTGGGGTGGAAGTGTAGAGAAAACCTGTACTGTTAAATTGCCTCAGGTTTGTAGCAACTCCATGTCAAGAGTAATGAAAAATTTACTCTATCCTCCAAAATTACTATGCACAACTGCTACTAACCAGACCGTCTCGGTGTGGAAAATTAACTGGTTTGAAGTCGGGCGTACTCCACAGCAATGCAATAATCTCCCATGTAAGATAGGTAAGCGGCTTCAGCCATATTTTGAGCCGTTTCACTGTGCGCGCCGGGTTGAGTCCATACGACCGGTTGCTGATTCCGGTTTTTGGCAAAGGTGATTATATCTTTTACGGATTCCGGAGCATCATCAGGGTTGCGAAAAATAAGAGCGATATCGATTTGGATATCTTGTGGCAAGTCCTGCATGGTTGGCACGGTTTCAAGATCAAGAACCCGGTCATAATTAGGGTTGACCGGATAAATGTTGCGTCCGAGGTTGAGCAATCTTCTTGAAATGGAATTGCTGCTGCGGGAGGTATCCGGCGATGCGCCGATGACAGCAACATTTTGTGTTTTTCGGAGAAGCTCTGCTAATTGATCATCATGTAACATAGATTGAATCCTATCCGGTTAACTTTTGGGCATAATAGCAATTTTCGGGAATACGAAATCAGGAAAAGATGGCAGTGAATGTGACGGTTATAAACTATCAACTTTTCTGTGGTCTTAAATGTTATCTTCGTGACAAAATGCAAATCATCTTGTTTATTCAGAAGTGCAAAAAGTAGTGTTGTTATAAATCAAATGTTATCATGAGTTGAGTTGTTTGTGATATACCCCTCAAAGAGGAGGGTATCCCGGAAATCTATCAAAAAACCTAAAGATTATGCCGAAATTATCCTTAAATGTCGACATCAGAAACCACAAAAGAATCTTCAAAAAAAATGCAGGGATATTTTCATTTATACCGTCGTTTCTGATAGGGCGGGACCGGATACGGGAAATGGTGGAGAAACGCATTGCCGAGGAGCTTGTAAACCATCTGCCTGAAGTTTTGCAGGAAGAGCTGGAAAACAGAGGTGTTGACTGTGTGGTTGATATGGATATAGAAGAATGAAACGCTGTTTTGTTTAAATATATCTTGCTTTAAATTGATGTGATTCAAAAAAACATTCAGGTAAAGCCGGGCAGTGTTATGAAGTCCAGAAAGTCCAAGTCTGATTTAGTTACGCTCGATGAATTTATCATCGAAAACCAGAGGCAGTTTCCTCAGGCGACGGGCGAGCTTTCGCAACTACTTCGCGATATAACGCTGGCGTGCCGGATCATAGCCAGGCAGGCAAATGATAGTGTGCTTAATGATATTAAAAATCGCAAGAATCTAACCGGATATAATCGCCTGGATGCGTTGCGGGAGTTTGCGGTAGATCAGTTCCGTTATGCCCTTGATCGCTCCGGCATCGTACGGCTGATGGTAACGGCATTTTCGAATAATTATATTCGCCTGAGTGCTGCTGATGGCAAATATATTGTAGTGCTGCATCCCATTGAGGGTATTCCGAATATGGGTTATAACGCTTCAGCCGCTTCGGTTTTCGCCATTTATCAGCATGACCTGTATGCTGAAGATCTGTCAGATCATTTTCTCAGGCCCGGTGATGATCAGGTTGCCTCCGGGTATATTCTGTATGGATCAAGTGCAATGCTGGTATTTACTACAGTGGGGCTTGGTGTTAGTTTTTTTACTCTTGATGATGATGTCGGTGAATTCTTCCTCGCGCAACGTGATATCCGGATTCCGGAATCGGCACCGTATTTCAGTTGTAATACTGGCCTGGAATTACACATGGATGAAAATGATCAAAATATACTGGATTATCTGCGGGCTAAGAGTGGCAGTAAATTTCGCTACATTGGTTCACTTTCTGCCGACATTCACCGTATGATACTGGATGGTGGCGTATTTTTGTATCCTGCGAATAAAAAAATACCAGATGGTAAGCTGAGTTTACTCTATGAATGTGCTCCGATCGCACAAATCGTGGAAAATGCAGGTGGTATAGCTACAGATGGAAAGCAGCGCATCATGAGTAAAGTGCCCCGAAGTATTCACTCAAAAACACCTTTTTACGCTGGATCTAACGAGATTATGAAAAGTATTGAGCTGGTTAGAAGCGGTGAAAAAATCGTTGAAAATTAGGCTTGAGATAAAATTTGTGATCAATAAATTAGAGTCTATTAAAAGCACTTTGCTAATTAGTATTTGTAAGAAAACTTTAAGTGCCCTAAGAAAACACGGATAACAGGCTATCCAAACCATGATTTTCAAATAAATAATGAACAGTTAAATAAAGTAACAACCCAAAGGAGATCGTACATGGCTACCCAAAAGAAAAAAGAAGTTGTGCAGCAATCCGATTCGGAGTTTTACTATCCTCCGGACTCGATTGTAAAAAAGGCCAATGTAAAGGATTACGAGAAGTTGTATGAGGAGTCAATTAAAGACCCGGAAAATTTCTGGGCAAAAGAGGCAAAAAAACTTAAGTGGTTTAAACGCTGGAAGCAGGTTCTTGACGATTCCGAAAAGCCATTTTATAAATGGTTTGTCGGAGGTAAAATCAATATGGTGCAGAACGCAATTGATCGCCATTTAGAAACCTGGCGCAGGAACAAACTTGCGCTGATATGGGAAGGAGAACCGGGCGATGTTAAGACGATGTCTTATCATGCACTGAACCGAGAGGTTAACAAGTGTGCAAACGTCTTAAAAAGTATGGGCGTAAGAAAAGGGGAAATTGTAACTATTTACATGCCCCAGATACCGGAGCTGGTTATCGGAATGCTTGCTTGTGCTAAAATTGGTGCCGCTCATAGTGTTGTGTATGGTGGTTTCAGTGTGGAAGCCCTTGCAACCCGGATAAATGATGCCCAAAGCAGGGTGTTACTAACTGCGGATGGTGGATATCGCCGGGGCAAGATTACTGATCTCAAAGGAATAGTGAACCAGGCTATAGAGCGAACGCCTACAGTTGAGGTTTGCATTACGGTGAAGAGAACCGGCCATGAAGTCGAGATGGAGAATGATCGGGATTTCTGGTATCACAACCTTGTGAATTTACCTATCGCCAGCCCAAAATGTGAAACTGAGCAAACAGATTCCGAAGACCCACTATACATTCTCTACACTTCCGGCACAACCGGCAAACCCAAGGGATTAGTTCACACACATGGTGGATACTCGGTTTATACATCTGCGACACACCACTATGTTTTTGATATCAAAGATGAAGACAGGTGGTGGTGCGCGGCAGATCCCGGTTGGGTAACCGGCCACAGTTATATGGTTTACGGTCCGCTGATCAACGGCAGCACGGTGATGATGTATGAAGGTGCTCCAAATCATCCCTATCCGAACCGATGGTGGCAGATGGTTGAAAAGTACGGTATCACCATACTCTATACTTCGCCGACTGCCATACGCGGGCTGATGAGATTTGGCAATCAGTGGCCTAGACGGCACGATTTAAGCAAATTGAGGTTGCTGGGGTCTGTCGGTGAGCCGATAAATCCGGAAGCATGGAAATGGTATCACGAGGTGATCGGCAACGGCAATTGCCCTATAATGGATACCTGGTGGCAGACCGAGACCGGCGGATTTATGATCTCACCACTGCCGATCACACCGTTGAAACCCGGTTCGGCAAGCAAGCCGTTCTTCGGTATTCAGGTAGGTGTCGTGGATGATAATGGTAATGAAGTGAAAACCGGTGAAGAAGGTAAGCTTGTAATCAAAAATCCATGGCCCGGTATGGCCCGAACTATTTTCAAAGATCCCGACCGCTTTGTAGAAACCTATTGGAAAGAGTATGAATCCAAAGGTTGGTATAAAGCCGGCGACTCTGCACGGATTGATGAAGATGGGTATGTCTGGGTCATCGGTCGAATCGACGATGTGATTAAAGTAAGCGGCTATCGCCTTGGCACCGCAGAGGTGGAGAGTGCGTTGGTTAGTCATAAAGATGTTGCCGAAGCCGCTGCAATCGCTTTACCACATGAGGTGAAAGGCAATGCAATCCATACGTATGTGATTGTACGGGCTGGTGTTACAGCGAATCAAAGTCTTGAGGAGGAACTCAAAAAGCATGTAAGCAAAGAGCTGGGGCCGATTGCCCAACCCGAATCGATTACGTTTATGGAATCCCTGCCTAAAACCCGCAGTGGTAAAATCATGCGCCGCGTGCTCAAAGCCAGAGCACAGGGTATTGATGAAGGGGATTTATCGACACTGGAAGAGTAAACTTTTCCTTTTAATTATACAAGGGTTGTCAGTTCCAACCATCCCGTAAGGTGAGATATGCCGGAGATGCGATGATTAGTCTGTTATTTTCGCTTACCACTTTCGGGATGGAGGAGCGGCAATTCTTTATCAAAAAGACGAAACTATAGCAGTAAAGTTTTAAGATTTTTCCATTGTGCTTAATTCAATATTTAGTGCTTCGGTGGAGATCCAGATTTCATGGATGGACTGCCAAAGTGATATCATCAGCATAATCAGGCTCACGCCGAATATTATGGCACCGGTCATGTTGTAATCCACAAATAAAAAGAACATTGAAGCTACACATAAAAACAGGCTGCCTACTCCCCAGATCTGCATAAATTTAATCAGATAGATCCGCTTTCTGAGATTTTCAATTTGCCCGAAAATTACCGCCCGCTGGTCCTCCTGATACTTGCTTTTCAGGCTGCGGATCAAGTTTGCGATGGTCAGAAAGCGGTTCGTGTAGGCAAGCAATAAAAGCGAAATAGCCGGGAACAAGAGTGCGGGGGTTGTAAGATCAAGTGTCATATTCAATTCAGTTTTATTTTACAGTGCATAATTAAATCGATTGGCAGATATAATTGAATTTTCGTAAATAGTATCGGTCTGAAAATATGGTTTATCCACATTCCATGTTTAATCACACCAATGAAATATTTTACTGTTACAACAAATTATCTGCTTATTCACCAATAAAATCAGGGATGATATGATTAAACAACATGATTTACTATTTACAATGATACTTGCGCTGTTAGTTGCAGGTTGTTCAACTCAGGAAGCAGCGGCAGTTGAACAACCGAAAGAACAAAACAGTGGATTGACTGCGGAGCAGCTCATATCGGTTATGAGTGTCGGCACTACTCAGATGAATCCGAACGGAGATCTTGTGGCATATACACTAACCGTTCCAAGAGATGAGGATGAAGAGGTCGGCCCCGACTACAGTGAGTTGCATATTTTTAATCTTGAAACAAATGAATCCGAAGCGGTAATTGAAGCGCCTGAGAGTGCATCAGCACCGGTCTGGATCAATGGCGGAGAAAACCTTGCTTTCGGTGCGGTACTGGAAGACTATGATGATCAGCGCCAGGTATATTCGGTGGATCACTCAGGTGAAAACCTTGAGCAGCTTACCGACAGCCCGTATGGAGTGGGGCAATTTGCTTTTTCTTCGAATTATGAAGCTGTCGGCTATCTTGCCACGGAACCTCTTCCGGAAGAAGTGCAGGAGAAGCGTGATCGCGGGTACGACATGGAAGCGACCGGTGAGAATGAACAGTATCAACGCTTGTTTGTGGAACCTGCCGGGGGTGGAGACCCGCGCGCGGTAACGCCGGATGATAAATACACCTGGGATTTTGAGTGGTCACCGGATGGTGAACAGTTTATCGTCAGGTTGAGTGATGAGGATGGCCCTGATCAGGATTTTATGTTCAGCAGACTTTACCGTGTGAATTCGGATGGTTCGGATCTTGAGCAATTAACGGAAACCGAAGGAAAGCTTGCGGATATAAGATGGTCACCTGACGGCCAATATATTGCCTATCTGGGAGCGAAAACTTACAGCGATCCGCTTCCGCAAAGAATTTACGTAGTGGATGCCGAAGGCGGGGAATCCACCGATATCACCCCGGAAGATTACGAGGGCACACCTGAGTGGCTGGAATGGTATGGAAACAACGAACTGCATTTTGCCGCTGTTGAATTCCAGCGGACGACCCTCAACCGCATCAATCGGTCTGGTGGTGATATCGAGCAGTTGGCCGGGGGAGATATGGAAATTTTTCGCTCCGTAAGCTTTGATGGGGATCACTCCACATTCAGCGCTGCCGTAAATACCCGGCACCACCCGGGTGAGCTATATACCGGTTCGGTTACTGACGGCTCATTTGAACGCCATACCAATAACAATGAATGGCTTGATGAAGTAGAACTCGGAGAACAGAGAGAGGTAAGCTGGAAGGGCGCCGATGATATGTACATGGAAGGCGTTTTAATTCTGCCGGTGGGATACGAAGAAGGTGAACGATATCCGTTGGCTGTTCTGCCGCACGGCGGACCGGAAGGCATCAGCATGGATGGGTGGAATACACGCCCGTTGTATCCGGGTCAGGTACTCGCGGCTGAAGGTTATGCCGTCTTCAAACCGAATTATCGTGGAAGTGGCGGCCGGGGCTCCTGGTTTACGATGGCGAATCATCGTGATCTCGGCGGCAAAGAGTTTGAAGATGTGCTTACGGGAATGGAATATCTGGATGAAGAAGGTATCATAGACTCTGATCGAGTAGGCATCAGCGGAACAAGTTATGGCGGATATTTTGCGGCCTGGGCCGGCACCCGCCATACCGACCGGTTTGCCGCAGCTATCACCTTTGCCGGATTGTCCAACTGGATTTCGTTTACCGGAACCACCGATATTCCGTTTGAGATGTCGGACTCGCACTGGGATCAGCAATTTTTTGAAAACCCGGGCGCCTATGAAGACCGCTCCCCGGTATATTGGTTAAAACAGTCCGACACACCGATTTTGGTTGCCACCGGGCTGGCAGACACTCGCGTACATCCCGAACAATCTTTGCAGTTATACACGCTGCTAAATATGCTGGATAAGGAAACTCAATTAGTTGAGTATCCGAGGCAACCTCATGGCCTAACTGAGCGCGCTCACCGGCATGATTTTATCAACCGCGTACTGGATTGGTTTAACACGCATATGGAATAGAACCGGCAACCATTGTATTCGTCTGCCCGCTTAGAAGCGGGCTGACGAATATTTAATAAAACCTTTAGCCGGGAGTATCTCACACAACTAATTAAAATCCCTATTCACATTCTGAACTAACAATTTCAATATTTGATCAATCTCTGCGTGTTCTATGATCAGGTAAGTCGCTTTATTACCGGTATCCAATAAAACATTCCACTTACACCTGCTATCCCATGCTCAAATTCTACTTTTTGTTTCTTGTTGTTTTTATCTTCGGCGCTACTGAATTAACCAAAGCTCAGCAACCGGTTCCTGTTTCTGAAGCTCGAGAGATGTCGGAAGGGGACGAAGTCACCATTTCAGGCTGGCTGACGGTCACCGATCATTTTCGCGGACCGATTTATCTGCAGGACGAAACGGCCGGGATTGCCGCATTTTCCAACTCGCTCATGCGGCAGGGTGATTTTGACATTGAGGCTGAAGTAGGTGATTCGGTTGTTGTTCACGGAGAAATCGGTTTTTTTAATGGGTTGATGCAAGTAGTGGAAGGTGATCAGGGGCTGGATATTGAAGTTTATCCGGAAGCGAATCGGGAGATAGAGCCCGAGGAAATATCCTTATCGGATTTTGAAAGCGGTAACTATGAGTCACAGCTCGTGACCGTAAACAATGTTACGGTGGATGCGCAGGCATTTTTACAAGCCGGTAATCTGAACATTGGTAGTTATAATGGCAATAATTATACTCTTGATGACGGCAGAGCAACTTCAGTGCTAAGGATCCAACCTCTTGCAACACATCTGGAAGGGAGTCCAAGACCTGGTTCTTCTGCGGATATTACCGGAGTGGCCTCAGTTTTTAATGACCAACCTCAGCTTTTACCCCGTACCGTCGATGACCTCGGTGTTGAACCATTTAGCTATGAAGGAGATGAATACCCAACAGATCAAACACTGGATGTGGTTACCTGGAATATTGAGTGGTTTGGACGTGCAGACAGAGGTCCGGATGATGTTGAACTTCAAGTTGGAAATGTAATTCAGATTATTGAAGATATTCAGGCAGACGTTTTTGCTGTACAAGAGATTTACGATAATGAACTGTTCCGCTCTACTATTAGTGAAGTGGATGGGTATTCAGCATTTGTGGCTGAGACCAGTTTTGGCCTTGATCTCGGTTATGTCTACAACACTGAAACCGTTGATTCGATAGATTCTCAAATCCTTGACAGCAGCCATGGAATGAATAGTTATGACCATGCCGGACGCCTCCCGCTTGAGTTTACTTTTGAAACCCAACTGGAGGGTGAATCAAGGGAAGTCACGGCCATAAATGTTCATGCGAAATCGGCTGCAGGAGATGATCCGGACGAATCCTATGAACGTCGTGTTAACGCCTCAGATCAAATTCGAGATTACATTGTTGCAAATTTATCCCGCGCAAACAGAAAAGTGATCTACCTTGGGGATTATAATGATCAAATAGTGGAGTCAACCTATAATGGTGAGCGCTCTCCTTATTCAAACTTTGATAATGATTCTAACTTTGAAGTGCTTACGAAATCGCTGGAAGAAGATGAGTTTTTCTCATTTGGCTTTCCTCCTAATCGGAGTATGATCGATCATATCACAATCAATGATGAGCTTTTTGATTTTTTGATAGAAGGCTCACAGCGAGTTGTCACACCACGTGTTGTTGTTGATTATCTGAACACTACCTCAGATCATTACCCGGTGTTGACAAGATTTCAGGCAGAAGATGTGTTGACTTCATCTGCCCGGGAAGAAGTTTCGGAGCGACCTGAAAAAGTGCAACTGGAGCAAAATTATCCCAACCCATTCAATCCGGTTACGCAGATACAGTATGAAATTCCCAAAAGTCAAAATGTTTCGCTCAGGGTTTATGACACTCTCGGGCGGCATGTAGAAACGCTTGTAGATGAACATCAGCCGGCGGGGCAGTATGAGGTAAGCTTCGACGGCAGCAGACTATCTTCCGGCACGTATCTTTTCCGCTTGCAGGCGGGCGATGTTGAGATTACCCGGCAGATGTTATTGATTAAGTAAAGGATATTGAACTGAAGACCTGAGGCTATCCAAAAAAGACAAAAGTGTCTAAACCTGATATACATAATTTAGGCGTGATTCCTGACTAACATACTTGGGATCAGACAGACCTTCCCCAAACTTTGCCGGCATTTGGTAATGCATGTAGCAACTAAGATGGCTATTACAGGAAGTTAAGGTAACTTCCACTCAAATTTCGATTGAGGCCACAACAAGGTATCCGTTTCAAATCAGTTCTCTGATGTAGGAAAGTGCCTTGATTAATCGGTTTCTAAGTGGTTTTGCTTTATCCGCAATACGTTTTTGCTCTTCGCGATATTCTGCTTTCCCCTCTTCAGTTTCGATTCGTATGGGCTGGTAACCGTAAGTGGTGAGATCATAGGGGGATGCTTTCATGTCAACGGTGCGGATATCGACGGCAAGCTCAAAGCAGTCGCCTATCAGGTCACTGTCAATCCAGGGGTAAAATTTGTAAGCCCATTTATATAAATCCATGTTGGTGTGCAGGCATCCGGGTTGTTCCATATCAGGAAAGGATTTTCGCGATGGCTGAAACCGGTTTAACGGCCGGGCTTCATCGGTATAAAAACGAAACGCGTCGTAATGGGTGCAGACCAGGTTTTGCGATTCTACAAATGCATCAAGTATTGCCGGTTTCATTCGTAATGGAACCTGGTGATGCCTTCGGTTGGATCCTTGTTTGTAGACCATCGCCCATTCGTGTAAGCCGTAGCAACCCAGCGATGGAGAGCGATTGCTCGTTTGCTCCAAAAGGTTGATGGTCCATTCAAGACCGTTTAACCGTTTTACGGGAAAAAGGGCGGGATCAAGATATCTTACACCGGTTTCTGAGCTTCGATATCCATAGTTACCCGGAAATTCACTCGCAGGGGCATTATCAAGACCTAAGCCGATTCCGGGTGACCATCGCCGCAAAAGGGATGGTTTAAAACTGTAATAGGTTAGTAAAAAATCGAGAACGGGATGCTTGTATCCTCTTTCGCGCCAGTAGAGGTAAGAACCGAGCCAAGGTTCGAATCGTTTTTGATGATTTTCCTGATGCACCCGCCAAATCGATTCGGGAAGAATAGTTTGGGTTAGCTTCCTTATTGGTGCCGTGGATGGCATACATGTGAAGTGTTTAATAAAAAATCCTGTCAAGCCCTACTGTTAACGGGCTTGACAGGCAAATTGACTTAATCAAACTTCTTAATCCTGGTCATTCTCAACAGGTAGTTCAATGCCGAATTCTTCAAAATCTAAATTGTAATCCGGCTTTTCATCCGCCTGCTCGTGGAGAAAACGGTCAAACCATCGCAGCATTCTGAGGTTATAATCCAACTGCGAGGTTGCTCGGGCATTTCCGTGACCTTCATCAGGATACCAAACCAGCCGCAGAGGTACGTTAGGGCGGCGTACTTTCATATGACGATACATCTCAAGAGATTGCCCGGGATGAACGCGGGTGTCTTCCGAACCATGCATGATTAAAAGCGGGGTGTTTGCACGATTAACATGATAAATAGGGCTGTTTTCAAGATAAGTATCCCAGTTATGATAGGTGCGTTCGCGGGAGTGGACCAGATAAAGCTCCTCAGGAATATCACTGGTGCCCCATTTTGAGATGTTATTGGAAATGCCTACAAACATTACACCCGCTGCGAAATAATCGGAGTAATAGGTCGACATCCAGGCGGTGGCGTATCCGCCATAAGAGCCGCCGGTAACGCCGATTTTATCAGCATGAGCGATTCCTTCATCAATCAGATAATCCACGCCGTCCACAATGTCGTCAAATTCTTTACCGCCGAGATCTCCCTGAGATGAGGTAATAAATTCCAGCCCGCGACCGGTACTTCCACGGTAATTGGGATAGAATGTGGCGAAGCCTTCCGCTGCACCAAGGTGTCCCGGCATGGAATAGTCGGTCAGCCATCCGTTTTCGTAATGGGCTTCCGGCCCGCCATGCACTTCAACAATCATGGGTACTTCATCACCTTCTTCATATCCGAGCGGAAGGATCAGCAGGCCATCAATTACAAATTCACCGTCGCGAGCTTCATAGCTTACAACACGTTGTTCGCCAAAGGATTTATCTTCAAGCCATTCATTGGATACCGTTTTGCGTTCCGGTTCAGTGCGGTCTCTTCCATCCCACAGATAAACTTCATTGGGATGAGACGGAGTATTTACCTGAAAAGCAAGAGTGCCGTCATCGGCCATTGAGAAGGAGTTGAGGATCAAGGCTTCCTCATGCACAAGACGGGTATAGTTGGAACCGTCTGAATCGATTCGACCAAAAGTTCGTTCCGTGCTTTCACTGGCGATGAAGTGAAGCTGGTCATTGTCAATCCACTGAATGTTTTCAAATTTACCTTCGAACTGGGGGTAAATATTTTGAGGCGATCCGCCTTCGGCAGATACAACCATGATTCGCCCGTCAATCGGATCGTTGATATCATTTCCTGCTCTGAGTGCCAGCTCATCACCGTCGGGGCTCCACTCTATTTGAGCGATTTTTCCCTCATTGTCGATTTCGTGAATTACTTCCCAGGATCCGTATTCCACAACTTTTACTTCCTGGAACATGAAACGGTCATCGATATGCGGAGTCGGAGCAACTGAAATGGCAATGCGCTCACCTTCCGGGCTCCACTCCATTTTGTAAATGGATCCCTCAACCTGAATTTGATGCGGGTCATGGTCATCCTCGGTAACGTTGGTTACATATCCTTTTCTGTTCGGGAGTCCTTCCTCGTAGATATCAGGTTCATAAGGCAGCTTTGCCTCCGGTTCTTCAATAATTTCATTTGCCATAAATGCGACGTGATCTCCGTCATCGTGCCAGCGATAACCGAGCACGTTGGATTCAAACTGAAAAAGTTTATCAGGCTCATCACCGTCAAGTTCCATTTCGAAAATGGCGTTGCTCTCCTCATCCTCCATAGTAGTGGTGAATGTGACGGTGCCGTGTTCCGGCCGGAATGAGATATTCCCTACTCCGGTTTCTTCATATAGGACTCGCTCTTCACCTTCATCAATATCATACACATAAAGTTTGGAACTTCGAGGTTCGTTATCTTCCAGGGGATCAGCAGGGATAGACCGGGTAAAGATGATATGTTCTGCATCAGGGGTGATCTGTACATTACCCGCCATTTCAATAGATGCAACATCCATGGGGGTCAATGGATTAAAGTCTACTTCATCTGCCATTGCTTTTGTTAGCCCGCTTGCGAGCAGAAGCATCGATAGCAGTAAACTAAAAGGTAAAATTGATTGGTTTTGCATCATAACTCTGATTATTTAAGTTTCCGAATTGATAAGCTCATTTTTTTAGAAAATATGCTTTGATCGTCTGAAAATAGGGCAAAATAAATTTATAAAGTAGTGAGGAATTAAACTGTTATTTGCTATTTGATGACAATGCATACCTGCTTTAGACTATAAAGGCATTAATTATAGGCTTTTTGAATAAGGAATGGACTATCTAAAAAAGCTGCCAGATGTAATTCAGCTCGTGATTTAATGCTGATTGATTTTTAATCATGGCTCTGTGGCGCATTTTTACGGGCATTGATAGGTCGACGATATTAAATGCGTGCCACACTAATATCGGAATTTATTACGGATATGATGATGCTCATAAACCTGCAATAAATAGCGGCTCTCAAAGTTAGGCACTCTGATATTTTTAACCTCAAAAAAGCCTATGAAATTGATAGACAGCGAAGGAAACGAAATTACCAGCAAAAACAACGAAAAAGCACAAGAGCTGGAACAGCAGCTTGCTCAAAAAGCTGAGAAGGTAGTTGAACCGATTTTTAATAAACTGAAACTTGCCAATCAGCAGATACCACAGGATCAGTTGATGCAGTTGACCTCCATGGCTCACCAGATTCTGTTTAACCGTCTGGTATTCAACCTCATTCAAAAAGTGGGCGTTGAAAATCTGGATGATCTGATTACTGAAGATGATGTGGAAGAACTGAAGACATCGTTTAGTAATCAGATTCAGTTTAGTGAGCAGCAAGGCCAGGGACCGCAGGGAGGCGGAGAAAAGCCCCAGGCGTAATTATGTCTGTATTGAAATTTAAAAGGCGGCACTGTTTATAACGGTGCCGCCTTTTTGCTTTTAAGCCTGCATTATTACCAATATCAAAATGAATAGATCTTCTGGTGAGTAATTCGGCTTAGCAGAATCTTTAGGGTTCCAGAATTACCCTAAAACTGATGTAATCATCAGGAGCATCGGTGTTTCTGCTGTTAGGATCATGAAAACTGGCAGCTGAATAACCATAAAACTCATAATTTCCGTTGCCGGAGTTATACCATTCGGCTGCATTGCCCCCCAGATCATATACTTCTGCCTCACCAACAGATACCGCACTTTTCTGCGCGACCGGCTCCATCAGCACTTCCTGATCAAGTTCATTAACTTTTTGCATTAGCAGAGAAACCTCATCAATAGTTAAATCATAGCCTGCCCATTGGTTGAGTGTATTTTGTCCTGAGGCAGCTGAATAGGCAATGCGGTGCAGGCGCTCAGCTTCGCCACTTTCCGGAAGGCGGTAGCTCCGGCCGGTAAGATCGCTTAGCCACTCAAGATATTGATCAGCCTTTTCCCCGCTGATTCCGGTTACAGGGTAATTATCACGGCCCTCGGGGTAAGTGAAATCATCATCAAATGAGGCGTATTGGGCATTGGTGACATGTACCCGGCCGATTTCAAGGCTGTCTGATGCTATTTCCTTTGTTTCCGGGATGAGATATTCGTCATACTGTTTACCAAGCAGATTGGAGTTGCGTTCCAGTTTGTCACGCTCCAGCAATTCGGCAAGCGGACTCTCCTCGTTGAATGCGATATTTTCTTCTTCGTGTGTATCAAACAAGTACCGTTGGAACCACTCAAACTCCTCATTCAGTTTTCGGGTCTGATGTGTGATCTGCTGCAAGCTATGTGGTTCGCCGGGAAACCAGAGGAATCGAACGGGCGCCTGATCCAACTGCTGCATCGCACGGTAGTGCTCCCAACCCTGATCGCGGGGTACGGCTCTATCCTCGCTTCCGAAAGAGATGAGCGTCGGAGTCTTTTTTCGCTCCATATGAAACAGGGGCGATTGCTGGATATATTCCATGTTGAAATCATAACCATTGCTTTGATCCCACGGAGCCCCGCCGATATAACTTTGGTTAAACCGCACACCAAACCGACAAGTACCGTAATCGGATGCCCAATTAATAGTTCCCGCTCCGGCTCCTAATGCCTGAAACATATCCGGATGTTGAATGGCGGTCATGGTTCCGAGGATAGAGCCATTCGACCAACCCATGATCCCCAGAGAATCCGCATCTACCATGCCTGCATCTATAAGAGATTCGGCTCCCGTGACGATATCCTCGACTTCCTGCTCGTAATACCGCCCTTTTATCGATTCTACAAATTCCAGACCATGGTTGGATGAACCGTGGTAATTGGGAAACAATACAAACGCATCTTCCTGAGTAAACAGATGAGGATAATACGCCCAGCCCATTCTCCACTGATCCAGGTCAACCGCAGCCGGACCGCCATGAATTTTTACGACCAGCGGATATTGCCGGTCAGGATCGTAATTTTGCGGATAGTAGAGGATGCCGTTGATTTCAGCATCGTTCGCCCCCGCCCAGGTGTGGATTTCAGTATCGCCGTACTCGAATTCCCGCAACGATGAGTTCAATTTGGTAATTTCATTTACAGAATTAAGCTGAGAACTCCGCATTCTTCGGGTGTTGATTTCACCAAGCCAATACTGATTGGGGGTTGATGCGGTGGAGTAAGAAAAAATAACCGTTTCATGATCCGGAGCGATAGAACCGACGACCACGCGACCGGTTTTGTCACCGGCATCGAGCATGTGTTTTCGCCACTCCTCGTTGCCGCGGCGCTCATAATAGGCGGTCTGCCGCAATGCATCATCCGCAAGACTAACGACAACATCGTTACCGACAACCTCATAACCTGCGCTGATGCCGTTTTCCCACTCTAAATCAACTTCAACGGGCTCCTGTTTTTCGAGATCAAAATAGTGGAGCAGGCTGATTCCGGCACCTTCCCATTCAGGATCGGAGGAGAGAACCGAGGTAAAGTAAAATCCCTCAACATCTTCTGTAAATTCAAAGTTGCCGGGTTGTTGGTAATCTTCCCGGTTTCGGAGAATGCGGGTTTTGTCGTCATTTTCCAGATCCCATAAGTAATGCGCGTGAGGCGGCTGTGCATCTGCTCCGTAATGCACGCTTCTGGTATGACTGGAAACCAGCCATCGGCCATCTTCAGAAACCGAATAGGAGTTGATGGGATAATCATTATCGGTAATTCTTTCTGTTTCGCCGCTTTCCAGATCATAGCTATAAACCCTTTGCGGTTTGAAGGTTGTGGTGTCTTCTATAACCTGAGTAGCATCACCCCGCTGTTCACGCTGCTGTTCAATCCAAAGATCACCCTCCTCGGAGAGGTAAGCGATTTTTGATTCACCCATCCACTGTACGTTGCTAAAGCCTTCATCAAACTCATTGACTTCGACCGGCTCCCCACCGCGTAAATCAAGTGCCCACAGCGAGTTGCCATCGTCTCTGGAGGACTGGAAGTAAAGTTTGTTGCCTTCGCGCGAAAAGAAAGGGGAGGAATCCGAATCTTCGGTTCGGGTCAGCTGAATAGTGCTGTAGGAATCACCGTTTTCTTCGGTTAGGTCGGTCAGATAGAGGTCGGTCACAAAGCGGTCGCGTTCCGAAGACGGGCGACGCTTAACCCAGGCGACCTTCTCTCCATCCGGTGAAAATTCAAAATCCACGGCACTTTCCTGGTTGATGATATCATCAACAGTGAGGGAATCGGTCGCGAAAGCCTGATTCATTCCTGACAGTATAAAAAAAGTGAATAAGAGTGTTAGGTATCGCATAATAATGGTAATTGGGTGAATAACAGGTTGTGATGTTAAAATTTGTTTGAGGAAATATAGGCAACTATAGCACTTCTGTCATAAAAATAATGACTGGGAGTTGGGTTTAGTGTCAACAGCAGCCAGTGCCCAGAACCCAGTAACTTCATAAAGAATTAAAGATGTGAAGAAGTCAAGGTGTTAAGATGTCAAGAAAACAAGAGAAGTTTGAAGGAGCGCCGGAGTTTGAATTCCGGGCTATTATCTTACTATCTCAACTTCTTCACATCTTTACTTCTTTTCATCTTGCTCACTTCACCTCTTCAAAAAGTATTTTAGTTTCTGCTTATCCGGATTAGGATTTTGAAGATTTTGATCCGAAAAAAAGGTGGTCAAGGTTTAGGGGGTTAATATCAACGATTTTTAATTGGCTTGCTTTTAGGTGTTGAGGATTGATTACATAATTATATTCTTCTTGTATGATAGCGGAAGGGGCTTTAAGTGCAAGAGCATTGCCGTTTTTTAAAAACTCATCGCCTGTTTGCCGGGTAAAATCATCAAATGGATAACTATTCCATGATTCAGGTAATTCAGAAAGCGATACGGAAGATGCGGGTGAGTCATCCGGCAGATTGATAGTTAGTAGTACCAAATCCGCCGGAACCGTTTCGAGTGAGGTGTGGACGAGCAACTCCAGAATGCAAATAGACCGATATTGCGAGGTATATAGTGCCGGAATTCCCTTGCTGTTCCAGCGCCCGCCAAACCGTTGAGCTCCAAGACCGGCAAGATCACGTTCGTATTTTGCCTTGGTAATCCGGAAAACCGTCATGCTACGATGCCGTGTTCGATGCGTCCGAGCTCATCGACAAGCAATTGCAGGCCGAACATGGAGTCCATAAGTTCGAAAGGCCGGTTATGATTTAAAGCAGCCGATGGGTTACTCATCCAATTGAAAAAATGTTTTTTGCTGCCAAATACTTCGGTTCCTCTGTTGAACAGATGGGCAATCATAAGAAGCTTTTCGGAAACAGCCACAGAAAATCGGTTGCCGCTTTTCTGATAACGCTGCAAACTGCGATTTGAAAGCCCCAGGATCCCGGCCCAGTCCTGAAGGGTGTAGGGCGCCATTTCGTAAAGCTTGGCGAAATCCTCATAAGTTAACCCTTTCCGGGCTAAGCTGATCCAGTTCCGGGTGGTGCGCTCCGTCGTATAGTCAACTTCGGTTTCTTTGATGATATTCATTTCGGTAGCTGAGAGCAGTGAAGGATAAGTTTCAGAATTAAAATAACTTAAGAAAGGAGGCGACAAAATTCAAATAACTGGCGACAAATGTCGCATCAAGCATCAAACGATTAACGAGTAACAACAAACCAGAAAACAGCCTCTACAAACGCTATTCAATGTCAAATACAAATCATACCCTCACAACCACGGCTTCAAAATTTGAGGTAGCTTTTCATTGAAATTGCGCGTGGAAACCGGTTCAAACTCTTCACCGGTAATTTTCATGTAGATTTCAGCATATCGCTGGAAAATTTTTTCGCGGAAATCCTGAGACAGTTCGGGAATTTCTTCTCCCTGCCGGCCGCTAAAGCCGTGATCTATCAGCCATTCCCTCACAAATTCTTTTGATAGCTGTTTTTGAGGGCGATCTTCTTTAAGACGTTGTTTGTATTCCCGTGAATAAAAGTACCGGGAAGAATCGGGGGTATGAACTTCATCGGCCAGTATTATCCGGTTTCCGATAAAGCCGAATTCATATTTGGTGTCAACCAAAATTAAGCCACGCTGAGCCGAAAGCCGGGTCCCAAGCTCGAACAGCTTAAGTGCCTTTTGTTTAATTTTTTTCCACCTTGCAGGGGTGATGATCCCCTTATCCAGAATTTCTTCTTCGGAAATATCGGTATCATGTCCCTCTTTTGCTTTAGTGGTAGGGGTTATAATAGGTTCCGGCAGTTTTTGATTCTGCTTTAACCCATCCGGTAACTTATTACCGCATACTTCCCGGTTCCCTTTTTCATATTCGCGCCATGCGTGCCCGGCAAGGTAGCCACGGACGACAACCTCAATGGGGAGTATCTGGCAGGAAACTGCAATCATTACATTGGGATGGGGAAGGTCAACCATGTGATTGGGCAACACATGAGAGGAAGATTCAAAAGCCTTGGCAGCCATTCGGTTAAGAATCTGTCCTTTGTAGGGAACGGGCTGGGGTAAGATATGGTCAAAAGCAGAAATCCGGTCGGTTGTCACTATGGCGATGTGGTTGTCGCGCAAATTGTAAACATCCCTGACCTTGCCCCGGTAAGGCTCATCAAGCTGCGAAGAGCCGGTGTCATAAATCGCATCCCGAAAATCAGATTCGTCGAGTAGCAACTACTTAGCTGGTTTTTTAGTAGATGATCGTTCAATTACTTTCGGCGGGATCACAGTGTGTTTAACAGGGTGATCATTCGATTTAATGAGACTGCGCAGTGTTTTGATCGCTCTGATACCCACATCATACATTTGCTGATCTACGGTGGTTAATCCCATATAGCGTGATATCTTAATATTGTCGTATCCCATTATACCGATATCTTCGGGGATACGGTATTTGAGTTCGTTAAGAGCGTGCATAGCTCCGATTGCCTGCGCATCATTCGTGCAAAATATCGCTTCCGGCATTGCATCACGATCTTTAAATATTTTTATGGCTTCATATCCGGCTTCTTCGCTGAGACCGGCGTGCTTTTTTGTGATTCCGGTTACAATCCGGTCATCCGATAGCGAAATTCCGGATTTAGAAATTTCATCCCGGAATCCACGCTCCCGCTGATCGGTGATTTTGGATTTGCTGTGCGATCTCATGAGACCGAGTTCGGTGTAGCCTTTTTCGATCAGGTGCCGGGCAGCAAGCGATCCTCCTTGGTAGTTATCCCAATAAATGTGATTGTATTCTTTATGATCAGAACCTACTAATACCACCGGCACCTGCATACTTTGCAGGCGCTGATAGATTTCATCGGTAATTTCAATGGAGAAAATCACCAGCGCGTCCGGAACTCCACGATCCAGAAAGTTTGTAAAATTTCCCTCAGGATCGGCTGACCCCGTATTGTAAATAATAAAATCCAGGTCAATATCCATAATTTCATCTTTTACCCCTTTTAGCACTTCGTTAAAAAAAGGTGTGGTAAAAGTTGGAACAGCAACGGCGATTACCTGAGGTTGACTGCTTGCAAGCTTACGTGCATTAAATTGAGGCCGGAAATCCAGTTCTTTAATCGCCAGATCCACTTTGCTTTTAGTTTGCTCGGAAACATAAGGAGAGTCATTTAAAACCCTCGAAACCGTGGAAATAGCCACATTAGCTTTTCTGGCAACGTCATAAATAGTTAATTTTTTATTAGGCATAGACTTATACGTATGAGTGCGTAATAATATCCCGTTTTGTGTATCCGGTTTTAAGCATCAGGTGATTAACGGCACCTTACAACTTTTTTGATATCTTAAATTAGCGTGATTTTGAAACTCGAGGCTTGTCTTCATATTTACTATTAAAATCGTAATAAGTGATAAACCCATAAGAATGAAAATCAAGCAAGCAATATACAAAAAACGTATAAAAAATTAAGTTAAGTCTTAATCCTAATATAATTTATGTCGGTACCTTGTCAGCATCTCATTCGACATCGGTATCGGTATCAAAATCTCAATCGAAATCGAAATCAGTAAAGCACAAAACTATCCTCACACAAAAAAGGTAAGTTACACGAGGTTGTGAGTTGCTAAATAGCTACAAATTTTTCTATTTGTGATCATCCATGACGGCAGCCAGTCAAGATCGATCAATCATGATATGATGTGAAGATGTGGAACCTGCCTTACTTTAGTCGGTAATCAAGTTTTAAGGGCAGCAGATATTTCGGCTTTAACTGCAATATATCCCGCATTATCCAAAAAGTTAGTATCGATAAGATTTCTTATATTATCTTTGAATTAATTATTTAAGAAAAAGGCAAAATATTCATTTATATCTGTTTCTTTTTGAATAATCCAGACTACAGATGAACATAAAAAAATGCTAACCGGGAACGAATCCCGGTCACTTTCAATTACGTTGAGAAAATTCAGAAGTTGAAATATGTCTTTTGGCCAGGATTTGATAAAGTATCCCTATAGAGTCATCCGACCGGTTTATGAACGCACTCATCTTCACCGGCGAGTTATTGAGGAAGTGCCGGAGCGCAGGCTGCAATGGGCTTATTCCTATTGCCGGAATCTTACCAGAGAATTTGCCAAAACTTTTTATGTGTCAACCCGGTTTTTACCCAGAGATAAACAGAGAAGCATATTTGCAGTTTACGCTCTCTGTCGATACCTGGACAATATTGTAGATGACACATCAGATCCTGCTATGGGTCATCAGGTTAGTAAGGATCAAGTTTTACAGGAGATGGAGGAATGGAAAACACATATCGGTTATACTTACAAGGGTTTAGACACCGATAATCCCATTCTGCTTGCTTTTTCTGATGTTTTGCGACGCCATTACATTTCTATCGACTGGCCATTAGAGCTGATTGACGGGGTATGTATGGATCTTACCAAAAATAGGTATGAGAACTTTGATGAACTTTACTCCTATTCTTATAAAGTCGCCTCCGTAGTTGGCATGATGGTCAGTGAAATATTTGGTTATGACAATTCTAAAGCACTAAAACATGCTGAGGAACTCGGAATTGCGATGCAGCTCACCAATATCCTGCGAGATGTTGGCGAAGATCTTAACAGAGATAGAATTTATCTTCCCAAGGATGAAATGCGTCGATTCGGCATAACCGAAGAGCAAGTTAAAAAGGGACTAGTTGATGACGCTTTCAGGGATTTTATGCGGTTTCAGATTGATCGGGCGCATTGTTATTATCAAAAGGCTTGCTATGGCATTCCCATGCTTTCGAGAGACAGTCGATTACCAGTGATTCTTGCTCAGATGAACTACAGGCGCATTCTCACCAAAATCGAGAAAAATGATTATGACGTGTTTTCCAAACGAGCCTATCTTACTATGGCCGAAAAGCTTTCAGTGGTGCCTAATGCATGGTTGCATGTTGAAGAAACTCCGCAGGCCCTTGTAAAAATGATGGAACAAAAACTGTAGCTTTATCCGGCTAAATTTCTTAGACTCTGATTTAACATCGCTAACAGAAGTTATTTTTTTCAACAATCTGAATCAGAATAGAAATGGCTGAACAAAAAAAGTATTCCAAGGAAAACAAAGAATGGTGGAGCCCGAGCCTGGGAAAAGACATGGAATTGGTGCGCATTGGAGATAGCGGCACTCCAATCCTGGCATTTCCGGGTAATAACGGAAATAATGGCGATTGGGAGTCCCATGGGCTGGTTAATGCATTAGAGCTGCAACTGAAAAATGGATATAATCAAATTTACTGTGTTGATTCCATTGACGGGGAAAGCGTGTTTAATACACAAGCTGAACCATCAGCCAGAATTCAAAGACACAAGCAGTATCATTCGTATATCTCAGAGGAAGTTGTTCCGTATATTTTCTCGGATACCGACTGCCGGTTTTTGATTGTAGCCGGAATTAATATGGGAGGATATCACGCCTTCAACCTGACTTTTCGACACCCTGAAAAGGTAGGCAAATTAGTGGCAATGAGTGGGATATATGACCTGAAACCCTATATGGATGGATATTACGATGATGATGTCTATCATAACAATCCTGTTGATTATGTGCCCAATATCGGAGAGCCTAAACTCATTGAAAATTTACAGGCAACTGACATTAGGGTTACTGTTTCACAATTTGAGGCTGAGTTCGGCGAATCCAAAACTATTTCCAATTTGATGAACTCAAAAGATATAAGGCATGAGTTTGATGTAAGGAGAGAGGAGGAATTGCAAGAGTGGGAGTTGTGGGCGGAAATTTTGAGAGTGCATATCCCCTGAGTGGCGGTTATATTGAAATATGCTTAAGACAATCAAAAAAGTACTTGTAGCTAATCGGGGTGAGATTGCGGTTAGAATCATTCGTTCCTGCCGCGATTTAGGCGTACAGACTGTAGCGGTGTACTCCGAGCCTGATGCAACAAGCCCCCACAGCTTACTTGCCGATGAGTCAGTATGCATTGGCCCGGCTGCGTCAGCCGAAAGCTATCTTAAAATGGATACCATCATCAAAGTGGCGAAAGAAACCGGGAGTGACGCGATACACCCCGGGTATGGTTTTTTAAGTGAAAATGCCGCTTTTGCCCGAAAATGCGAGGAAAACGGAATTATTTTCATCGGTCCTTCTCCCGAATCTATCGATGCCATGGGAGATAAGATGCGAGCAAGAGAGATGATGAAAAATGCGGGGGTTCCTTATCCTCCGGGTACAAAAAAAGCGCTCGAAGATGTTGCCGAAGCCAAAAAATTTGCCGGTGAGATCGGTTTTCCGGTTTTAATTAAGGCGGCAGCCGGGGGAGGTGGCAAGGGAATGAGAATTGTAAATGATCCGGAATCTTTTGAGTCGGGTATTAAAGCGGCTCAGTCGGAAGCCCGCAATGCATTTGGTGATGAGAGAGTGTACGTGGAAAAGTACTTGGAATCACCGAGGCATGTTGAGTTTCAGATACTTGCGGATCACCATGATAATTACATTCATCTTTTTGACCGCGAGTGCTCAATCCAGAGGCGTCATCAAAAGGTCATAGAGGAAGCGCCCTGCGCAATTCTGGATGATGAACTACGCTTTGAGATGGCGAAGGCTGCTCTGGCTGCCGCCCGTGCTTGTGATTATTATGGTGCCGGGACGATTGAATTTATGGTGGATAAACACCGAAATTTTTATTTCCTTGAGATGAACACCAGGTTACAGGTAGAACATCCGATCACCGAGAAAATTACAGGCATTGATTTGGTGGAGTGGCAGTTGAGAATCGCTGAAAAACAGCCACTTTCATTCAAGCAGGAAGATCTCAGGCGAAACGGTCATGCAATTGAATGCCGAATCAGCGCCGAAAATCCGGTGGAACAGTTTCTTCCAAGTACCGGAAAATTACGTTATTTTAAACCGGTCTCAGGCGCCGGTATAAGGGTCGACGAGGGTGTAAGAAGTTATCAACAAATATCTATTGATTATGATCCGTTGATAGCAAAACTTATAACCTGGGGGAAAAATCGTGAAGAAGCCATTCAGAGAATGAAAAGGGCACTCGATGAATTTGAAGTTAGCGGGGTACATACCACCATCCCGTTTTGTCGTTATGTTATGGATCATGATGCATTCAGGCATGCAAATTATGATACCCATTTCGTAAGCGAGCATTTTTCAGGTGACAAGCTTAACAACCTTGCTGCGGAAAATACGGTAGCTGCAGCCGCGGCTTTACTGAAACATCACGACAATGAAAAGCAGACCATAAAAACTCCGAAAATAACGGGGCAAAATGCTGATGGTGCACAAAACAATGCATTATGGTGGAAAAACAGGCAAAAAAATCGATAAGGTTTATCACATATGAATTCTGAAAGTATTACTCTATTTAATTCGCTGAAGAATCTCGACACCGAGCAGCGTAATCCTGAAACCATGCATATTGATCTGGCTGACTCTGACGAAATAGCCAGGCTCATTAACCAGGAAGATCGCAAAGTTCCCGGCAATGTTGCTGAACGATTATCGGCCATAGCCGAAGCTATTGAACTGGTTAGCAATGCGCTAAGTGTAGGAGGGCGGTTGCTGTATTTCGGGGCAGGTACCAGTGGCCGGCTTGGTGTGCTGGATGCGGCGGAATGTCCTCCGACTTTTGGTTCGGATCCCGAAGAAGTTAAAGGACTCATAGCCGGCGGAGAGAAAGCGATGTTTGTGGCGCAGGAAGGTGCCGAGGATGATCCGAAGTTCGGGGTTGAGGATGTGAAAAAAGAAAACATCGGTAAGCTGGATGTGGTTTGCGGTCTGGCCGCAAGCGGACGTACGCCCTACGTTCACGGAGCGCTTGCAGAAGCGTCGCGACGTGGCGCGAAAACCATAATGATTTGCTGTGTTCCCGCAAATCAGGTGGATCTTGATATTGAAGTAGATGTGATGATAGATATGCCGGTTGGCCCGGAGGTTATTATGGGCAGCACCCGAATGAAAAGCGGCACGGCCCAAAAGCTTGCCTGTAACATGTTAACAACAGGCGCGATGATCCGCCGGGGAAAAATTTATGAGAATGTAATGGTTGATCTCCAGCTAACAAACAAGAAGCTTGTTGAACGCGCCCGCAGAATCATCATGATGTTCAGTGAAGTAGATTATCAGGAAGCTTCCAGATTGCTCGAAGAAACCGGGGGTAAAGTGAAAACTGCTCTGCTGATGGCGTTATCGGGCATGTCCAAATCCGAAGCTGAGAATATGCTCGATCAGCATAACGGATTCATCAGAGCAGCACTGCAATCCTATTCAAAATGACGGGAGGTGTATCGGTAAGTGAAAATTTACAGCTTTTTGGTGTGGGGGTTATACGGTATAAGTATTGCCGTTAGCTTTCCGCTGGTGCTGATTACCTATATCCTAACATTCCCTTTCGATAAATACCGCAGGGTTACAAATGCGGTATTTATGTTTTTTGGTCAGTCATTTACCTATTTAAACCCTTTTTGGAAAGTCAATTTCTATGGAACTGAGCGATACAACAAGAACGAAGGAGTCATTTTTGTAGCTAATCATCAGAGTTTTGTGGATATGCCTCTGTTGGCAAGGCTTCCCTGGAACATGAAATGGGTATCCAAACAGGAACTGTTTAAAATTCCGGTAGCCGGCTGGATTTTGAGTATGGCCGGGCACATCAGTATCAGGAGGGGAAGTCCGGAGGCGAGAAAAACTATTTACAAGATAGCCCCTTATGTTCAAGCAGGCGAACCTGTTATAGTTTTCCCGGAAGGAACCCGTTCTAAAGACGGCACCATTAAGACGTTTAAAAAAGGAGCATTCCTTGTTGCGTGGGAATATAATCTTCCGGTTCAACCGATAGTCATTTCCGGAACGCATAAATTAATGGAACCGGGAAGCTGGACGATGAAACGAAAAGGCAACATAGACGTTAGTATTTTGCAAAAGAGTTATCCCGAGCAATTTTCAAGTATAAATGAATTTGTAGATTATACCCAGGCACGTTATAAAGAAGAGCTGCACAAGGAAATACCCGATTCGGTTAAGGTATAATAAAACAGAACAACGTATTGCGTTATCGTGAGCGATATAAAAATTTCGAGCAAAGCTATCGCAAAGATATTCTGATTGCTATATGTGCCAGTTTACTCATCTTCATTCTCGTTTTCAGATTCTGGCCGGTAGATTTTATTGATGATTATATATATCAGGATGTTGAACCGGCTGAAGATGTGATTGAGTTTGAAGATGCCGTAGTTGTTGAGCAGCCGACATCCGTTCCTCCGCCACCTTCTCCCCGAACCCCGGAACCGCGGCCGGAAGAAGAAATTGTTGAAGAGGAGTTTGATTTTGAGGATGAATTCGATATGGAAGAACTTCCTGACCCGGAACGAGTCGGAGAGGGTGATACCGGTGATGAATACGTGGCGGAAAACCCATCACGGCCTCCCAATGTGAGAAGAATCGTCGAACCATCGGTTTCTGATGTAATCGGAGGGCAAAATGTAAGAATCTATGTCTCATTTCTGGTTAACAGAGATGGTAACGTTGAAGAGGTGTATATTGATGAAATTCAGGTTTTTGATGATGATGAGGATGATTATGTGACAACTGATCATACCGACAGCGACCTGATTGAAGCCACTATGAAAGCCGCTTATCGCTGGCAGTTTCGTCCGGCGGAAGAGGGTGGTGAGTTGGTTAAAGCCCGGACAAGGCATGTGTTCACATTTGGCAATTGACCGGTTTACTATAGAGCATTATAGCAGATTTAGGTAGTCAATGTGCTTAAGTCTGGTATGCAAGAACGTAAAAGAAATCAAGATTTAAAGATGATAAGAGGTAAAGATGTGAAGAAGGGTTGGCGCTGGGCAAAAATAATCGCTCCTACAAACTTAGCTTGGTTTCTTGAATTCTTGCTATCTTGACTTCTTTAAATTCTTTATTTCTTAAAGAGAAATTTGATATAGTGGAATTTCAAAAAAAATGGCAGTAATGAAATTTTGAGCGCCCAAAACGTTAATCAATCAAGGTTGATTCAGCCGGTTTGAAGCCCTATATTTGCGCTCTCTTTTTGGAGGGGTGCCGGAGTGGTCGAACGGGCTCGCCTGGAAAGCGAGTGTGCCCCCTGGGTACCGAGGGTTCGAATCCCTCCCCCTCCGCAAAAAGCTTGGTAGTGGTGAATAAGCTTCCAATTTTGCAGTAGTTATATTTTACATCTCTTTTATCCATGATGGATGAGAAGCCTTTCCAGTCGAGCGAAGCGAAGGAAATGAGCAGCAGCGAATCAGCACCCCTCCCTTTGCTTTTGAGAACCCAATGAACCTGAGTTCGATTGTTTTTAAATAACCCGGGATTTTAGTAAGAAGTTGTTAATATTTTATTTATTACACTTGTCCAAACCGTAGGTCAGGAATTTTTCACATCTTCAAAAAGTTTCAACACCACGAGCACAAATGAGGTATAATGAAAAAGAGGACGCCTTAGGTAGATTGATCAAAGTTCAATAAAC
>CAZDIA010000030.1:0-36871 GCA_964505385.1 uncultured Chitinophagales bacterium
TGTGCTACAACATGTTACAAGAATTGAAATTTAGATTAACCGGACACTACTGATACCTATACTGAGCCAACCGCTTTTCTGGAATACGCTTTAGACACTATGAAAATCGCCCGTGCGGAAGGTCTTAAAAACTGCCTCGTCTCTCACGGATTTATGTCAAAAGAGTCAGCTTCGGCGATAATTCCATATCTCGATGCCAACAATATTGATATCAAAAGTTTTTCCAATGAATTTTATAAACAAAATTGTAATGCACGCCTCAGGCCGGTGCTGGATACGGCAAAAATGATGAAAGCTGCCGGTGTTTGGATTGAAATTACTACCCTTGCTATACCAACATTATCGGATTCTGAAGAAATGTTTAATGATATTGCCGATTTCATTTACCGGGAACTCGGCCCCGAGACACCCTGGCACATCACCCGCTTTTCCGGATACATTTCCTGGAAGCTGCATCATTTGCCCGTCACTCCTCTTAGGACGTTACAAAAAGGCTACAAAATCGGAAAAAAACGTGGGCTTAATCACGTGTATTTAGGTAATGTCCCCGGGAATAATCTGGAAAATACATATTGCCCCGGCTGTGAGGCTTTGTGTATTGATCGTGCCGGGTTTTCTGTAAATCGATATGACAAGCATGGAAAATGCCCGCATTGTGATGCTGATATAGATATTATTGATTAGAATTTTTGACTCCACACTTAACGGAGGCTTATTATTATGATAGTATTTGCATGTATTTCTCCTCATCCTCCGGTTCTTCTACCCGATGTCGGCCCCCCGCATAAAAAAGATCAGGTTAAGAGCACTATTCAGAATCTGAGTGCTCTGGGTAACACTCTTGAAAAAAAGGCTCCTGATGAAATCATTATCTCATCACCTCATACTGATTGGGGTTTCAATGTTCCGTTATATTTCCTCGCACCGGATTTTCAGGGCAAGATTCATAAATATTTAACCGGGAGTGAAAATCCACATTTCCATTTTGAAGAAGGCAAAAAAACTTATCACTCAACTATTAAAAATCAGAAAACAGATATAGCCTTAATTGCTAGCGGTGATCTTTCCCATCGCCTGATGGACGGCGGCCCTGATGACTTTAACCCTGAGGGGCCGGTATATGATCAAGAGTTAATTGATTCCCTAAAGTCCTGCGGCATAAAACATATTTTGAATCTCACCGAGATTTACCCTAATGCCGGAGAGTGTGGACACCGCTCATTTTGTTATCTACTCGGCATTCTTGAAGCGCAGTATGAAGAAACTTCTAAATCGTATTCTGCCGAAATCCTGTCTTATGAAGCTCCATTTGGTGTAGGATATCTGGTGGCTGAATTCAAATTATAAGCGTTATCATAAATGCTGTCAGGTCCTTCGTACGCTGTCAGATTTTTTAAAAACCCAACAGCATCCACCGAACCTGTCGGCGTTTATCATTTTCCCAGGCTTTTTTAAAACTCTGTTTAGTTCCGGCTTGTCCGGTTAGGAGTAAAGGAGTTTATTCCTGTATATTCTTTCTGTAACCCTCAGCTATCATCCTCATCTCCCGCAGAATAGCAGCCAGTCCGTCAGCCCGGGCCGGTGACAGATTGGATTCGAGGCCTGTTTCTCGGAAAACGTAGAGATCCGAATTGAGAATTTCATCCGGAGATTGTCCGTCGACCACCTTTAATATAAGCGCAATAATACCTTTGGTGAGCGTCGTGTCACTATCAGCCCGGAAATGCAGCCGGTCGTTTTTTAATTCCGCTTCCACCCAAACCTGCGACTGACACCCGGATACGGCATTCTCATCTTTCCTGATTTCATGGTTATCATCAGGCAGATTTCGGGCCTGTTCAATGAGATAGGCGTACCGATCCATCCAGTCGTCCATTTGCGACATTTCTTCAATGATTTTGTCCTGAACGGTATTGATACTCATCTCTTTTCGGCAGATTAAAATTTCAGATTCTTTTCAATCCTATTGTTGTAACATGGTTTGTACTGTTTTCAGTCCAGCTAAAAGTTGATCAATCTCTTCCGCAGTGTTGTACATGCCAAAACTGGCGCGGATCATCCCGTCAACATTGTAGCTTCGCATAAGCGGTTCAGCGCACAGCTTTCCGGTACGAACTGCTATACCCTTTTTGTCCAAAATCATACCGGCATCGTAATGATGAACGCCATCCAGGTTGAATGACAGCACGCTGCATCGATTAGAAGGATTTCCATACAATGTCACTCCTTCCGTTTCTCTTAATTGTTCAGCGGCATACTCTGTAAGTGCATTTTCATGTTCCGAGATGAATTCCATCCCGGCATGACTTACATAATCAATCGCATCACCAAGACTTGCAGCGGCAACGTAGTTACCGGTTCCCGCTTCAAACTTTAGCGGAAGCTCACCATAGCTGGTTTTCTCCATCTCAACGCGGGAGATCATCGCACCTCCTCCCTGATACGGCGGCATTGCATCGAGCCATTTTTCCTTTCCATAAAGCACTCCGATTCCGGTTTCGGCATATATCTTATGCCCAGAAAAGGCGAAGAAATCACAATCAAGTTCCTGCACATCCACAGGGAAATGTTGTATTGCCTGTGCCCCGTCTACCAGGACCGGAACTTCATGGTCGTGACTAACCTGAATTAATTTTTTAATATCATTTTGAGTACCCAAAACATGTGATACATAGGCCAGGCAGACAAGCCTGGTTTTCGGGTTTATCAGCTTCCCGAGTTCCCCGGCATCCAATGTTCCGTTTTTTGAGACCGGAAGCGTTTTAATTTTCGCTCCGTACCGTTCACACATCATCTGCCACGGTACGATATTGGAATGGTGCTCCATCTCCGAGAGTATGATCTCATCCCCTTCGTTGACAAACGCATCCCCAAACGACGCCGCAACCAGATTAATGGAATCGGTTGTTCCTTTGGTGAAAATCACCTCATGTTCTTTCGGAGCATTGATAAATTCGGCCGCCTTCTTTCGCGCATTTTCATAAGCATGGCTGGCTTCTTCGCTCAGGTAATGCGCACCCCGGTGAACATTGCTGTTGCTCTCACAGTAAAATTTCTGAACCCGATCCAGTACTTGTCGGGGTTTGTGTGTGGTTGCAGCATTATCCAGATATACCAGCGGTTTTCCGTGAATTTGCTTTTCCAGAATCGGAAAATCTGCCCGGATGTGCTGAATACTCTTGCCGTTATTCTTCATAACTCAACAGTTTAAACACGCTTACTTAATACATAAAATACCGGGTGATTCAACCCGGACTGTCTGCTATTTTGATGCCGGCATTTTTTCCGGGATTCCGGTTTCGTATGGTTTGCCGGCGTTGCTCCATTCAAACCAGCCGCCGTCGAACACTGATATATCAGGCCACCCCATCAGCCAGGCGTTAAAAAATGCCTCGCTGCCGCGCCAACCGGTACCACAGTAGAAAGCGTTGTGTTTATCCGGGATGATGCCGACCTCAGCCCAGTTTTTTTCAACTTCATGAAATTCACGGGTAGTATGATCCAGATTGCGGTAATTTTCCATGTGATAGGCATCGCTGCCGCAATTGGCAAAAACCGCACCCGGAATCCGACCCTTCTTTTCGATATAATTGTAGCCACTCACTTCCCCAATGAATTCACTCCAGCTGCGCACACTTACCAGGTTTTTATCATTTGATTCTAAAATTCTTTCAGCCTCCTCGAGGTCGGTAACCAACTCCGGAGCACCGGGGATGTTTGAACCGAAATCACTAACCGGCTGCGGTTCCACCTCCTCTGTTGACAACTCATATCCGGCATCTTCCCAGGCCTGCATGCCTCCGTTAAGTATCCGGACATCCTGCAGCCCGGCATACAACATCAGAAAAGCACAGCGAAATGCCCCAAGATGACCGGCACTGCTGCCGGGATACGGATCATTATTATCCGGAAAAGAAAAACGGCCGTAAACGATTACCGTTGAATCGGATGTAATCCCAAGACTTTCCAGAGTTTCCTTTAACTCCCCCGGTGAGCGACGGTTCCAGGTTTCGGTATCTTCCAGCCAGTTTGTATCCAGGGCAACCGCGCCCGGTATATGACCGGTTTGGTAATCCGCATGGTTACGGTAATGGGAGTGGCAAATCACAAACCGCCGATCAGAGTTTTGTAATGACTCACGTGTATCGGGATTGATCTTATTTATCGTTAAATCATAAACCCATTCGGCCGGCACAAGATGTTTGTGTCGTACAAGCGAATCCATAGGATACTCTTCATTGGCCGACCATTCATCCACAAAGCTGTAGTAGGCTCTTACGTTATCGTATCCGGCTTTTGTAAATTGCCGTCCTACTTTATCAATTTCCTCAGGTTGATAACCGTATATCACCAATTCATCCTCAGGCGTCAATCCTTTTGATTGTATGATATCCAACCAGTCTATATAATCAGCCCATTTTGCCGGAAGGCAACGCGCGCCACTGATATGACCGCCCCGCCCCTCTCCTTTGAGTGTCCAGCCATTGTAGGCATCTACCGGCCTGACATCGATAAGTTTCAATCCCGGCTTTTCAATTCTTGCCGACAGCTCTTCTGTGGTAATTTCTTTAAGCATACTCTGATTTATATCCTTCTTCATTATGCCCGTTCTGGTATGGTCTTCACTCTGAGTAACTCTGACTTTGAAGTAATAATTCACTGTTTTATGCGGAAATCGTCAATCGACCTTTAGTTCCGGTTGGATGGAGTTCAATTCTGCTGAACACATTGACACTCACGCAATTCATTAGCGGTAATAATAAACTGAACCGAACCCGGAATTGCAACATTAACAAAGAATTTTAAGAAGTCAAGATGTAAAGGTGTCAAGAAAATAAGAGACTTTTGAAGGACCTGCCGTAGTATGGGTTTCGGGTTATTATTCTGGCATCTTTACTTCTTCATATTTTTACCTCTTTTCATCTTTACATCTTCCTCATTTACTTCTTCAAAATAATTTACTTTTCATAGTTAGGGTATCATCAAAAAATAACAACTCAAATTTTAAACAATTCCCTGCATGTTGTATTAGCTTGATTGCTACTTAATTTTTATATTCATTCGATTAATATCAAGCACATGAGCAAACTTAGAATCAATATAAAATTCCGGGATTTTATCAGAGGTCGAGATAAGCTGTGGCTGTCTCTGAAGAAAAAATCACTTTCAATTACCGGAATCGTTAAAAGCCAAACCGGCAGTATTGCAGGTATTGCGTTTGCTCCGATAACTCACGCGTCTGGTTAATGAACAACACAATTGCAAATTTGCTAAAATTTCTTTGGAATCCGGCTCGTCAGCTAATTGGCAGCCGGATTTTTTATGACCATCAATCCTTTAATTTTAATCATCCAGCATGACATCAAACCAACCAGCAGTTCTCGTATTGGAAGACGGAACGACCGCTACCGGCAAAGCGATCGGCGCCATTGGCAGTACCGGTGGCGAGCTGTGCTTTAATACCAGCATGACCGGCTATCAGGAGATCTTTACCGATCCAAGCTATCACGGTCAGTTGATGATGATGACCTACCCGCATATCGGAAATTACGGCGTTTCCCAACGCGATAATGAAGCACCTCACCCGATGGTGGAAGGAGTTATCGTGCGTTGCTACTCCGATGACTACAGTAACCCTCAGGCAAATGGGAGCCTTCATGAATGGCTCGATCAGCATGGAATCGTCGGGATCACCGGACTGGATACCCGTCGCCTGGTTCGTCATATTCGCCAAAAAGGTGTTCTCAATGCCGTGATTTCATCCGTAGAAACCGACGAACAAAAACTGCTGGAAAAGGCAAAATCCTGGCCTTCCATGGACGGACTGGAGTTGGCAACCAGCGTCAGCAGGAATGAACCTACGATACACGGGCCGGATGAAGGTTTGTGCATTGCCGCTTTTGATTACGGTATGAAACAAAACATAATCAAAAAGATGGTGGAACAGGGATTGAGGGTTATTGTTTTTCCCGCCCAAACTCCCTTTGATGAAGTAATGCAGGCCGAACCTGACGGATTCTTTTTCTCCAACGGACCGGGTGACCCCAACCCCATGGATTATGCAGTAGATACCATTGGTAAAGCAATCCAGAGCGGCAAGCCAATTTTCGGGATCTGCCTAGGGCATCAGGTTATGGCTTTACAGCAAGGTATCGGAGTCGAAAAAATGTTTGTCGGGCATCGCGGCGCCAATCATCCCGTAAAAAACCTGAAGACGAATCGAGTCGAAATTACCACTCAGAACCACGGATTCGGCATCTCAAAAAACGATGTGGACACATCTGTCGCCGAAATAACTCACCGCAATCTGAACGACGGGACTGTAGAAGGGCTGGAATTCAAAAATTTTAGCGGATTCAGTGTGCAGTATCATCCGGAAGCCTCCCCGGGGCCGCATGATTCAGCTTATCTGTTTGAAGAATTTACCCGAAGAGTGCAGCATGTTGCTAAAACCGACAACGTCGGGGTCAGTTGAAGTCCCTGGACCGACTCGATGATATAAACAGCAATCCGAAACTATTTTAAAATCACACCTGCAATAAAATTAGAATGCCCAAACGAGAAGATTTTAATACCATACTGCTGATTGGTTCCGGCCCGATTGTTATCGGTCAGGCGTGCGAATTCGACTACTCAGGCGCTCAGGCTTGCCAGTCACTTGCTGAGGAAGGATTCCGGGTGGTACTGATCAATTCCAACCCTGCTACTATTATGACCGACCCGATGATGGCCGATGCCATTTATTTGAAACCTCTGACGGAAGACTCCATCAAAGAAATTGTAGAAATTGAAAAGCCGGACGCCGTACTACCCACAATGGGCGGCCAAACTGCCTTGAACCTGGCGCGTAACCTCAATGATGAAGGCTACTGGGATGAAAAAAATATCGCTGTGATCGGTGTTGATATTAACACGATTGAAATCACCGAAGATCGTAAGCAGTTTCGCGAATTGATGGATGATATCGGCGTGGATCAATGCCGAAGCCGGACGGCACGTTCACTACTGGAAGCGAAAGAAATTGTTGAGGAACTCGGTGGACTTCCTATAGTAATTCGCCCCTCCTACACGCTTGGCGGAAGCGGTGGAGGTATCGTTTGGAATGAGTCTGAATTTGAGCAAAAAATTCTGCGCGGTCTTGAGTTAAGTCCGATCCACGAAATACTCATTGAAGAGTCAATCGTCGGCTGGAAAGAGTTTGAGCTGGAGCTTCTTCGCGACAATAACGACAATGTAGTCATTGTCTGTTCGATTGAGAATTTTGATCCTATGGGAGTGCATACCGGTGATTCCATCACGGTTGCGCCTACCCAAACCCTTACGGACAAACAGTTTCAGAAACTGCGTGACGCCGCAATCCTAATGATGCGCTCCATTGGCAGCTTTGCCGGTGGTTGCAACGTACAATTTGCCACCGAGCCGGGAACCGATCGCCTTGTAGCAATTGAAATCAACCCGCGTGTAAGCCGGTCTTCCGCACTGGCCTCCAAAGCGACCGGCTACCCTATCGCCAAAGTTGCGTCCAAACTGGCCGTTGGCTACAACCTGGACGAATTAAGCAATCAGATTACCGGAAACACTTCCGCCTGTTTTGAGCCTACGATCGACTATGTTGTTGTGAAGGTTCCCCGGTTTAATTTTGAAAAGTTTCAGGGCGTGAATGAGGAGCTGAGCACTCAGATGAAAGCGGTTGGCGAGGTGATGGCTATCGGCAGGAATTTTCCGGAGGCGATTAATAAAGCATGGCAATCACTGGAAATCGGCCGGGGCGGCCTCGGCGTTGATGGCTACGAAGAAATTGAACGGGGTGAAGTGCGTAACCGGCTGGCCAAACCGTACTGGGATCGCTCCCTGCAAATTCACAATGCGCTGAAACTTGGCGCCACTGTAGATGAAGTACACGATATCACCCGGGTGGATCCCTGGTTTTTAAACCAGATCCGCTATATGGTTGATCTTGAGCTGGAAACCGAACAACATAATCTCAGCACTCTGCCCGACGAACTTCTCATCAACCTGAAGAAAGCTGGTTTCTCGGACAGACAGATTGCATGGATGCTCAGTTTTGGAAATGATGACGTTGAAGAAGATGAGATTCGCCAAAAGCGGGATGATATCGGACTGCAAACTTCTTTCAAACTTGTAGATACCTGCGCGGCTGAGTTTCCCGCCCAAACTCCCTATTACTATTCCAGCTATGAGGATGAAGGGGAAAGTGAAGTCAGTGATCGGGAAAAAGTGGTTATCCTTGGAAGCGGTCCGAACCGGATCGGTCAAGGCATTGAATTTGATTATTCCTGTGTACACGCCGTAATGGCAGCCAATGAAATGGGTTATGAGACCATCATGATCAACTGTAACCCGGAAACCGTTTCTACGGATTTTGATATCGCCGATAAACTCTACTTCGAGCCGGTTTTCTGGGAAAGAGTTCATGATATCATCCGCCACGAAAATCCCAAAGGAGTGATCCTTCAGGTCGGAGGGCAAACTGCGCTGAAACTGGCTAAGCAGTTTCAAAAGTTTGAAATCCCGATTATTGGTACTCCTTTTGAGATGATGGATCTTGCCGAAGACCGTGGAAAGTTTTCCCGCCTGCTTGAAAAACTCGAGATACCATTCCCGGAATACGGCACCGCATTTACTTTAGAAGGCGCTGTTAATGTAGCGGAAAAAGTGGGCTACCCGGTATTGTTAAGGCCAAGCTATGTACTTGGCGGACAAGGTATGCGCATTGCCATTAAAGAAGAGGAACTCGCCAAATATGTAGATGCCATATTGAAGACCCATCCGGAAAATGAATTCCTTATCGATCACTTTCTTGAAGATGCCATCGAAGTTGATGTGGATGCCATTTTTGACGGAGAGCAACTCCACATCTCCGGTATAATGCAGCATCTCGAACCCGCAGGCGTTCATTCCGGGGATTCCACGGCGGTGCTGCCTCCCTATTCGTTGAGTGATGAAACCATTGAAACGATGAAACACTATACCGAAAAAATCGCCCGCGAACTTCAGGTTAAGGGATTTATTAATGTTCAGTACGGTGTAACACCTGATGGTAAAGTTTACGTGATCGAAGCTAACCCAAGAGCTACCCGGACCGTCCCTTTCATTGCAAAAGCCACCGGCCGCCTGGATTCCAAAATCGGAACGAAAGTAATTTTGGGTGCAAAACTTTCTGAATTTGATCTTTCATCAAAACTCGAACATTACGCCATTAAAGAGCCCGTTTTTCCATTTGATAAGTTTCCGGAAATCAAAAAAGAGCTTGGCCCGGAGATGAAATCCACCGGTGAAACCATATACTTTCTGAAAAATTTTGATGATGAGCATTTCCGAAAGCCGTATGAGTTTAAGAATCTGTATCTGAGCAGATAATCAATTACAGCCCTTTGATTTAACTTATTAAATAATGAGCACTCCTGATAATATATTGGTAGCCTTTGGCGGAGTTTCACCTGAACACGAAGTTTCGGTTCTTACCGCACATCAGGCGATTGCCACCTTGCAGGAAAACGGTAAATCAGTGACGCCGCTGTATGTCGGAAAATCCGGCAGATGGTTTACCGGTGATCCTTTAATGGATCTCAAAAACTTTGAAAACCTGGAAACCCTGGAAACAGAAGCCACTCCTTGTACCTTTGCTTTTAATGAATTTGGTAAAGCTTTTCTTCAGACTCAACCAAAGGGGTGGTTTGCCAAGCCGGAGCAAATCGGTGTAGATATGGTTCTCACCTCCTTCCACGGTTCCGAAGGCGAAAACGGCGCATTCCAAGGCGTACTTGAAGTTTTTAACATCCCCTATACCGGCTCCGGAGTCAGCGGATCCGCAATCGGTATGGATAAACCGGCTGCCAAAGACATCTGCCGAGCCCACGATATTCCGGTGGTTGATGATATTGTAATCACCGAACATTCGTGGACAGCTGATAGCGATGATATTCTTAAGCAGATCGGGCAACTGAACTTTCCGGTTTTTATTAAGCCGGCAACGTTGGGAAGCAGCATAGGTGTAACCAAAGCTGATACCACAAATGAAGCTGAGGAGGCTATCGAAACGGGATTCCGGTATGATCGCCGCCTGCTGGTTGAAAAAGCCGTACATCCTTTACTTGAAATCAATTGTAGCGTATTGGGCGACAGAGATGAATGCAGACCAAGTGTGTGTGAACAGCCACTCGCGAAAGAAGAATTGCTCTCTTTTGAAGACAAATACATGAGTGGCTCGGATGCCGATAAAGGCATGGCATCTGCCGACCGAAAGATTCCTGCGCCGATTAGTGATGAGCTGACACAAAAAATTCAGCAGCTCTCGTGCGATATTTTCAGAATTCTGAACAGTGCAGGAGTAGCCCGGTTGGATTTTCTTGTTAATAAAGAGACCGAAGAAATATATTTTAATGAGATCAACACGATTCCCGGCTCATTTTCTTATTATTTGTGGAAACAGACGGATTTGGATTTCGAATCGTTGCTAAGGGAACTCTTTGCTATAGCAGTTAAACGACATCGCGAAAAAAACGGACAGGTTCGAAGTTATGATACGAACTTGCTTAGCGAAAAAGCCGTCAGAGGCATTAAAGGTATGAAGCAATCAAAATCGTAAGCTGACTGCCGGATCATTTTAAGGATCTGTCTGTTACCTTACACACGAATTATATATAAATTTGCTGATTGCTAAAATCTTTATCAGATTATAAGCACAACATTATCCAATCAATTTCATATTATGCTACCAGCTTCACATCCCATAAATCTTGTTATAGCGCTGGCTTTTCTGCTTATCATATCAGGATGCGGTACTGAAAGAGAAATTACCGTGGTAGACCGGGACCCTGATACTGCCGAAGCCGATCCGGCTGAATTGGATGACGACGAGGAAGAAATTTTACGAATCGGAGAGCTAAATCCGGTAGTTAGCATGGATCCCCTCTTTGCCTTGAATACCACTTCCAGGCGAACTGTTTCACAGCTTTACGAAGGTTTGGTACGTTTCGACAAAAACAATGAGATCCGCCCTGCAGGTGCACGAGACTGGGAAATCAGCGATGATTCTCTCACCTATACTTTTAAGTTAAACCGGAATGTTTATTTTCATGACAGTGAGGTCTTTCACAATGGCATCGGGCGACGGGTAAAAGCCGAGGATTATAAATTTGCCTTCCGGAGGATGGCCTCCAGTGACGTACCACCTAATGCCGCTGAATTGTTTATAGATCACATCCGTGGTTTTGAATCATATTACAGAGAGCAACGTGAAGTCTATTTTCCGGAAGACCGGTTTGTAGATGATATTGAAGGAATAAATGCACGAAACGATTCAACACTGGTTTTTGAATTAAATGAACCATCCGAAAACTTTCTCCAAAAGCTCGCTTCTCCGTATGCCGTCATTTATCCACGGGAAGCTGTGCGAGAAGGAGAGGATGGATTGCGCAGCAGCCCCGTTGGTTCCGGCCCGTTTGAAATGGATAATATGGTTGGTGATTCCATTTTCGTGATGGAAAGAAACGAAGACTTTGTGCGAAAAGGAAACGATAATGCCGCACCGAATATAGATCGCCTTGAAATTCTTTATATACCTGATGAAACACGCCTATTCCAGCAGTTAACTCTGGAAAATCTGGATATGATCGTCGATCTCGGCCCGCAAATGATATCCGAGTTGGTAGATACCACCAATGAGCTATCTGAAGCTTATGATCTTGACTTTCAGCTTAAAGTCAACGATCGCTCGGAGCCGATTAAAATCGAGTTTAACCGCAACAACCGTTATGGGTTATCCAGCGAGCATGCGATATCATTGACCTCGATTTTATCTGAAGAAGAATTGATCTCGCGTACCGGCATCCCATCTATGAGATTAACTCATCATCATGAAAATGAATATGAGGAATACTTTGCTGAATTAACGGAGCGGTTCCCGGCCGACAGCGATGACCCGGACAGGCTTCCTGTTGCTTTTCAAAGGGATACCGATGTCGGTGTAATTACCGGATCACTTTTTGATCAGTTGACTGATGATCTTGGGCTGTCGTTTATGCCCCGGCGCATATCAAGCCGAGATATATTCATGTATGTGAACCGGCCAATGCTTACTAGCGTGGATGAAGAAGTTCAGGTCGGTGATGATGAAGTTATACGGTTAAACTATGATCGTTACCTGATCGCCACAGAGGAAACCGAAGGTATTGAGCTGAATAACCTTGCCTGGTGGCTGGATCTGACTGATGTCACGATCCCCGACTTCGACCCTGAGTTGTAATCAAATCACATGAAATACGGTGTAATTGCCAACCCGGACCGCCATGCTGTTCACACCACATTATCCCGTTTAATTCATTGGTGTGAGGAAAATCATTTCACAGTATTACTTGATAAAGTTTTTAAAAACAATATACCGGAATCAAGCTTTGAATATGTTGAGTTCCTGAATCAAGAAAATGAGATCGCCAATCATGCCGATTTCATCGTAGCTATTGGCGGAGATGGAACTATACTCTGGGCCTCGCAACTGGTAAAGGATTGCAATATCCCCATTTTGGGTGTCAACTGCGGCAGGATGGGATTTCTTGCCGACATCCGGGAAGATCAATTATTAACCGCTCTTGAAGCCACAAAAAATGGCTCATATTACCTGGATCGCCGGCATATGCTCATGTCAACTTTGCCGGACGGCTCTGTTCACTATGCTCTGAATGAATTGCTATTTGCGCGCGCGGGAAGAGCATCCATGGTAACATTAACTGCTGAATATGACGGGCTGTTGGTCAACAAATACTGGGCTGACGGGTTGATTGTATCCACTCCCACCGGTTCAACGGCTTATAATCTTTCAAGCGGCGGACCCATTATTATGCCTCAGACAAATGTGGTTATTCTTACACCAATCAACCCTCATACCCTTACAACCCGGCCGTTGGTATTGCCGGGTGACCGGGAGCTGCGGGTGAACGTTGATCCGCCTGATCAGGAGATTTTATTTTCAAATGACGGCAGGGAGTGCCCGGTTGATCCATCCGTAAAGCAGTTCACAATAAGACGTACAGATTTTTCAGTCAATTTAGTAAAATTGCAAACATATAATTATTTTCAGACACTGCGAACCAAGCTTATGTGGGGCCTTGATTTCAGAAAATAACTCACACAATGAAAATTATTTACTCACCAACTAAATTAAAATTATTATGAAAATTACAGTCGTAGGAGCTGGCGGTAATGTCGGCTCAACCGTTGCATTGTCAGTCGCACAGCGCGACTTCGCTAAAGAAGTAGTACTTGTTGATCTTGAAATTAAAGATGACGACAAAACCCTTCATCCATCTGTTGGAAGAGCATTGGATCAGTGGCAAACCGCGCCTATCTTCAATTTTGATACCAAGCTCACCGGTACAACAGAATATGATCAAACCAAAAATTCTGACATTTGCATCATTACTGCCGGTGTCCCCCGCAAACCGGGCATGAGCCGGGACGACTTGCTGCAGATCAATTCTGATATAGTTAAACAAGTTACCCGGCAACTTCTGGAACAGTCACCGGATGCCATCATCATAGTGGTTTCAAATCCTCTTGATCTCATGACATATGTTTCCCTGAAAGAAAGTGGATTGTCTGCAGATAAAGTGATCGGGATGGCTGGAATCCTCGATACTGCCAGATACAAAGCATTTCTTGCAGAGGAACTGAACTGCTCACCCAAAGATATACAGGCACAGCTACTAGGTGGACACGGAGATACAATGGTACCTCTGCCACGCTATACCACTGTATCTGGTATTCCTGTCACTCAGCTCATCGATAAAAATAAGCTGGATGAAATCATTGAGCGTACTAAATACGGCGGTGGTGAACTCGTCAAATTGATGGGTACCTCGGCATGGTATGCGCCGGGTGCTGCAAGTGCACAAATGGCCGAAGCCATTGCACTTGATCAAAACCGTATTTTCCCTTGCTCAGTGCACCTGTCCGGTCAGTATGGACTTCATGACCTGTGCATCGGTGTTCCGGTAAAGCTTGGCCATGGTGGTGTCAAAGAAATCATCGAGCTGGATATGGACAGTGACGAAAAAGCGCTGATGGATGAATCCGCCGGACATATCAAAAAAGGACTTGAGGATTTGAAGCGAATCACTGATTTGTGATGGCTTAAATCCAATTAAGTTTATTAAAAAAGCCTCGTTTCAAACAGTTGAAACGAGGCTTTTTATTTTTCAATCGCCGTAATACGTAGGTGAGCCTGGTCCTACTTCAAAACCAAAACCGAACACCCAAACCATAAACAAAACTATCCAGCTGAGTAAAAAGAAGATGCTATATGGAAGCATCATTGCGATAACGGTACCGATTCCGAGGTTTTTATCATAGCGGTTAGCAAAGGCAAGGATCAACCCAAAGTAGGTCATCATCGGGGTTACGATATTGGTAACCGAATCTCCGATACGATACGCCGTCTGGATCACTTCCGGGCTGTAACCAATCAACATCAGCATGGGGACAAAAATCGGTGCCGTAACCGCCCACTGCGCGGAGGCTGATCCGAGCATCAGATTTACAAACCCGGAAACCATAATAAAGGCAATGAATATAAACGGACCAGTCATCCCGAGGTTTTCAAGTAACTGCGCACCGTTCACGGCGAAAATCTGGCCAAGGTTCGTCCAGTCAAAAAACGCTACAAACTGGGCAGCGAAAAACACAATCACAATATATAAACCGAGTGTTGACATCGACTTCGCCATCCCCTCTATTACATCACGGTCTGATTTCATTGTGCCGGCAACCCGGCCGTAAACATATCCCGGTATAATAAATCCAATAAATATAAGAGCAACGATACCTTCAAGAAGCGGTGAACCGGATACGATAATTTCGCCGGTTTCAGGTTCGCGCAGCCATCCCCACTCTGGAATAGTTAGAAACAAGATCACTCCCAGGAAGAACAAAAAGCTTATAAATGCCCAGAACAGACCTCTTTTTTCAAGGTCAGTAAGCGGGTCCATGGCATCATCGTATTCGCTGAGATCTTCCATGGCCATTTCCGGATCGTAGGTTCCAAGTTTTGGCTCTACAATCCTCAATGTTACAAAGGTTGCCACCGCCGTAATCATGAAGGTACTGATGATCATGAAATACCAGTTGACAGCAGCATGAACGCTATATCCGGGGTCGATCAGGCGGGCGGCCTCCTCCGTAAGCCCGGCCAGAAGCGGGTCGATGGTTCCCAGAAAAATATTGGCACTATATCCACCCGAAACAGAAGCAAATGCCGCTGCCAGACCGGCCAGCGGATGCCTCCCGACAGAGTAAAAAACAACAGCTCCCAACGGAACAAGCACCACATATCCAAGCTCTGAGGCAGTATTGGAGATTATACCTCCAAAGACAATTGCAATAGTTACCAATTTTCGGGGATCAAGTACCGCAGCTCCAATTCTTCTGAAAATGCTTGCCTTTTCCTTGTCATAAACCTGTGGTTTAATTTTCAGCACACTTAACACCAAACCACGGATCCCGGATTTAATCAGACCGGAATGTTCGGCAACTCCTACACCAAGCAAGGCAACCAAAACCACTCCAAGCGGTGCAAAACCGGTGAAGTTATCTACCAGGTTGGCAAGTATTCGTTGAAACCCTTGCTCATTCATCAAACTGACAGCCTCAATAGTGCCGTCCTCAGCTCTGCCTTCAGCACCTTCGGGACGCGGATCTTCTACATACCAGTTAAGCCACTCTGCCAGTCCGCTTAATAAAATTACACCGGTGGCAAACAGGGCAAACAATGTAACCGGATGTGGCAGGAGGTTACCAAGCCATTCTACGGCATCAAGAAATCTGGTAAACCAACTTCTCTGTTCGGTTTCTGAGTAGGAAGAACTGGATTTTTGGTCACTCATTGGAATTACGGCTTAACTGAAGATTAAATGAACTGATTAATACCTACAAAAGCGAGCGTTAATAATAACAAAGTAGGCTTAATTTCAAAAGATAAGTCTACAGACAAATTCAATTAATATATTTCTGACAGTTTAATCATAAAGCGCAAACAATAGTAAGGAATCATCCGGCACATCGGATGTCATTCTGATTACATCATTTGCTTAACCAATACCAAAATCGCTGCGGGATTATATTCAACAGCAACGCAATCCAGAAATAACGGCGGGTTACATATGCTTTGAATTTCCGCTTTTCAATTGCCCGGATAATCTGTTGTGTAGCTTTATCGACGGGACTTACCCAGAACTTCTGCTCCCTGTTTTCGGTCATAGACGTATGGACAAAACCCGGTAAAACATCCGTAACAGCAACGGATATATTCATTTTCTTCAACCGCAGACGCAAACCCTGCAGGTAATTGGATACAAATGCCTTCGAAGCATTATAACCCATCGAACCCGGATTGGGAAGCAACCCCGCTACTGATGAAATTCCGACGATGTGACCGTACCCCTGATTTACAAAATGCTGAAATGCTGAATTCAGAAGCGCGCAGAAACCGGTTACATTTGTATCAATCATCCGTCGCTCATAATCCCATGCCAACTCTCTCGATTTTAGCGAAACACCGGCATTCAGAATAATGATATCTAACCCGCCCATTTCGGAAATTAAATCCTCAAGGTGTGCGCGGGCTTCTTCTGGTTTGCTGACATCCATTTGTCGAATGTGTACTCTGGTCTGCAACTCTTTTGAAAGTTCTTCAAGCAAATGTAGCCGTCTCCCGGTAATTCCAAGTATTGCTCCTTTTTCAGAAAGTTGACGTGCCAGTTCACCTCCGATTCCGCTTGTGGCCCCTGTAATAATAATTTTTTTGCTTTTCAGGCTGGAGTACATCTCTCAGTACTTAAGCGGTTTGCCACAGAATACAAGACGGTTTAGAAGATCAAATTGAGGGGATGTGATAAGAAAGGGATATAGAGAGGATGATAACTCCACCTCTATATCCCTCAAAATATAATCAGTCAAATATTCAACTACTGACTGCGCTGCGCTAATGCAGGCTGAAGAGCCGGATATTTGTGTTGAGCAAATTCAAATCCACCGAAAAGAACAATGCTGTAAATCAGAGTGGATGCAAGCGTGTAATGAAAAAACGGAATTGCGGCGACATAAGCTGCACCCAGACCTTCAAGTGTCAAAGGATAGTAACCGGCAGTTAGCCACACTCCAAAATTGGTTACGATAAAAAAGATAACCGATCCGGCCACTCCGCCAATACCGGCTCCGGCAAGTTTTCCGAGACTGGATTTATTTTGAAGTTTGATGCCAAAATAAACCATCAAGCCGAAGCATGCATATACAAACAGCATTGTAGAATGTAAGCCAAGAAAAATATCACTAAGAAGCAATGCACCGAATGCCAGTCCGAAGGCCATTCGTTTATCGGTTAAATAAGCCCCTCCAAACATGGCAAGAGCCAATACAGGTGTAAAGTTCGGGGGATCTGGTAAAAATCTCACAAGTGCAACACTTACGATTATGATGAGTAGCACCAAAAATCGAGAGTTGAGCATGAATATCTCCGTTTTTAAGTTGTTTTTGATGCCGCTGTCGATCTCGGTGATTGGTTTACAGCGACAGTTGTTTTAATTGACAGTTTGCAAAGATACAATTTTTAACCCGTGGATTCCAAAGATGTATTCAGCCTACCCGAATCCGGTCTCCTTCATAAGATTTTTATATGATTTAGATAATTTTTTGGTTAATGCAGATATTACCGGCAATAGGAGAAACCCGGATTGGTTTTAGAATTAAATTTTCCGGTGATGGTCTTTTACAATATTCTGAGCTGAATAAAAGTGTGTTAATTGCAAAAATTTATCATCCATTCTGGAAAATACCCCGGCATTATTTGTAACTTCGGTCAGCCGGAGAAACAAACCGGCACGGAGATGTGGTATAATTTAGCGTTCTTGTTAGTTTCTGCGACTTTATTCCGGGTCGTTTTTCGTGGTTGATCGCTATGGTATAATCAAAATTCGATTACATTTTTTAATTATAATATTCCTACTATTGTTGGAATTCTTTGATTTTTTTTCGATTACCGATTTTTTTGAATGGAAACAGGTTACAACAAAAATAAAGTACTGTAATTATGATAATGAATGAATTCGTGGAGTTTTATGGCCCCTGGATGGTACCTCTTTTAGGTATTGTGGCCTTAATTATCGGGTATGTAATCTATAAGAATTTTATGAGATTCAGCCCCGGTGAAGAACAGGTCGCAAAGCTTGGGGATCAGATTCACCGGGCCGCTATGACTTTCATGTTCAGAGAGCTGAAAGTCATGAGTATTTTTACCGTAGTCATTGGTTTATTAGTTGGCATTTCACCTTTGGGCTGGCCAACGGCTATTGCCTTTTTTGTAGGTGCTATTGCATCTGCAGCAGCCGGCTTTATCGGAATGTACACAGCTACCAAAGCTAATGTGCGAACAGCTGTTGCCGCCCGGGATCATGGTGCAACTCAGGCAATGTCACTTTCCTTTTTTGGCGGTTCTGTGATGGGACTTGCCGTGGCAGCAATGGGTCTGCTGGGTATCGGCTTGTTGTTTATTTTTCTAATTGTATACGCCACCGCTGATGCTGAAGCCGGCGCAACTTCAATTGAAGGTTTTGCGATGGGAGCTTCCGTGGTAGCCCTCTTTTACAGGGTCGGTGGCGGTATTTTTACCAAAGCCGCCGATGTGGGAGCGGATCTCGTCGGAAAAGTTGAAGAAGGCATTCCGGAAGATGACCCGCGTAACCCCGGTGTTATTGCTGATAATGTTGGTGATAACGTAGGTGACGTTGCCGGTATGGGTTCCGACCTGTTTGAAAGTTATTGCGGTTCTCAAATCGCAGTTATGATTATCACAGCTACTATGTCGGCCGGTGCTGCAACTGCATTGTTATCTATAGATGCTCCTGCAGAATATGCTCAAAGCATATTAATGTTGCTGCCTCTGCTGTTAACCAGTACCGGGCTCATTTGTTCGTTAATAGCATTCGGCGTTGTTAAAGGCACAGCCCATCTGGATCCCTCCAAAACCATTCAGTATGGTCAGGCCGCCGCGTCGATTATGTTTATGATTTTGTCGCTGGTTCTCACTCAGATTTTCGGAATCAGCATAATGGTATGGCTCAGCATATTTTTGGGAACTCTGGGTGGTGTTGTCATCACCATTGTAACCAATTATTATACGAATGGACCGCCGGTACGAATGATCGGACGCTCCGGTAAAACCGGTGTTGCTACCGTAATTATTAACGGTTTTGCGGTAGGCCTTCAATCTATCGTATTTCCGGTAGTTGTGATTGCTGTTCTCATATTTGTTTCTTACGCTTTTGCCGGTGTATATGGCATTGGTATTGCCGCTGTCGGCTTGCTGTCTACCATCGCCATGACAATGGCTATTGATGCTTACGGACCGGTAGCCGACAATGCCGGCGGTATAGCTGAGATGAGTGAGATGGGACCTGAAACCCGTAAAATTACCGACAAGCTGGATTCCGTTGGTAATACCACCGCAGCTATCGGTAAGGGATTCGCCATTAGTGCAGCCGGATTAGCCGCCCTCACAATGGTACTCGCTTTTATCGAGGTGATTGAAAGAAGCTACCCCGGATTCACTGAGGGTATCAGCGTGGCTAACCCGATGGTACTGGCAGGATTATTTCTCGGGGCATTGACCGCTTACTTCAATGGCTCCATTACCATGAGAGCTGTCGGCTCTACCGCTTTTGAAATGATTGAAGAAATCAGACGGCAATTCCGTGAAAAGCCGGGAATTCTGAAATACGAAGAGGAGCCCGATCCTGAAAAATGTGTTGCCATTGCTGCAGACGGCGCCATGAAGCGCCTGGTTTGGCCGGCCCTGCTTGCCATTGCCATGCCACTTGGTATCGGATTCGTACTCGGCGCTGAAGCTTTGGCAGGACTACTCGCCGGCGCCTTGATTTCCTGCGCCGCGCTTGCCTTGTTTATGGCTAATGCCGGCGGTGCCTGGGACAATGCTAAAAAATACATTGAAGAAGGCCATGAAGGCGGAAAAGGTTCTGAAGCTCATGCCGCTACCGTCGTCGGTGATACCGTGGGTGATCCGCTGAAGGATACTTCCGGCCCATCCATGAATATTTTGATCAACGTGATGGCTATTTGGAGTGTAGTTATGGCACCATTGCTGCAGCCTCAGCCATTCTGGGAGCAGCAAGGAGACACGGAATCCGCAGGCATTCATACGGTTATAGATGCTGATATGCTTGCTGCAGAAAACTCAATCGAGGCCGGCTCAATATTTACCGTGATGAATGGTGATGCGCTTCAGGCTAACTCTGATGTCAAAACAGAGGATAATGCCGATGCCTATACCGCCGAATCATCTGCATGGAAACATGAGTCAAACGAAATCAAATATTCGGCTCCGATATCGGTTTTATCCGGCCAATATCGGCTGCCATCGATAACCGGAGATTTGTTATCCAACGGAACATTTATTTTTCCGCCGGATAATGCTTAACCGGCCGGATTGGTAACCCATCTGATTCGTAAAAGCCACTTTATGTGAAAACATAAAGTGGCTTTTGTTTTATCCACCCGGGAATAATGAGTGACATTTATTGTGTAATCTTATCAATCAAACCAACCGGTCTTACGTTGAACTTAATCTGAAAACCATCTTTATGTTTTTGTAATATTCTTACTATGCGAGCGATTTATTTTATAGCCTGTTTATCAATTTCCTTAGCCGGTTTCACTAATCCCGCATTATCTCAACCCGTTGAATTATCGGAGGAAGCTCAGATTTCTCTCATTACCATACTTCCCGGTGAAGCTCCTGAAGAGTGGTTTGGCCACAGCGCAGTACGGGTTAAAGATCAGGCGCAAAATATTGATTACTCCTTCAATTACGGCACTTTCCAGTTTGATACATTTTTTTTGCCCAAGTTTATTTACGGCGAGTTAACCTACTTTTTGTCTGTTGCGGATTTTTCACGCGCTGTGCAACATTACCGTGAAAGAGAGCGCCCCATTATTGAACAGGTACTTCGTTTTTCACCCGATCAAAAACAAGCTCTGTTTGAATTCCTCCAAAATAATGCCCGCCCGGAAAACCGCTATTATCAATATGATTTTTTATTTGATAACTGTTCAACACGCATCCGTGACGCCCTCGTAGAGGTACTGGGAGATGATATTCTGTTTGCTGAAAAACCCGACCCTCAACTTACTTTCCGGCAAATGATCGATCTGTATGTCGACGACAGGCCTTTTTATGATTTCGGGATCGATTTGGTACTTGGCAGCCGGATAGACCGGGTAGCCGAGCCATGGGAAACTATGTTTCTTCCGGATTATCTGCTTGAAGCTTTTGACCACGCCACTGTATATAAAAACAATGAACAACAGCCCCTTGTTGCAAGCAAGGATACTCTAATGTGGATTGACGGGTATCAAGCTTCCAAAGAGAGTCTTCCCTGGGTTAACCTGATTACCTGGACACTTTTTATCATCGGTGCCATTGTTACCATCAGAAACTACTATCATGGACGCCTCACAACCAGATGGTTTGATATACCATTATTTACCATATCCGGTCTAATAGGGTTGATTATTGCTTTTCTTTGGTTCATATCGCTGCATCAGGAAACCGTCAACAACATAAACCTGTTCTGGGCATGGCCAACTCATCTTTTGGTTATACCTCTTTTATTCCGTATGAACCAACCGGGCTCTGTAGCGACAGTTTATCTCATTGCCGCCGGTCTTGCGCCATTAATTATCGCTCTTGGATGGTATTTGTGGCCCCAATCACTTCATTCGGCCGCATTTCCGCTACTGATACTGCTCATTCTGCGTTGCAGCTGGATAGCGCTTCAACCAATCTTTAGCAACTCTAAAACGACAACTGAGAAACAAGAAACGAATTAACCCGCAATTTATAAAACTTACAACAGCTTTAATGGTTTTAGGCAGTTAAGCCATCACATATCCGGTGTCATAACCTGGTATTTTTGCTCGGTGGGATTCCAAAACACCGTAATCTGGTCACTGGCTGCGCTGCCATCTTCATCCACAATAACGAGGTGGAACAATTGCACCGGTTGATCATATAACTCCTCATGTTCATAAGTGCTGGTGCGCAAAGCATACCCATATTCAGCACGCACCTGATCAAGCAATTGATCTCCATCCTCATCAAGTAAAGCATCCTGATCTATGGTAAATATTGGTAGAATCCCATCCGGTCTTTTTTGATATACTATAAGCCGGTTTATAACAAATTCGAAATCTTCACCCGTGAGTGTCTCTTCCGGCTGATCATCCTTTACATCAAGCAATACAAACTCAGAGTATCTATCCCCCGTCACATCTTCATTATAATAGAGTACCTTATTTACATCTGAAAGATTTGCCTGGAATTCCTCCATCGTCCATTCCTCTTCCAGGGCCTGTGCGATAATTCTCAGATTAGGGTCAGCCTCGCCGTAGAGACGTACGCTCAGATCATTATATTCATCGTAATCAAGCGGATGTAATGCTTGCGTATACCAAAAATACAAAATTGATAATCCTGCAAGCACAAGTACCAAAATTCCAACCCATGCAACAGTTTTGCTTCTCATAGTAATCTAATCAGTGTCTGTAAGTAAACTCAAAGTGACCTAAAATAACTCCAAGATCAAGGTGCGCGAAGATAATGGCACTTTTTAAGAGGCACTATTTAACTTAAATTGTGGTATGAAAGTTGAGCGGCATTTGCTCGAATCACATTTTGAAGATTTCTATAAAAATTTAGATTCTTAATATTAACTTCCTTTGAACGGGGAATTGACGGCAATTATACGCCTGAAACACTTTAAAAAATGTTAAAACAAAACCTTTGATAAATATAGCTGGTTTTCAAACTACCAATTATAATGAAAAACACTTCTTGATTATAAATAATATGTTAATTAATGTAATAACTTAATTAATATGGGCTAAGCAGGTTCATAAATAAAAATAAAAACTCGTTTATTAGGTTAGGGTTTTGTCATTCACAAATATCACTAAAATAAAAAATCATGCTCACTAAACTCACATCTATATTCACAACTGTAATGCTACTCATGGGGTTTTCTTTTGCCCAGGCGCAAGATTTACCCATGGAGCAAGAAGAAGTAGAACCTATTGAAGTTTCTGATGAAGAACTCCAGGAATGGGTTGATGTCTTTATCGAAGTTCAGGATCTGCAGCAACAGCTTCAAATGCAGCTTCCACAGGTGCTTGAAGACGCCGGAATTGAAATAGAAAAATTTCAGGAAATAGCACAGTCCAAAGAAATGGGGCAAACCCGGGATGAAATTGATGCTTCAAGCGGCGAGTGGGATAGCTACGATGAAGCTATGGAAGAAATTCAAGAACTCGAAGCCGACTTCGAAGAAGACATGCAGGATAAAGTAGAAGAAGAAGGAATGGAGTGGGAACGATTCGAAGAAATCGAGATGGCCATCAATCAGGATCCTGAACTTATGGAAAAAGCACAGGATATGATTATGGAAGCCCAGGGAATGGATCAACAGCAGCAGCAGCAACAACAACCCCCACCCCAGGATCCTTCCTAATAACTCTGCGAAATACCCTGTTCTAACCAGGTATTAAATAAAAAAGCCTGAACTCACAGAGTTCAGGCTTTTTTAATGTACCCCTGTCATATAAAGAATTAAAGAGTATTAAGAAGTCAAGATGACAAGAATTTAGGAAGCCGGGAATTCAAGAAAAGAAAGTGGTTTGGGTTTATATCTTAGTATCTTTACTTCTTCACATCTTTACATCTTCAAATTGAGTTTTGGTTCCATAGGAAGGTATGCCAACGCCTTCCTGAAGACTTTTAGTCAGATTAAATCACCCACCTCAAATTAACAGTCATTAAATTTTTTGAAATATTTTATTACTTTATGGGTTAGGTAAAGGCTAATTCTTATACAAATTTAAAATCGCTTATTATGCTTAAATTGCTTACTACACTTCTCACAGTAGCTTTTCTGTTTGCAGGCTTCAGCTTTTCTCAGGCTCAGGATCTGCCCATGCAACAGGAACCCGTTGAGCCTGTGGAAGTTTCCGATGAAGAACTCGAAGAATGGGTTGATATTTTTGTGGAAGTTCAGGATATCAACCAGCAACTTCAGATGCAATTCCAGCCGATTATCCAGGAGTCCGGACTAGATATCCAGAAGTTTCAGGAAATCATGCAAGCTGAAGAAATGGGACAACCCCGGGATGAAATAGATGCTTCAAGCTCCGAAATGGAAAATTACGATGAGGCCATGGATCAAATAATGGAGCTTCAAGAAGAAGCAGAAGAGGAAATGGTAGAATTTATTGAAGAGGAAGATATGGGACTGGAGCGGTACGAAGAAATTCTGATGGGTATTAATCAGGATCAGGAACTTGCCGAACGTGCTGAGGAAATTATAATGGAAACTCAGGATATGCCGCAACAACAGCAGCAGCAACAGGCTCCCCCTCAGGATCCTCGCTGATCATTTGTTCAATTTGATTTTAAAAGCCTGCCCGGTCTTTCCGGTCAGGCTTTTTTATTTGGCCGGGCTCACAAACCGGTTGCCTGCAATCCAAAATCTCCAGTCCAATTTAGCATCCTCCCCTGCATAGCCTATACCCACTCTCGGCCCTTCCATGATTTCTTCCGGTGAAAATCCATCCTCTTCCAGCCAGATGTGCGAGTTAACCAAATCAACTCCGTTATCATCAAGGGTGATGCCCAATGCCTGACTTACAAGTGCAGGTCCTCCGGTGGTATTACGTTTAACTTTTTCCTGATTTCTCCTTTGTAGCATCAGGTCGGTCCCCTCAACCGGTTCCACCGCGCGAACCAATACCGCATGAGGCACTTCCGCCGGTCCGGTGATGATATTGAACAAACTGTGAATTCCGTAACACAGATAGACATACGCCACTCCCCCCTTGTGATAAAAGATTTCCGTACGCGGTGTTCTTCTTCCGTTGTAGGCGTGCGATGCCTTATCGGTCAGCCCGTCATACGCTTCGGTTTCGATAATCCGGCCAACCGCCAATCCTTCCGGAGACCGAACGCACAATCGTTTGCCCAGAAGCTGCCGTGAAAGCGAAACGACCTGATCATCCAGAAAAAAACTGCGTTGTAGCTTTTGATGCTTCATCAGCTAAGTTTAATACTTACCCTAACTTACTATAATCTTCTATTATAAACTCATTCAGTGTTTGTCGTTTCTCGTTTGCAAACCATTAACGACTAACGAGAAACGAGTAACGAACAACGGCCTATGCGAACTCGTCCTCTTTAGCTTAAATATTGTTATGTAGTGAGATCAACAGATCATGAATCTAAGACATCTAAAGGATTAGCAGAATGTTCAGGAAACGAGTGAAGGATCTGCTTGTCAATCGTTATCAATTTCGTGTTCAGTTCTTCCGCAAGAGTGATGAATTCACAGTCATAGGAAGAACAAACAGATTTATTTGCAAGACTATAAACTTGAACTGTATTCACATGAAATTCGCGTTCTTTCATCTGATTTTCTGCTTTTTCAGTAATTTGTATTGCTTCCGGCAGATCAATGAGATTTTTTCTCATGTAAAGAATGACCACGTTTCTGAATTCACTTTTCCACAGAACCGGAGCAACCCATTCCGGGTCCCACTGAAATAATTGCTCGCATAGTTCTGTATGATCTGATGGCAGCCAAAATTGAGCAAGTATATTTGTGTCAACAACAATCATGGCCTGCCTTGATCAATAGCATCCCGGATCTCTTCAGCAGACAAGCTCCCTCTGACTTTTTCTCTCATCATCCGGGCTTGCCGCAGGACTTCATCGGGAGAAACACGCTTCGGCTCGACAGATCGCTCTAAACAAGCTATAATTTCGCTGTTCATACTGCGACGTTGGGCTTCTGCCTGTTTCTTCAGTTTGCTATAAACAGGCTTGGGTATATTTTTTATGGTTATACTTGGCATATTATGAAGTTTCGTTATGGTGTAAATATGAAACTATATAGAAAAGGAAAAATTGCAAGGGGAATAGCCACATGACATTTTATTATTCGCAAAATCCTATATCTTTCAAACCTGATTTAACACTTCATCAGCCTCCTGTTACCTTTGTGCATCCCCGCCTTTGTGCCTATATTCAATCATAATTAAAAAGCCAGATGATATGAGTAAAAAGCCCTCAAAAACGCCACTGATGACGCAATATGAGCGCATCAAAGCGCAATATCCCGGAACCATCTTGCTGTTCCGTGTGGGGGATTTTTACGAGACTTTTTCCGAAGATGCCGAATTGCTAAGTAAGGAACTCGGCATCACGCTTACCAAGCGCAATAACGGCGGGGATCAGACACCGCTGGCAGGCTTTCCCTATCATGCACTGGAAAGTTATCTGCCCAAACTGGTGCGGAAAGGTCATCGTGTGGCAGTGTGCGATCAATCCGAAGAACCTTCCGAAGCCAAAGCAAAGGGGAAAAAGGTGGTCGAGCGGGAGATTAGCGAAGTGGTTACGCCCGGCGTGACGATGAGCGACAATGTGCTTGAGCAGAAACGAAATAATTATATTTGTGCCCTTCATTTTTCCGGAAGCACCGTCGGCCTCGCCTTCTCGGATATCTCCACCGGCGAATTTGCACTCAGCCAGATCGAACGCGGCGAGCTGTCCGGTTTTCTGCAATCGCTCATGCCTTCTGAAATTTTGATTAATCAAAAACTTAAATCCTCGGATTCACTTGAGGCCCTGGATGATTTCGTGATCACCTTTCAGGAAGACTGGCTGTATGAAGGCACTTTTGGTTACGAACTTCTTACCGAACACTTCAAAACCCACTCTCTAAAAGGGTTTGGTGTTGAGCATCTGGAATATGCCCACGTTGCCGCAGGCGCGCTGCTGCATTATGTGAAAGAAAATCAAAAGAAGTCACTATCACAGCTTCGCCGACTTTATGCGTATCAAAATTCGGATTATATGCTGCTGGATGGAGCCACCAAGCGCAACCTCGAGCTTACCACCAGCCTGCAGGAAAATAATACCGACGGCACCCTGATTTCTATTCTGGATGAAACCTGCACAGCAATGGGCGGACGCATGCTTCGCAAGTGGGTGATGCAGCCGCTTACCCAGCTTCGTCCGATCCGTGAACGGGTTAATGCGGTGGAGGCGCTTCATCTTGATCATGAGTTGCGGGGCAACCTGCGTGAAGAGCTTGAACAGGTGGGCGATCTCGAGCGTCTGATTTCCAAAATTTGTGTGGGGCGGTCAAATGCCCGCGATTTACGGCAGCTTTCACTTTCACTCGCACAGATTCCGCGCGTCAAAATGCAGATATCGGGGCAGGAAGATCCGATGCTGGCCGCCATCAACGAAGAGCTGAGAAGCCTGGTGGATTTACAGGACCGCATCAACAAGGCGATAGTGGATGATCCGCCGGCAAGTGTGCGCGAAGGGGGCATCATCCGCGCCGAGTACTCTGATGAGCTTGCCGAAATCCGGGATATCGCCCGTAATGGCAAAGATTACATCACCAGCATCCAGAAGGATTTGGTTGATCGCACCGGAATTTCCTCGCTAAAACTCGGCTATAACAAGGTGTTCGGGTACTATATCGAGGTAACCAATACCCATAAGGATAAAGTGCCGGAGGATTTCATACGTAAGCAGACGCTCGTAAATGCCGAGCGTTATATCACCCCGGATCTGAAGGAAGTTGAAGAGAAAATTCTTTCGGCCGAAGAACGGATGCAGACGCTCGAGTACGAGATTTTCCGGGAGCTGGTTAATTATGTTTCCGAATACGCCGAAGAAGTACAACAAAATGCCGCAGCCATTGCCCGGCTGGATTGCCTGCAGAGTCTGGCTGATGTCGCCTGGAAATACAACTACAGCAAGCCGAAAGTGACGGATGGTCAGGCGATTAACATCAAATCGGGGCGGCACCCGGTCGTTGAGCGATCGATGCCGCAGGGCGAGCCGTTCATCCCGAATGATGTGTATCTGGATAATGATGAGCAGCAGATAATGATCATCACCGGTCCGAACATGGCCGGGAAAAGCTTGATTCTGCGTCAGGTCGGGCTGATCACTCTGCTGGCGCAGGTTGGCAGTTTTGTACCGGCTGAAGATGCTGAAATCAGCATGGTGGATAAAATCTTTACACGTGTGGGGGCAAGCGATAATCTGGCGGCCGGTGAAAGCACGTTTCTGGTGGAAATGAACGAGGCGGCCAACATCCTGAATAATGCCACCCCGAAGTCACTCATTCTGCTTGATGAAATCGGCCGCGGCACCAGCACCTTCGACGGACTCAGCATTGCCTGGTCGCTGGCGGAATATCTGCATAATCAGAAAGCCGTGGCGGCCAAAACACTTTTTGCCACACACTATCACGAGCTGAACGAGCTTGAAAACAAATACGAACGAGTTGCTAACTACAACGTTCAAGTAAAGGAACACAACGGCAAGGTGATCTTTTTGCGAAAGCTGGTTAAAGGCGGGGCGGATCACAGTTACGGAATTCAGGTGGCCGGAATGGCGGGGCTGCCATCTCTGGTCATAGATCGGGCCAAGGAAATACTCAATAACCTGGAATCTCAGCATCTTGATCTCACCGACTCCAACGGCACGTTAAAAGGCGGAGCTGAAGGAAAGAAAAAAGCGGCGGCAAAGACGGTCAGGCAGATGGATAAACAGGAGGAAATTCCACAGCTGTCACTGTTTCAGTCCGAAATTGATCCCAATCTTGAGACCGTCAAAAACAAACTGGAAGCTACCGACCCCAACCGAATGACACCGGTGGAATCACTGCTGCTGGTAAGCGAGCTGAAAAAACTGCTGCAGAATGGTAAGTAGGTGATGGATCTATCGAATTAAACAAAGTATAAACTTTATACCTAAGCTTTCAATTTTACGTTACATCTGTAGCACCTATGTGCTACATTGATCATGTAATCACCTTAAATTTAATACTATGCCTGATAAAACTTCCACAGTACGGGCAAGGGTTGAACCCGAGCTAAAGAAAGATGCCGAATTAATTTTTGAAGAACTTGGCCTCAATACCAGCGATGCCATCAGAATTTTTTTTAAGCAAGTTAAACTACATCAAGGTTTGCCATTTGATGTAAAAATACCCAATGAAACTACAATTAAGGCTCTTTCTGATGCTGACTCCCGAAAAAATTTAACTGAATTTGAGTCTCCGGAAGAACTTTTTGGGGATCTTGATATCGAATGAAAAAGATTACGCGTACCAATCGCTTCGAAAAAGACGTCAAGAAGATGAAAAAGCAGGGAAAGTCTTTCACTGTTTTTAAGGAAGTAATTACTACCTTGGCAAGAGAGCATAAGCTACATCCTAAGCATAAAGATCACAAGTTAATAGGCAATTATAAAGATACTCGAGAATGCCATATAGAACCCGATTGGCTGTTGATCTATAAAATTAATAATGAGGAGCTTATACTTATCCGAACCGGTACACACTCCGATTTATTTGATTAATGATATTTGTGCACCGATCAGATTTGCCGGATAGAGATAATACGGGCGAACCCGGATGCGAACCAGCTCCCTGAGCAACTCGCTCATAACCTCGGAGTGTGATTTATGCCTCTCAGTAGCACTGTCTGATTGCCCACCGGCACCCCCCAATTTGGTGAGACGATCCATTGCACCGCGTCAATAAGCATGTGAATTTTCAACTCGCCTTTTTTCTTGCCACTGCCTTTAGGGTTGCATCCCACACCTTTGAGCAAATCACTGAATAGCCGAATGGTAGTCGAATCAATCAACAGCACCACCTAAAAAGTCAACCCCAACTTTAGGCTGTCCGACAAACTGAATTTCCGTATTTTTGTTCATGGTCGTTTATTTTGGATTGTTGGTTCAACCCGAATGTACGACTTGAATGGGAAACCTTCCGGGGTGTACCTTTCAATTTTTTAGTCGGACAGTAGTAAAACTTTATCTTAACGCCTTATAATAGCCACTATAGTAGCAACAAGTGCTATGAATTGCCGGCAAAGTTTGGGGAAAGTTTGATGCTTTGTATGTCAAGAATGATCAACAATAAATCTCAGAAAGCAGGGAGTACGTAATGAGTATCAAATGCGGAATAGTCGGGATGCCGAATGTGGGAAAATCCACCTTGTTTAATGCATTGAGCAACGCCGGCGCTGAAGCGGAGAACTTTCCGTTTTGCACGATTGATCCCAATATCGGTGTAGTACCGGTTCCTGATGATCGTCTTGAAAAAATCTATGAGCTGGTACAACCACCGCACAAACAACCAACCGCCATTGAATTTATCGATATCGCAGGGTTGGTAGAGGGAGCCTCTGAAGACAAAGGTAAAGGCAACGCTTTTTTATCTCACATTCGTGAAGTGGATTTAATCATCCACGTAGTACGCTGTTTTGAAGATGATGACGTAGTTCATGTGGAAGGCAATATCGACCCGATCCGGGATATCAATATCATAGAAAGCGAGCTCATATTAAAAGATCTTGAAATTGTGGAACGGCGGGAAGAAAAGCTGAAAAAACAAAGCAAGTCCGGAGATAAAAAAATCCAGACCTATATTGCTGACATAACCAAACTTCGCAATCATCTTGAAGAAGGCAATCCTGCAAGATCATTCGACTTTAACAGAGATAGTGAGGCCTGGCGGGATTTGTTTCTCCTTTCCGTAAAACCTGTTCTTTATGTTTGCAATACCGATGAAAACGACCTGCCGGATACCTCTCAAAATGAGGCTTATCAACAGGTGGCAGCTTACGCTGCAGCCCGGGATGCCGAAACGCTTGCCATTTGTGCCAACATCGAAGCTGAAATTACCGAATTAGATGATGAAGAAGAAAAAGCTTCCTTTCTTGAAGCGGTCGGCCTTAAAGAATCCGGACTGGATCGACTGATTAAAACTGCTTATGAAAAACTCGGCTTGATCACATTCTATACCTATAATGAGAAGGAAACCCGTGCTTGGGCGATCCCCAAAGGGTTGAAAGCGCCGGAAGCTGCCGGCAAGATTCACACTGACTTTGAACAGGGTTTTATCCGGGCCGAGACTATAAAGTATGAAGACTTTGTACAATGTGGATCCGAAGCGGCAGCTAAAGAGAAGGGCAAAATGCGATCTGAAGGGCGTGAGTATGAAGTCAAAGATGGAGATATAATCTTGTTTCGATTTAACAAGTAATATTATCATAACCAATCAGATTATAAATGCTAAATTTTTATACCTGTAAACTATTGTGCCGCAGTTTATTAATAACTACCTTGTTTTCCATAAATTCCCTTAGCGCTTATGCTCAATTTGAAGGCGGTGATGGTTCCCAGCAGGATCCCTGGCAGGTTGGAGACTCCGGTCAGCTGCTTGAAGTCGGTAATTATATGGATGATCATTTCATCCAGATTGCCGATATCGATATGTCGGAAGTTGCCGACTTTGAACCCATCGGTGATGCCGATGAGGAATTCAGCGGTGTATACGATGGAAACGATCACACTATCGAAAACCTGGATATCAACCGGGAAGACCGCTTCACCGGATTATTCGGAGTAGCTTCAGGGGAAATTCGCAATCTCCATCTTGAACAGGTATCCATAACGGGAGGCAAAAAATCGGGTGGAATAGCCGGATCCCTCACCGGCTCAATTATTAACAGTTCCGTATCAGGTTCGGTTACAAGTAACTCAAGCCATGATACATTCAGCCGGGCCGGAATGTTGGTGGGCTCAGGCGAAGGTGCCGTCATTGAAAACTCAACCACAGAAGGGGAAATCACAGCAAACCGGCAAAAAGTCGGCGGACTTGCCGGGTCTGTACGAATGACCGAAGTCACAGACTGTCACAGCAATGTGGAAGTTACAGGCACTGATGATGAAATCGGTGGTCTGTTAGGACAGGCAGATGATGGATCTGAAATAAAAAGTTCATCTGCAGAAGGCAATGTTACCGGAGAAAGCCCGGATGCCGATGATGTGGGCGGTCTGGTTGGTGAGTTGGAAGAGAGCAGTATTATAGAATCATTTGCTACCGGAGATGTGACCTCAGAAGGCGAGGAGACTGGCGGTCTGGTCGGAGAGGCCGAAACCGGAAGCCTGATTATCGAATCCCATGCGACCGGAAATGTTACGGGACAAGGTGATGATGTTGGTGGCCTGGTGGGAGAATTGGACGGAAGCACCATAGAAAACTCCTATGCAACAGGAGATGTAACCGGTATGGGAGATGAAGTAGGAGGTTTGGTCGGGCAGTCTGAAACTGGAAGCATGATCTCTCATTCTTATGCTGAAGGTGATGTGACAGGAGAAGGTGATGATATCGGCGGTCTGGTTGGAGAAAATGAAGAGAGTATTATTGAATATTCCTACGCAATTGGCAATGTGACCGGAAACGCCGAGGAAGTCGGCGGCCTGGCCGGTGAAAATGAAGATGGAGCTATCATCCGTTACTCCTATGCCACCGGCGATGTAGCCGGCAGCGGAGATAATGTCGGAGGACTTGTGGGGGAAAACGAAGAAAGCATTATTGAATATTCTTTTGCCACAGGTGATGTTACTGGTGGCGCCGATGAAGTGGGCGGTCTGGCCGGTGAAAATGAAGACGATGGCATCATCCGATATACTTATTCTACCGGAACTGTTATCGGTGAAGATGGAAATATCGGTGGATTGGTGGGCGAAAATGATGAAAGTCTGATCCGGGACTCTTACTCATGGTCAGAAGTAGAAGGCGACGACGAAGTGGCGGGAATAGCCGGCAGAAACAGCGGTGAAATATTACGCACTTATTATGCCGGCGTGTCAATTACGGGCAGTGAAGATGTAGGTGCTATCGTGGGTTCTGAGCGTGGCGGAAGTCTTGAGGATAATTATTGGGACTTTGAATTAAGTGAAATCACTGCAGGTGTGGGAGATGCAAGTGATGACGGCACCACAGGACTTACTACTGATGAAATGCAGATGCAGGCAAGTTTTGAAAACTGGGACTTCGATGAGGTTTGGATGATTGAGGAAGGGGAAGGTTATCCGCTGATCCGTGAAATCGAAGATGAGTTTACGAGTTCATTTGAGGATGAAAAAGCCGAAAAACCCGAAGATATCGTTCTTGAGCAAAACTATCCCAATCCTTTCAACCCGGTTACTCTGATTAGCTTCGAAATTGATGAACAGACTTCGGTTAAACTGGAAGTATTTGATATAACCGGACGATCAATCACGGTTTTGAAAGACGGAAATGTTTCGGCCGGCCGGCATGAGGTACATTTTGATGCTTCAGGTTTATCTGCCGGAGTGTATATATACCGGCTAAAGACGAAAAATGAAGAACTGACCCGTAGCATGACATTTATCAAATAACCGGATTCGCTCAGAGTGCTGTTTATGATGATCTGTAGCGCACAGCCACTCGGAAACAGCACTCATCAATTTTCCTTCATCAAACAAATTGCCGGTAAACCTGAGTTCGATTATCAAATGCGTAGAATTTCTGCATACATAAATTCTGTATATTTAAAAAACAATCGAACTCAGATTACTGCAAATGTAAAATCGCTCCACTTTCTGTTTAATCCCTTATCGGATTAAAGTCATTTTTTGAGTTTGACTTTCCCCGCCTGCTGTAATTCGGTACAGATAAACACCACTGGAAAGATCGGAAGCGTCAAATTTATAGGAGTGCACTCCGGGTTGTTGCTGCCCCGGATTTTTGCTTGAAATTAAACGCCCTTCAATAGAATAGATGTCGAGTTCCACTTCGACAGATTGATGCAGTTCGTACTCAATCCGGGTTACCGGATTAAATGGATTGGGATAATTGGATTTGAGTGTAAATGTCTCCGGAATTTCCTCTTCTTTGCCGGCAGATACAAAAGATACCAGTTCAACTCCAATATCATCAATTCGCAACTCATCACGACTGCCGAACGCCTCGGTTACTCTTTCTCCGGTGTAGTAGTATTTCCACCGTAACTGAACGTACGGACGGCCATAGGCATCTTCAGGAAACGGGATATTTTCAAAATCTTTGGTATGACCAGTTTCCTGCCGTTCATATTCAACAACTTCGCCGCCGTCATCCACCACATCCCTCCACTCATCGAGTAGACCGGTCCGGTATTGCAGACGAATGTTATATTTCCGGCTGTTGGCCTGCCGGGTTTCGGCTTTCCAGTGGATTTTAAGTTCTTCAGCTTGCCGGGTATCAAGTGCCAGTAACACAGCGCCGAGATCGCGACCACGCCCGGTGTTGATCATAGAAATGCCTTCCGCACCCAGCCCGTTGATTCGGGTTCGACCCGTGAGCTGGTAGGGATAGCCGAATTTGTCCTGATCATCAGCGTGATATTCATTGTTGTCTTCGCTTATAAAAGGGATGAAATAGGAATCGGTCATTTCGGTCCCCAGTGTGGGATCGTTAACCGAGCTCTGCTGGAAAACCATATGTTCAGGAAAACTCCCCTCCGGCTCTTCATCACTCCAGTAATCAAATGTAAAAGTGCTGTCAGCCATATCATATGCTATGGGGTTCATCTCATCACCTTCAAAAGCGAGTCCATCTTCAAAATTGGCATAAATGGTTTTGGCTTTATTGAGTGTAATCTGAAGAGTGTCACTGTCTTCAGTAATGTCGCCCGTCCAGCCGGTAAATTCATATCCGGCCTCGGCTTCGGCAATGAGAGTAACCGGAGTGTTGCGAAAGTATCTGCCTGTCCAGGGGTAAACAGGAGAATCGATGCCATCAACCGATTTTTCAACCCTCATGGAATTAATTCGAATGTTGCCGGCCTCTTCGTCGTTTATGCCGAGTGTTATTTCTTCGGTACCGCCCAGATTAAAATGATTGTTGATGATATCGAACATAGCATCCGCGCGATGTTCCGCAAATTCTTGCATGATGGCAATATCATTCTCCCAGTAATCATAGGAGGGTTCTGTCCACCGCTCGATGTGCTCGGCCATTTCCGGTTCATAATCTGATTTCATGGAATCAAGCAAGGCGGTGGCTCGCTCAGGATGAAACGAGGTATTCAAGTGATCCGCAAACCGGTTGACAAATCCCCTGACAAAATTTTCATTTTCCATCATGTTGCGAAACAACGCCGTACTCCAGGAGGGATTGGGCCAGTCATGACCATCTTCCTCAAGCGCGAAGGCAAGTGTGTTGTGTGACGGATCGTTACCACCGTAGCTGTCACCGGATTGATCTACATAATCGAACTGCTGGCCGAACCCAAAATCCAGATCGAAAGCCATCCATCTCCATCTACCGTCCTGTCCGTCCGGCATATCAGCCTCCGTGGTGCCGTCGACATACTTCCAGTAGCGCTTGTTGTTTCCCGGCCAATCGGTGTTCCTTGTAAAGATGTGAAGAATTTGATAATCGATGAAGTTGTCGATATCCATCAGCTTACCGGCCTGCTCATAATTGGACGGGTCGGACATCGGGTTCTGAGTTATAAAATCATAGAATTCATCATAATCCGGTACGCCTTCTTCACTTCCTTTATCGTGATATGCATTGTTTTCCATAATGGTTATACGGTCGGGATCCACACCGTAATGAGATTCCAGATATCGGCCGTCATAGCGGTCGCGAATGTTGTGAATCCCCCAGTATTCGCCGTTCAAAAAGACAATGGCGGGTCGTGAATGCTGCACATCAATATCGGTATTGTTTTGTATCAGCTGTTGCAGGTAGGCGTCACGAAAAATGGATTCACTCCAATCGTTACCGGAATTACGCAGCAGGAATCGTTTGTAGCGCGGCACGTCTTTATCTTCAAAGAGCGGATAGTTGAACCATGTTTTACTGTAATCAGACCGGGCGTATAACCGTAGCGATTTTCTCGGGCGGTTCCGCGTGGTACCTCCATGAATGCGTACTCCGGCATCCTGGCCAAAGCCTTTTTCTCCCTCTTTCTCAAAAAATTCAATATAAACCGGCCGTTCCCATTCCCGTCCGCGCTGATGAAAGTTCTCCCCGGTATCCCCCTCAACATAAATACCGATTTCATCATCAAAAAAATTCTCCGGATCAGTCATTATGGAAAATACCGGCATGGTGTAGCGCTGTCCGTCTTCGGCATTCGGGTCAATGAGATAGGAAGCGGAATTGATGTGCCCGGATGTGCCGTCATCCAAAAAAGCTTTTGCACGGATTACATTGATTTTGAACACTTCCCCCTGAGGAGGTACCCAGTTTTCGCGATATGGATGATTCGGATCGAGGGTATTGGTCGGAATTTCAGAAATATCGTTGGGCTCACCTTCACGGGAATCCAAAGTTAGGGGGCCATCATACTTTTTGGAGTTTTCATCCGGTTCCGAGCCGTCGGTGGTGTAATAAATTTGAGCATCAGGGTGTTCCACCTCCATTGTAAGGGATATGTTGTCGCCGTAAAAACCGGAGGGTTTGGAAAATACCGGCGTAAGCATATCCATTGGTTGAGTGGCAAGAGAGTTACCCGGAATAGCAAAAATTCCTGCGATGATACATAATACGGGCAAATAAAATTTCATATGACTAAAAAGTTAGAATCCCTTTAGCATTATTATAATTCCGGGATGAATGAGAAAAAAAGATCGTAAAATTATGATACTTGTAAAAGTTCGGGCTTTGCAGCAAAAAGGTCTTTTTCACAAATCCACTTTGGATCATAAAGGCGGAAGAAGCCGGAATAAACCGGGAAGCCCGGAATACATTCGGCCAGACATTTCTTACCTGCCGAACTTTTATACCTGCCATCCTTCGGTTTAAACAATACCCTAACTTTTTAGCATACATTAATTCTCTGATGGATTACCCTTTGGGAATGATTTAAAACTCATTCAGGAATTTTTTACTTCTGCGGA